>CAZHQD010000029.1:0-24514 GCA_964533835.1 uncultured Puniceicoccaceae bacterium | reverse complement strand
TTATAAATTATAAAAAGAAGGCAGGTTCACCACGGAGGCGGAGAGGAACACAGAGGGTGGGGAAAGAATATAAGGTAGTGGTGTGGGCAGGGTAGAGGGATATGGGGGAAGGGACGAGTATTATTTGGGTTGTGGGGAGGGGAGGTAATGGGTGGCTTTGAAGAGGAGGTAGTTGCGGGATTTGGTGGGGCCGAGGGGGATGGAGAGGGGACCTATGGGGTGGATAGTGGTGAAGGCATTTTGCAAATCGGGGGGAATGGAGGCGAGGTGGGCGTCCATTATGATGAGGGCGTCCTGGCCGCGCAGGGAGTCGGGAATGCCCCAGAGGTGATACTGGCTTTGAGGCGGGGAGCCAGAGGATTGCCACTGGAAGGTGCGGGGTTGGTCGGGGAGGTAAAAGGCGAGCTGAGAGGCGGTATAACGGTGGCCGTGGACGAGGATGAACGGGGGTGTGGGGGCGTCTGCACGGAGGGAGGCAATTTCCTGAGCGAGGGAACGCCAACCGCCGAGGCGCGCGGTGATGTCGATCTTTGAGCCTGCGAGGCCAAGGGGGGCCATAAGGACGGGCAGCGCGTAGGCCAGGAGAGCAAGGGCCGCACCGCAGTAGAGCCCCGGTTTGAACCATGAGCGCCAACGGTAGAGCTTGCCAGTGGAGAATTGGTTGGTGGCCCATGCGGCGGTGAAGAGTATGCCTGCGGGGTAGAAGACGGCGGGCCAGTTTGGGTTTATATTTCGCTGGAAGGAAAGGAGGCAGATGGCAAGAAGGGCGGGGGCACTAAAGAGCCATAGATAGAGCTCCTGTGGCCTGAAACGGCGCAGGCAGTAGGCACCTGAGAGAAGCGAGGCAATCGTGAGCGCCCATGTAATGGGGGAGAGAATGCCAGCCTGAGAGAGAAGGAATCCAAATAAACGGGAGATGGATTTTAGGAGGCTGAATTCTCCAGCGAAGTGGTGGGCGGTGTGCTGGACAGTAATCCACTCGTGGCGGGCATTCCAGAGAAGGGTAGGGACCAAAAAGAGAGCAGGAAGCAGTAAAGTGGCGTAGAGGCGGGGATTGCGGAGGGACTTACGGTGCTCAGCGGAAAAGAGAAGGAAACAGAAGGCCAACGGGATGAAGGTGAGCATCATTTGCTTGGATAAGGTGCCGAACCCTAACGCTAAAAAGAGAAGGGCAGCCCATTTCCATGCCCACGATGGGGATGCAATGAGTTTCCAGAAGCTGAGAAGGGCGAGAGACCAGCAAAAGACAAGGGGGGCATCTATCGTTATTATGAGATTGAGGGCGGCATTGGCAGGGCTGCATACGAGAGCGGCAAGGGCGAAAAAGGCGGTGCGCTCTCCGTAGAGGGATTTTGCGAGAAGGTAGCAAGCGAGCAAACCGCCTGTGCCAAATACAGCTGCCAAAGAGCGCAGGGCAAAGGCGGAGCCACCTAGAAACTGCTCTCCGAAAGCCATGAGCCACGCAATGAGGGGGGGCTTGCTGAAGTAACCCCAATCCAGGGAGCGCCCCCAGTCCCAGTAATAGGCCTCATCTCCTGAAAGTTCGAGAGGGCAGAAAAAAGAGTAGGCCAGCCTACCAAAGAGAAGGCAGAGGAGCCAGAAATAGACTTTGGCGGCAGGGAATGGGCTTTTGGGCGCCTCCATTGGGATGGACAGTTGGGCAAACTCTAAGAGTAAGCGATAAAATAACAGTCAAGAGTGAAAATTTTACTTGCGTAGGATGAAGGCGAGTCTATTTTCGGACTTTTTCATTAATTTAAGCCAGCACCCACAGAACTCACATGCCCACGATCAACCAGCTCGTCCGCCAGCCGCGCGTCGATAAACCTACAAAGAGCAAGGCACCAGCCCTGCGCTCCAACCCATTTCGCCGCGGCGTCTGTGTGCAAGTGATGACGCGCACACCGAAAAAGCCGAATTCTGCCGTGCGCAAAGTGGCGAAGGTACGCTTGACCAACGGTATTGAGGTGATCGCCTACATACCTGACGAGGGCCACAATCTGCAAGAGCACTCCGTAGTGCTGGTGCGTGGTGGTCGCGTAAAGGACTTGCCAGGTGTGCGTTACCACATTGTGCGCGGAACGCTGGACTCCCAAGGTGTGGAGAAGCGCCGTCGCAGCCGCTCGAAGTATGGCGTTAAGCGGCCAAAGCCAGGAGCCGCCGCAGCCACTAAGGGTAAAAAGAAGTAAGAACTGAGAAATAACTTTTAGATAAAACACGATTATGTCACGCCGCCGCCAAGCAGAAAAACGCGAACACGCTCCGGATATCCGCTACGGAAGTCCCCTCGTAAGCCACCTTATCAGTGTCATCATGCGCAGTGGCAAGAAGTCCACCGCTCAGCGCATAGTGTATGGATCATTTGAGCGCGTAGCGGAGAAGCTTGGCAAGGGCGATCCGATCGACGTACTCTTGGGCGCGCTGGAGAACATCCGCCCGAAGCTGGAAGTGAAGAGCCGCCGCGTGGGTGGTGCGACTTACCAAGTACCCGTAGAAATCCCATTTGAGCGCCAGCAGAGCTTAGCCTATCGCTGGCTGGTGGATGCCGCAGGCTCCCGTAAGGGTGGCATGGCCGACGGACTGGCCGCAGAGATAATTGATGCCTACAACAATACAGGCACCGTCGTGAAAAAGCGTGAAGACACGCACAAGATGGCGCAGGCCAATCGCGCATTTGCGCACCTACGTTGGTAGTTTATATCCAGAAACAATATTTGACCTGTTCGCCTATTAGCAGCCGCATTTCTTATGGTCTTTGACTCTAAAAACATTTCCAAAGTGAACTCTCCTGAGCGCCGCGCTCCGCTAGAGTTTCACCGCAATTTCGGTATCGCCGCTCACATTGACGCAGGCAAGACCACTACGTCTGAGCGTATCTTGTTCTACTCGGGCAAGATTCACAAGATGGGCGAAGTTCACGACGGTGGCGCGACCACTGACTGGATGGAGCAGGAAAAGGAGCGCGGGATTACGATTACCGCTGCCGCTATCACAACTGGCTGGCGCACTACCGAAGGTCCCCGCGCTGGAATCGAGCACGTATTTAACATTATTGATACTCCCGGACACGTTGACTTCACCGCTGAGGTGGAGCGCTCCATGCGTGTTCTCGACGGAGCGATTGCTGTGTTTTGCGCAGTAGCCGGAGTGCAGCCACAATCTGAGACGGTATGGCGCCAGATGAACAAATACCATGTGCCACGTATTTGTTTTGTGAACAAGATGGACCGCACAGGCGCTGATTACTACAATGCTTTTCAAGGAATTAAAGAAAAGCTCGGAGGCAACCCACATCCTCTCTACCTCCCTATCGGCGCAGCAGATTCCTTTACAGGACTGATCGACCTTGTGGCCATGAAGGCCCACATCTACGATCCGAGCGACTCAACAGGACGCAAGTATGATATCGTAGAGATTCCTTCTGAATACAAAGAGCAGGCCCAGAAATACCACGACAAGCTCGTGGAAGAAGTGGCTTCTCACGATGATGATCTCGCAACAAAGTTCCTCGAAGGCGAGACATTGACCCGCGACGAGATCATGCTGGCTATCCGCAAGGCTACGCTAAGCATGAACTTTGTGGGCGTTATTCCCGGCTCTGCATTTAAGAACAAGGGCGTACAGCAACTACTGAATGCAGTTGTGGATTACTTGCCCGGCCCGATGGATGTTCCCCCGATGAAGGGTACGAACTCCAACGATGAGGTTGTAGAAGTGCATGCGGACGACACCAAGAAGGTATGCGGACTGGTGTTTAAGCTTTGGACTGACCCATTTATCGGAAAGCTGACCTTCTTCCGCGTGTACCAAGGAGTGCTCCGCAAGGGCGCCGCTCTGACAAATCCCCGCACACGCAAGGTAGAGCGTATTTCGCGCCTTGTGCACATGCACGCGGATCGTCGCGAGGATATTGACGCCGCTTACGCCGGCGACATCTGCGCCATCATCGGTGCGAAGGAAGTACGCACGGGCGATACCCTTATCGATCAGGATATCGATATCATGCTTGAGCCGCCAACATTCCCGCAGCCTGTTATCAGCATGTCTGTGGAGCCAAAGACGAAGAGCGACCAAGAGCGACTCTCGATTGGTTTGGGCCGCTTGGCAGAAGAAGACCCAACATTCGTTGTTTCCACAAATCAGGAAACCGGCCAGACGATTATTTCCGGAATGGGTGAGCTTCACCTTGATATTATTCGCGACCGCTTGTTCCGCGAGCACAAGGTAGAGGCAGAAGTCGGCAAGCCGATGATCAACTATCGCGAAACTATTACGGTAGCTTCGGCAGGCGTTGGTAAGTTCATCCGCCAGTCTGGTGGTCGCGGTCAGTATGGCCACGCCGAAATCAAGATGGAGCCAAACGAAAAGGGCAAGGGCTACGAGTTCATCAACGAAATCGTTGGTGGCGTAATTCCGAAGGAATACATCAAGCCAACCGAAGAAGGCATACGTGAAGCCGCACAAAACGGAACTATTGCCGGTTACCCCGTTATCGATTTCAAGGTTCGCCTCACATTCGGTTCGTTCCACGAAGTGGACTCAAACGAATTGGCGTTCCGCATGGCAGGTATTTTTGCCTTCCGTGAAGCAATGCAAAAGGCAGGCCCAATCTTGCTTGAGCCGATCATGAAGGTCGAAGTGACATGCCCTGAAGATTTCCAGGGTGATGTTGTGGGTGACCTCAACCGCCGCCGCGGTCAGATCAATACCATCGAGAGCAAGAATAACGCCGCAATCATCCACGCCAACGTGCCACTGGAAACGATGTTTGGCTATGCGACAGACGTGCGCTCCATTACCAAGGGCCGCGCCAGCTACAGCATGGAGCCATCGCACTACGAGCAAGTACCCGCACAGGTCTTGAAGAAGGTGCAGGAAGCCAACGCCAACCGCGCCGCCGCTCGTACCTAACACTCAGCCCGGCTGACGGGCGCAAACTGGTTCTTTGATAATTCATATTGTCCAGCGCCCTGCGCACCGAACAGCGATTACAAACTTTGACACAAAAACCGTCTATTTGAAAACCCTATGAAAGGTACCCGCATCCGCATTAAACTCAAAGGTTACGATTATCGAGTAATCGACCAGAGCGCACAGGACATTGTGAATACCGTGAAGCGCACCGGCGCACGCGTGGCCGGCCCAGTGCCGTTGCCCGTACGCATTGAGCGCTACACAGTCAACCGCTCTCCGCACGTTGACAAGAAGTCCATGGACCAGTTTGAGCAGCGCACCCACAAGCGCCTCATAGATATTATCGATCCTACGGCCCAGACAGTAGACGAGCTGAAGAAGCTGAATCTGCCTGCCGGTGTAGATATTCAGATCAATGTTTAATTGCCAAAGAAGATTTTTTCAAAAAATCATCTTCGTTTTGAAAATGTTTCTTGACCGTTTCGATAAAAGTCCCCATTTTCTGACTTTTATATCAATTTTCTCCTTCATTACGAAAGTCCCAAGCAAAGCTTGATAACTCGTAAGCGAAGTAAAAATAAGAGCTTTATCCACCACCCACATATATCAAACCTCTAATGCAGGGCTCCTAAACGGAGGCGTAACCGCCAAACGAAAAGCCCGCTTCCACCTGCCACTTAGATTATGCTCTACACCCTATTAGGTAAAAAAATTGGGATGACCCAAGTTTACGATGATTCGGAGACTTTGGTGCCCGTAACTGTAATTGAAGCCGGTCCATGCCCGGTTGTGCAAGTTAAGACGACGGAGACGAACGGATACAATGCCATCCAGCTCGGTTTCATCGAAGTCAAAGAGAAGCACAGCACCGCACCGCAAATTGGCCACTTTAAGAAGGCTGGTCTTGCACCGCACCGCACCGTTAGCGAAGTGCGTTCCGAAGCAGCGCCAACACAAAAAGTAGGCGATGTGCTTACGGTTGACGGATTTAAGCAAGGCGAAGTCGTGGACATTATTGGCACGACTAAGGGCCGTGGTTTCCAAGGCGTAATGAAGCGCTTCGACTTCCAAGGCGGACCTGCGGCGCACGGCTCGATGTTCCATCGTCGCGGTGGTTCTTACGGGATGCGCCAAACTCCTGGCCACATCTTCAAAAACAAGAAGATGCCCGGGCATATGGGAAGCGTGCAGCGCACCGTGCAAAACCTTACCGTAGTACGCGTGCTGCCTGAGAAGAATTTGATTCTAGTGAAGGGAAGCATCCCCGGCGCCAATGGCACCGAGGTGGTCATTCGATCCTCCATCAAAACCGCAGCCGCCAAGGCCGCAAAGGGTAATAAATAAGCCGAGAGAGGACTAGCGCCATGAAGCTAAAATACCATTCCACAGACGTTTCCACGACCACCGAGAAGGAGTTTCCGATTCCCACGTTCGAGGGTGAAAAGGGCCTTTTTGCGCTGCGTCAAGTAGTGCTTGCCTACCAGGCCAACGAGCGACTCGGCACGCACAGCACACTTAATCACCGCACGGTATCCGGCACAGGCAAGAAGCCTTTTAACCAAAAAGGCACAGGCCGCTCCCGCCAAGGTTCCCGCAACGGTAATCAGCACTACCACGGTGCAGTATGGAAGGGCCCAAAGCCACGCGATTACACCCAGAAGATCAACAAGAAGATGAAGACGCTGGCATTCCAGCGCGCTCTCTTTGATCGTGCGGTTTCCGGGGATATCGAAGTGATTGCCGCATTTGATGTGGCACAGCCAAAAACCAAGCTTTTTGCCAGCATCGTAGATCGCCTGCAACCAGAGGGCAAAGTCCTCATCGTAGATGATACATGGGCAGACAACACCGCTCTGGCTGGCCGCAACATAGAGCGCCTGAGCATGTGCGAGGCTGCTTCTCTCAATGCGCTGGATCTCTGCCAATACAAGAAGATTGTATTGAGCGAGAAAGGCATCAACACGGTATTGGCCCGCGCCAATGGAGGTAAATAAGCCATGATACAGGCCGATAAAATTCTTTTTGAACCCATCGTGAGCGAAAAGGCAGCCGCTGCCTCTTCTCACTTGAACCAATACACCTTCAAGGTGGCCAAAAGCGCCAATCGTGTGATGGTTGCCCAAGCTGTCGAGAAGGCGCTTGGCAAGACGGTGACGAATGTGCGCATCATCAATGTAAAGCCAAAGGCCAAGCCGAGCCGCACCCGCCGCGGCGGAGTAGCGTTTCGCCCCGGCTACAAGAAGGCCATCATTACACTGAAGGCCGGAGAAACCCTGGAACTCGTCTAATACGGAGAAATAAAGCCATGCCTTTGGTCAACAAACGCCCAATCACGCCTACGCAGCGCTTCCGGATTCAGAATAAATCTGAATTGAGCAAGAAGCGCCCTGAGCGCTCGCTCACGGAGTTCGTGCACAATCCTTCTGGTCGCAACAACAATGGCCGCATCACGTCGCGTCGTCGCGGCGGTGGCCATAAGCGCCTTTACCGCATAGTGGACTTCAAGCGCAATCGCCTGGATGAGCCCGCAAAAGTAATCGCTCTTGAATACGATCCTAACCGCACTTCCCACATTGCTTTGGTGGAGTATGGTGACGGAGAGAAGCGCTACATCATTGCTCCCAATGGTTTGAGCGTAGGCGACACTGTAACCAATTTCAGCGACAAAGGTGAGTTCAAGCCAGGAAACTCCATGCCTCTGGGCGTGATTCCTCCTGCCACCTTTATCCACAATATCGAGATTCTCCCAAACACCAAAGCGCAGATGTGCCGCGGTGCAGGAGCTGCTGCCCAGCTAGTTTCCGTGGAAGGTGAGCGCGCCACAATCAAACTGCCCAGCGGTGAAATTCGTATGGTGTCTTCCCGCTGCCGCGCAACGGTGGGCACAGTTGGCAATCTTGATCACCAAAATGAGACTTTGGGCAAAGCCGGTCGCAATCGCTGGAAGGGCAAGCGCCCCCGCGTACGCGGTATGGTGATGAATCCTGTGGATCACCCGAACGGTGGTGGTCAGGGTAAGTCCAAGGGCGGTGGTGGTCGCCAGCACCCAGTGTCCCCATGGGGCCAGATAGCGAAAGGCTTGCCAACGCGTCGCCGCAGCAAGCGTTCGAATTCACTCATTATCACTCGTCACAACGGGCGTCCCCCGCGCGGCAAGTAATCGAACTATAAGCAAAAGAACATTTTCAATTTGTTGCCATGTCACGCTCTCTTAAAAAAGGCTTTTTTGTTGAACCACCGCTGTGGGATAAGATAACCGCTGCCCAGAAGGCTGCTTCCCGCAAGCCCATCCGCACGTGGTCCCGCCGCAGCACGATTACGCCGGAATTTGTGGGGCTGAATTTGGAAATACACAATGGGCGCAGCTTCATGCCGCTCTATGTCACCGAAAATATGGTAGGGCACAAGCTCGGAGAGTTTGCACCTACCCGCACCTTTAAGGGCCACAACCCGCACACCCAGAAGAAATAATAGCGCACTGCGCCGAATAGCCATGGAAGTACACGCCATCACTCGCTCTGTGCGAATCTCGCCCACAAAAGCGCGCCAAGTCATGCGCACTATACAGGGCAAGCCCGCAAACCACGCTGTGGAAATGCTCAACTTTATTCCGCGCAAAGCGGCACGCCTCATTGTGAAGACATTGAAGAGCGCGATCGCCAACGCTGAGAACAATAATGAGCTTGCTGCCGAAAACTTGTATGTCCGCAGCGCCATTGTGGAATCCGGTATCCATTTCCGCCGTTTCGTGCCTGCCCCTCGCGGCATGGCGCACCCAATCAAGAAGCGCACGAGCCATCTGAAGATTATTCTTTCGGACGAGGCACCTGTCTCCAAGAAGTAACCCTTTTACCAGCAACCTTTTTTCTATTTAGCCACCATGGGCCAAAAGACCAATCCAATCGGTTTCCGCCTCCCTGTCCGCCGCAACTGGGAATCCCGCTGGTATGCCAAAAAGCGTGACTTTGGCGCTCTTCTGACAGAAGATTATCGCATCCGCGAGATGCTGCGCAAGAAGCTGAAGCAAGCCGCAGTGCCCCGCATCTTCATTGAGCGCGCAGGCAACCGCGTCCGTGTAAAGATTTACACAGCTCGCCCTGGAGTGGTGATTGGCCGCAAGGGTCAAGAGCTGGAAAAGCTGAAGGAAGAGCTCAACAAGTTTGCCGGCAAGGAAGTCATCCTCGACGTGCAAGAAGTAAAGAAGCCTGAGTTAGTAGCATACCTCGTGGCCGAGAATGTGGCGCTCCAGCTTGAGCGACGCATCTCTTTCCGCCGCGCACTCAAGAAGGCTATCCAGACAACGCTTGCCGCCGGCGCACAGGGCATTCGTATCCAGGTTTCCGGTCGTTTGGGTGGCACTGATATTGCCCGACGCGAGTGGCAGCGCCAAGGCCGCGTGCCTCTGCACACTATCCGCGAAAATGTGGACTACGGCTTTGTGGAAGCGCACACAATGGCTGGCAAGATCGGCATCAAGTGCTGGGTTTGCTTACCTGCAGACGAAAAGATTTTCAACGCCTAAGCCGCTCGCGCTACACCTTCGCAGAGCATACTCGAATCCAATAATTTCTTAACGATTTTTAGCCATGGCACTCGCCCCTTTCCGCACCAAATACCGCAAGTGGAGACGCGGTCACATGAACGGCAAAGCCACCCGCTGTAATACGCTGGCTTTCGGTGAGACCGGACTCCAAGCTCTCGAAAGCTGCTGGGTAACCGGACGCCAGATCGAGGCAGCCCGTGTTGCACTGACGCGCTATCTCAGCCGCCGTGGTCGTGTTTACATTCGCGTGTTCCCCCACCAGCCAATTACCAAGAAGCCAGCCGAAGTTCGTATGGGACAAGGTAAAGGCAGCGTGGAATACTATGTTGCGGCAGTGAAGGCAGGCACCGTGGTTTTCGAAATCGCAGGTGTGCCCATCTCTCTCGCACGTGAAGCGTTGCGCCTGGCAGATACCAAGCTGCCAATGAAGACACGCTTTATTCTCCGCGAAGACGCCGTCTAATCCCTTTTATTTACCGAACCCTTTCACTTTACAAGTCATGGCCAGCAAGTCAGCCAAACAGTTTAAAGAGCTTTCCGCAGTGGAACTCGAAAAGAAGCTCCGCGACACACGCAGCGAGCTACTCAACCTCCGCCTTCGCAAGAAGACCGGGCAGTTGGAGCAGTCTCACAAGCTGACCTCTCTGCGCCGCGATATCGCCCGCATGGAGACCTTTTTGGCCCAGAAGAAGACGGCTGCCTAATTTAATACCTGAACACCTTTAGCACATTTAACATGAGCCAGTTGACCCGCAACAGCCGCAAGACCCTTACCGGAATCGTCACCAATCGCTCCGGCGACAAGACGATCAAGGTGACCTTCGCCTACAAGACCCCGCACCCACTCTACGGTAAAGAAATTAACCGCAAGACTGTTGTTCATGCTCACGACGAGAAGAACGAGTGCGCAGCCGGAGATAAGGTGGAGATCGCTGAAACCCGCCCGCTGAGCAAGCTGAAGCGCTGGCGCGTGGTGCGCATTATCGAAAAGGCTGTAGTCATCGGCTCCATTGACAGTGAGCTAGAATCTGCCCAGGCCTAACCCATTTTTATCAGTCACCCTTTCACCGGAAGTTTTGAGTCATGCTCTCACTAAAAACCAGAGTCGATGTAGCCGATAATACCGGCGCCAAGCAGGCCCGCGTAATACGGGCCGTCGGTCACGTCAAGCGCTATGCCAGAGTGGGCGACACCGTAGTCGTGCACATAAAGGAGGCGTCCCCTGATTCCACGGTGAAAAAGGGCACGGTAGCGAAGGGCGTAGTAGTGCGTACCCGCTATCCCATCAAGCGCAAGGACGGCAGCGTATTGCGTTTCGACACGAACGCCATCGTTATCATCGGAAACGACGGCAACCCCAAAGGCACTCGCATTTACGGCCCTGTGGCCCGCGAGCTTCGCCAGAAAAACTTCATGAAAATTCTCAGTCTCGCACCGGAGGTAATATAAGCCATGAGTCGCGCCATTAAAAAAGGAGACGAAGTAGTCGTCATCGCTGGAAACTTCCGCGGCACCCGCGGCAAAGTTCTCCAAGTATTGCCAACCGCCGGACGCATCCTCGTAGAGGGCGTGAATATGCGGAAGAACTTTGAGAAGAAGTCCAAGGAGCATCCCGAAGGCGCGATCATTGAGCGCGAGCTTCCAATCAATATTTCAAACGTGATGCTCGCCAGTCGCTATGACGAGCGTAAAGCCAAGCGCCAGCCCGCCGCCGCGTCTAATAACTAATACCACCCACCCGCAGCGCGTCTGCGTCACCCAAAAAATTTCCAGATAGCAAATTACCATGGCTTACGTACCAGAGCTCAAAAAGCACTACCTCGAGAACGTCGTGCCCGAGTTGACCAAGTCCCGTGGCTATTCCAATCGCCACGAGGTTCCGGCTATTTCCAAGATTGTAATCAATACGGGATTCGATGCCTCTCTCGATAAGAATGCCATCGAAGAGACTGTGCGCGAAATCGGGCTGATCTCCGGTCAAAAGCCAGTCATCACCCGCGCACGCAAGAGCGTATCTAACTTTAAGGTGCGCGAAGGGATGCCACTGGGCGTGAAGGTGACTTTGCGCGGCAACCAGATGTACGACTTTCTTTCCCGTCTCACCAACGTGGCGCTCCCACTCATTCGCGACTTCCGCGGAGTACCCACGCGCCTAGATGGCCAAGGGAACTACTCTCTGGGCATCACAGATCATAGCATCTTCCCAGAAGCCCAACTCGATCACTCCAAGCGCACGCTTGGTTTGGATATCATTATCGTGACAACGGCAACATCTGACGAAGAAGGCACCGAACTTCTGAAGCTCATGGGCATGCCGTTCCGCAAGCGCAACGCCTAAATTACCCACTTTTTAATTAGAATTTTTATCTACGATTTGCCATGGCTAAAACCTGCATGCTCGAACGCGAAAAGAAGCGCAAAAACCTCTGCGAGAAATACGCAGCCAAGCGCGCTGAGCTGAAGAAAGTACTCTCCAGCCCCGACACAGACGATGAGACCTTCTACGCTGCCCAGCGCGAGCTGGCGTCTCTTCCGCGCAATTCTTCGCCGACGCGCATTCGCAATCGCTGTGGCCTTACCGGTCGTCCACGCGCTTACATACGCAAGTATGGCGTATCCCGTATAACCTTCCGCGAGCTGGCATCCCGAGGCCAGATTCCAGGAGTGACCAAGGCGTCCTGGTAGTCTTACGCCTCCCACAAACGCACGACCAACGATTTTACACCCGCTAAGGAGAGCAATTCCATGTCCGACAGCATCAGCGACTTTATCACCATCATCCGCAACGCCTACGCCGCTCGCAAGGCTGAGTGCGATGGCCGCTATTCCAAGCTCCACCTCCGTATTGCTGAAATCCTCCGGGATGACGGCTACATCCGTGATGTCCAGGTAGTCACCGGTGATAATGGCGTGAAGACTCTAAAGATTGTCCTCAAGTATGTGGACGAAGTGCCAGCCATCACCGGGCTGAAGCGCCACAGCACACCAGGACGCCGTATTTACTACAGCTATTCCGACATCCCCCGCGTATTGGGCGGCCTCGGCATAGGAATACTCACCACCTCCAAAGGCATCATGAAGGATCGCGATGCCCGTCGCGAAAAAGTGGGCGGCGAGATGATCTGCACCGTCTGGTAAGCCGAATTACATAATAATCCCTCACACAATTTTACCATGAGCCGCGTAGGAAAAGTACCCGTAACCATTCCGAGCAAGGTCAAAGCGACCGTCTCCGACCACTCTGTCCTCATCGAAGGTCCGAAAGGGAAGATCCAGCGTGATTTCAATCGCGCGGTGAAGCTCCGCATGGAGAACAACGCCATTGTTGTGGCTCCAATTGACGACACGCGCTTCTCACGCTCCATGTATGGCACGGCTCGCTCAATCATCGCCAGCATGGTGAAGGGCGTAACCGAGGGCTATACGAAGAATCTCGAAATCAGCGGTGTGGGTTTCAAAGCCACACTTAAAGGCAAAGTCCTTGATTTGGCTCTGGGCTACTCTCACCCGATTCTATACAGCATACCTGCTGGAATCACCATCACGCTTGCGGAAGCAGGCAATAAGAACCCGCTCATCAAAGTAGAGGGCGTGGATAAGCACTTGGTTGGCCAAGTAGCTGCCGATATCAAGCACTTCTACCCCGTCGAGCCTTACAAGGGCAAGGGTGTCCGTATCGAAGGCGAATACGTTCGCCGCAAGGAAGGCAAGAAGGCCGGTTAATGCTAATCATTGGTGGTATGCTGTGTTTCACAGCTTTTGCCGCATAAAAATTATATTCGCGTCATGAATCTTATTTATAAAACCAAACTCCGCCAAAAGCGCATCTACCGAATCCGCCGCAAGATTAAGGGCACGGCGGAGCGCCCACGCCTGACTGTGCACTTTTCCAACAAGCACATCTATGCACAGGCGATCAACGACGTGCTGGGCCACACCGTAGTCTATCTTTCCAGCCTAGACCCACAGTTCAAGGATTCCAAGATTCCACACAACTTGGAAGGCGCGAAGCGTCTCGGTCTCCTCTTTGCGGAGAAGGCCAAGGCTGCAGGCGTGACCTCTGTGGTGTTTGACCGTAATGGTCGTCTCTTCCACGGAACCGTGAAGGCCTTCGCCGACGCTGCCCGCGAAGGCGGCTTGCAATTCTAAACCACATTATCTGCACTTTCCGCACAATCACTTATGAGCCGAGATTTCAAATCTTCTGACCGTGGCGATCGCCGCGAGGAGTCCAAAGACTCCGGACTTATCGAAAAAGTAGTCCATATCAACCGTACAGCCAAGGTGGTGAAGGGTGGCCGTCGTTTCAGCTTTGCCGCGCTCGTAGTGGTGGGCGATGGGAAGGGGAGCGTAGGCGTGGGCTATGGCAAGGCCAACGAAGTGCCCGACTGCATTCGCAAAGGCACCGAGCAAGCTCAGAAGAACATGATCAAGATTGAGCTACGCGGTGAGACCATACCACACCAGGTACATGGCAATCATGATGGCGGCAACGTGTTGCTCCGCCCCGCCAGCCCTGGTACGGGTGTTATCGCAGGAGGCGCCGTGCGTGCCGTTCTTGAAGCGGTAGGCATTCGCAATGTGCTCTCGAAGTCTCTCGGCTCCAACAATCCAGGCGCTGTGGTTTTCGCCACAATCGCCGCTCTGCAGCAGCTCCGCTCTGCAGAGACCATCCGTAATATTAAGTCTGCAGCCTAGTTTATCATTGACGCTCTAGGGCTACATTTGGAACTCTCGTAATTTTTCAGCCATGCTTTTACACAAAATTCTTTCTCCCGGCGGTTCCCGCAAAACCAAGAAACGCGTAGGTCGCGGTGAAGGTAGCGGCCACGGCAAGACCTCCGGACGCGGCGGCAAGGGCCAAAGCGCACGCGCAGGTTACGGTATGCGCCCTGGTTTCGAGTCTGGCCATATCCAAACTCATCGTAAGCTGCCGAAGCGCGGCTTCAGCAATTTTGAGTTTCGCGTGGAGTATGTGCCCGTGAACGTGGGCGACCTCAACGATCTGAGCGAGACGACGATCGACCGCGAAGTGCTCGTAGCCAACGGGCTAATGCGCAAGAATGAGAATCGCTTCAAAGTGCTCGCGATGGGCGAAGTGACTCGCGCGTTTACCGTGAAAGCCGACAAGTTTTCCGCAACTGCCAAAGCCAAGATCGAGGCAGCAGGTGGAAAATGCATTGAGCTGGCTCCCGCAGAGGAGCCCGCTGCCTAGTTTCGCTGTGTTAGCGTAACCACAGACTTTGCCACCTTCGCAACCCCACTGTCATGTTTTCGGCATTCGCCAATTGCTTCAAAATTCCTGAACTGCGAGACCGCATCATCCTGACGCTCTTTCTATTGCTGATTGCGCGTCTGGGTGCCAATATCCCGCTTCCCGGGGTGGACTCTATGCCGTTGCAGGAGTTTTTCGCGGATCAAGCACGCTCTGGAGGCAATAATATTCTGGGCCTCTATAACATGTTCACTGGGGGCGCTCTACTGAAGGGCTCGGTTTTTGCGTTGGGTATCATGCCGTATATTTCAGCGAGCATTATTATCCAGCTCATGACGGCAGCAGTGCCCACACTTGGCCGCTTGGCGCAAGAAGGTGAAGTGGGCAGGCAGAAGATTACGCAGTACACCCGCTATGGTACGCTCGCGATATGCTTAGTACAGGGTGTTCTCTTGCTTCTTACTCTTGAAAATCCTGAGCGTTTGTTTCAAGGATTCAGTGTAGCTCAGTACGGCCCAATTGTGATTACCAATCACATTGCCTTTTTGATTACAGGAACGATTTTCCTTTCTGCCGGCACCATGCTTCTCATGTGGCTTGGCGAACAGATTACACAGCGCGGTATCGGGAATGGTATCTCGCTGCTTATCACGGTCGGTATTTTGGCGGACTTGCCCAACGCAGTCACTCAGACCTACAGCCTCTTCTTCGCTCCCGTTGGGGTCGAGACAAAGGGTGTGCCTGAGGCGGTGCTCATGCTGGGGCTTCTCCTGATTGTTACGGCAGGCATCATTGCGCTCACTCAAGCTCAGCGCAAGATTCCCGTACAATATGCCAAGAGACAGGTAGGGCGAAAGGTCATGGGAGGCGGCAGCTCGTTCCTCCCTCTCAAGATAAATTACAGCGGTGTTATGCCGATCATCTTCGGTAGCGCCATACTGCTCTTTTTGCAGACGATTTTCGGCTGGCTCGGTTCCGCAGTAGATATTCCTTTCCTGCGCGAATTCTCCACAAATTTCCAGCATGGTGAGCCTGCGTTCTACGCAATCTACATCGTTCTCATCTTCGGCTTCAGCTATTTCTGGGTTTCTATTATGTTCAAGCCCGTACAAGTGGCAGATGAACTCAAGAAGGCAGGTGGCTATGTCCCAGGTGTGCGCCCAGGTGAGGCCACTGCCCGCTTCCTCGATTTTGTGATGACGCGCTTGACTCTCTTTGGAGCGTTCAGCTTGGTCTTCATCGCAGTATTTCCCGATGTCCTGATGTTTAATCTGGATATCCCTTATCAGGTCGCCCAGTTCTTTGGGGGAACCGGTATGTTAATTATCGTGGGTGTTGTTCTCGATACCCTGCGCCAAGTTGAAACTTTCCTGCTGCAGCGCCATTACGACGGCTTCCTTAAGAAGGGACGCATTCGCGGTCGCTCAGTAGGTGAGGTGAAATCCATAGATATGTCTGGCCTAGCACATGCCCGTCAGTTCCTGATCTGGCTAGTTGTGATCATAGGCACAGGATTGATCGTATGGATTATCAACCTGACGAAGTAGTCTCGTTCTTTGATACTTTACAGTTTCGTCCGCCATGTCCGTTAAGAGCGCTGAAGAAATAAGCAAGATGCGCGAATCTTGCCGAATAGCTTCGGAAGTGCTCAACGAACTGTGCGCCATGGTCGCCCCAGGAATAAACACCTGGGACATTGATCAGGCCGGCAAGCAGCTAATCGAAAGCAAGGGAGCCCGTAGCGCCTGCTACCAATACAAAGTTGGCAAGCACCGCTACCCTGGATACACCTGCCTCAGCGTAAATGAGGTAGTGGTCCACGGCATCGGTTCCATGCGCTGCGTACTTAAGCCCGGCGACATAATTTCCATTGATGTATCAGTGGAATACAACGGATTTATAGGGGACAATGCTCGCACAGTTGCTGTGGGCAAAGTTGACCCATCCGTTGCGCGTCTTATGCGAATAACCGAGGAGGCATTATACCTTGGGATTGAGCAAGCGCGAGTCGGCAACCGCACAGGCGATATAGGCTACGCTATACAAAATTATGTTGAGCGAGCGGGTTACAGTGTAATCCGCGATTTTCAGGGACATGGGGTGGGGCGCACGATGCACGAGGAACCTAGTGTCCCGTGTTTCGGAAAGCGCGGCACCGGGGCGAAACTCAAGGAGGGTATGACCATTGCTATTGAGCCTATGGTCGCCATGGGTACCCACCAACTTTTTCAAGCGGACGATGGGTGGACAGTCTGGACAAGAGACCGTCGACCTGCCGCCCACTTCGAGCATACCGTATTAATCACACAAGGCGCACCTGAAGTCTTGACAACTACAAAAAAATCATCCGATACTAGTCGTTTTTCCGTCAACAGTCCCGCAACGAGCGTTGCGACTGGTGACTAATTTCATTTTTACCATCAAGCAGCCAATCCTATGCCACGTCTTCTAGGAGTCGATATCCCTAACAACAAGAAGTTGCCATTCGCACTTCGCTATATCTACGGCATCGGCCCTGCCCGTGCCGATCAAATCTGCGCCACACTCGGACTCGACCCCGATCGCCGCTCGAACTCGCTGGACGAATCTGAGCTCCAGCGGATTGTGGATATCATCGTGGCCAATGGCTGGCGTTGCGAGGGCGAGCTGCGCCGCGAGATCACACAGAATCTCAAGCGTTTGCAGGCTATTCAGTGCTACCGTGGGCTACGCCATCGCCGCGGGTTGCCCGTACGTGGCCAGCGCACAAAGACCAACGCTCGCACCCGTAAGGGCAAGCGCAAGACCGTGGGCATCCAAAAAGCAGCCACTAAGTAACCCCTCCCTGAATTAACAAAAAGTCGAGAGACACAGCATCCGCATTTCCATGAGCGAAACAGAAAAGAAAACGCCCGCAACAGACGCAGCAGCCGCTCCGGCCCCTGAAAAGAAGGCACCCAAGGCAGAGAAACAGCCCAAGGCAGACGCAGCTGCAGCCGTAGCTGAAGCTCCTGCTGAAGGCGCAGCTGAGGCTCCAGTAGCAGAGAAGAAGCCGAGTGAGATCACCGGCGCCGACCTCCTGAAGGCCGATATTGCCGAAATCAAGATCCGCCGCGCCAAGGGCAGCAAAAACGTAACTGCGGGCATCGCTCATATCTTGGCTACGTTCAACAACACAAAGGTGACTTTTACCGACCGCCAAGGGAATGTGCTTTCCTGGTCGAGCAGCGGTAAGTGCCAATTCCGTGGCTCCCGCAAGTCAACCGCATATGCCGCGCAGGTTGTTACACAAGATGCCGCGCGCACTGCAATGTCTCACGGGCTAAAGGAAGTAGAAGTGCATGTGTCTGGCCCTGGAATGGGACGCGATTCCGCCATCCGCTCTCTGCAAGCGCTCGGCCTCGCAGTAACTTCCATCATTGATGTGACGCCCGTCCCCCACAACGGTTGCCGCCAACGCAAGCGCCGCCGCGTCTAATATAATAACGGATACAGCCAAAACCATTTAAAGTTAAAAGAAAATGTCTCGCTACACAGGACCTACCGCCCGCATGAACCGCCGTTTCGGCGAGTCCATCTTCCCGTTTTCCAAGGCGCAGGAGCGCAAGGCCTACTTCCCTGGCGTTCACGGCCCGAAGTCTCGCCGCAAGTCCACCGAATATTCCATCGGCTTGGTCGAGAAGCAGAAATTGCGCTTCATGTATGGCCTTACCGAGAAGCAGTTCCGCCTAACCTTCGAAAAGGCTAAAGCGCAACGTGGTATCACCGGTGACCAATTCCTGGCCCTCCTTGAGCGCCGTTTGGACAGTGTGATTTACAACCTCGGCTTTGCTCGCACGCGCCGCCAAGCCCGCCAAATGGTGTGCCACGGCCATATTCGCGTAAATGGGCATAAGTGCGATATTCCGAGTGCTCTCGTAAATGCCGGAGACGAAGTGGAAATCCGCGCAGGCACCAGCTCCCGCCAGCTAGCTACGCGCGCCATGGAGGAAACACGCATGCGCTCCGTTCCCCTCTGGCTCACCCGCTACGACGACACTTTGAAGGCCACTATTGGCCGTATGCCTACTCGCGAGGACATCACAGTCCCCGTCAACATGCAGCTCATCGTTGAGTTCTACAGCCGTTAATTTTTGCGGTTATTTTAGCTCAACTCGAAGACAATTACAGGCAGCTTTTGCAGCGGCACAACACCATCCACCACCACTACCATGGCCATCAGACTCGGTAAATTCCAACTTCCCAACCGTCTGGTCAAGGACGAGATCAGCGCCACGCCCACTTACGCCAAGTTCACAGCCGAACCGTTTGAAACAGGTTATGGCCACACGATTGGCAACTCGCTTCGCCGCATCCTTCTCAGCTCTATTGAGGGGGCAGCCTTCTCAAGCATTCGCATAGACGGCGTGCAGCATGAGTTTCAGAGCATCGATGGCGTTGTAGAAGACGTCACTGATATCGTTTTGAATCTCAAGAAGGTATTGCTGATTTCTCACAAACGTGAGTCTGTGCAGCTTATCCTGGACGTTACACGCGAGGGAACAGTCACGGCTGCTGACATTCGCGCGGATTCGAATATCCAGATCGTCAATCCTGAGCAGGTAATCTGCACGCTGGATAAGAAGCGCCGCTTCTATGCTGAGCTTGAAGTGCGCACTGGCCGTGGCTACGTGCCAGGAGAAGACAATAAGGCAGAGGAGCAGCCGATTGGCGTAATCGCTATCGACTCGCTTTACTCTCCCGTGAAGCTCGTCAAGTACACCGTGGAAAACACCCGCGTGGGAATGATGACGGACTTTGATCGCCTTATTCTGGAAATCTGGACGGATGGTCGCGCCACTCCCGATGATGTCCTCAAGCAGTCTGCCGCCATCATGAAGCACCACTTGGATGTGTTCGACAAGGTGAGCGATGACCGCGTGGAATTTGAATCCCACACAACGGAAGTCTCGGAAGAGCAGAATCGCCTCCGCAAGCTTCTCAATATGTCGGTCAACGAAATTGAGCTTTCCGTGCGCGCCGCAAACTGCCTCAACAACGCGAACATCACCACCGTTGGCGAGCTTGCGATGAAGAGTGAACAGGAGATGCTCAAGTATCGCAACTTCGGTAAGAAGTCCCTCAATGAAATCAAGGCTAAGCTGGAAGCATTGGGCCTTTCGCTCGGCATGAAGATTGACGAACGCCTGCTCGAACCGCGCAGCGATCTCTAAGCTTCAGTCATACGTCCCCTACTTTTATTTAACATATTACCTTAATTTAGTCATGCGCCACAAAAACCATCGCGCCTCCCTCGGTATCCGACCTGAGCACCGTCGCGCTCTCTTGGCCAATCTTTCAGCGGCTCTCATCAAGCACGGTGAAGTTACGACCACTCTGACACGCGCCAAAGCACTTCGCCCGTATGTGGAAAAGGTCATCACCTTGGCCAAGAAGGCTAGCGCCAACAAGGACAGCGCACTGCATCTCCGCCGCCAAGCCATGGCTTTGGTGCGCGACAAGGACGCGGTCACCTCCCTTTTCAACGAGAAAGTAAATCAGTTTGCCAACCGTGTAGGTGGCTACACCCGCATTTACAAGCTGGTTCCACGTATCGGCGATGCATCTGAGATGGGCCTGATTCGCCTCATTGCTGCTGATGACGCCGGTTATGCCAAGCGCAAGCAAGGCAAGAAGGCTGCCGCCGAGACCGCAGCTCCCGCAGCCACAGCTGAAGCTTCTGCTCCTGCTGCGCAAGCCTAGTCTGTGGCATCATCGCGGTTCCTACTTACCGCCATGTCTTTTCCCATCAATTGGCTGGTGACACTTTTTGTGCTCACCGGCCTTTTGCTTTTTTTCCTGCTGTGGTTGTATTACGATAGGCGGGACAGGGCTTTGTTTGACGAGCAAAGGCTGCGCTCTGCCCATCATTGCACGAAATGCGGGCATCTGTACAGTAATGTGAAAACAGATCAGGCGATTGCCTGCCCGCGTTGCCAGCAGCCAAACTATCGCCTGAGATTCTAGCAGGCGATTGAAGAGAAGAAATTAGGTTGTTATTTCGATTTAGGGAAACTACGCTTTTGGTATGCCTAGCGAGGTAGTTGAGCATCGGGGTTCGGGGCCTGTAATCCAGTTCTCCGTATTTGCGGACAACAAGGTAGGGCGCTTGCATGAGCTGATTTGCGATCTGCACAAGGAGGGGCTACATGTGCTGGCTCTCACGCTGGTGGACACCACTGAGACGACTGTTATGCGCATGATAGTTAATTATCCCGAAAAAGCGCGCGAGCTCTTTCGGAAAACCAATCGGGCGTTCTGCGAGTCGGAATTACTTGTTGTGCGGGTGAATTCCGAGGGCGATGTGCGGAAGGTGACACAGGCGCTTGTCGAGGCAGAGATCAATATTCACTACCTTTATCCCTTCGTATGCACTTTGCATGGGAAAGGCGCTCTGGCCTTAAGCCTTGAGGATTACGATCTGGCGAATTCGGTCCTTGCGGCGTGCGGACTGGAGACACTGGGGCAGGCCGACTTGGCCAGATAGTCCTCAGAAGAGGCCAGGGATGCAGCGCCAGCGTACTTTCTTTTTGTAGGCTATGTAGTCAGGGTCGCGCGAAAGATGGCGTTCTTCTGTCCAACCACGTAGGAAATAGATGAGAGCAAACCCTAGCATGAGCCCCAAGAAGTAGCGGCCAAAGATGACGCCTTCGAGTATCCAAATCATGATTTTTACGGTGTAGGCTGGGTGGCGGCAGAAACGGTAGGGGCCACGACATACGATGCCACGGTTGGTGAGGTTGGAGGCGCGGAATCCAAGGGCCACAGAGGCCCAGGCAAAGATGCCCCAGCCCAAAGTAATGAGGATGCTGGCAGTCGTTGTGAGCCAATCGGGAGGATTGCTGAGGGCCACATTGAAACCCAATTGATGGTCGAATATTCCAAAGGAGAAACCGTTGAAGGGAGGGTAGCACCAGAGGCAGACGGTCCAACCCAGGATGGTCGGCTCCACGGAGCGCATCTCATTTTTGAGGTATTTGCTTTCCACCGTGTAGCCGAAACTAAAGATGGCTGTGTCCACCAGGATGAAAAGGGCCATCAGATAGGCATTGATGGAGATTAGCGTAGCGGTCAGACCGTTAGTAAGATTGACTTGATGGAAGATATTGTTGATTACCCAGGTGGTGATCAGGGGGATGTAGAACCACTTTACGCAGAGGGTTAGGAAGCCAAGGCGGGCAGTGTAGTTCCAGCGCCACTTGCGGTAGTCCCAGAGAAGGACAGGGAGCGTGATGAGACTGCGGAGGAAGCAAGTGTATTTGTCCTGATAGAGAGCTTTTTCGGAATCGAGAAAACGGGAATAGGGCAGGCAGATGACGGCACAGATCCAGTAGTAGTAATCTATGAAGTGGGTGAAGAAGTAGCCGTAGTTCCCAGAGTTGTTGAGGTGGTTTTGAACACGGTTGGCGAAGGAGCGCCAGTTCCATACTTCAAAGTCAGCCAAGTGGAGAACGAAGGGGAATTGCGGAGGAATGCGAACGCCGAGCCATGCCATGAGGATAGGGGCATGGCGTAGGGCGTAATAAGATGCGCTAAGCCAAAAAAGGCGCACAGCGTATTTGCCAATGGCGGTTTCCCATAGGCCCTTGTTGTCACCCTTACGGAAGAAAATGACAGTTGCTACAGCAAGCCCCAGGGAAAGACCTGCGAGAAGAATGGCATCCGGAGTGGCGCCACGGCTGAAGTTGTTGCGCACATCGAGGGTGAACCGACTATCCACAATCGCCGTATAGTGGTAATTATCGCGCACCTCCTCATAAATGGCGTAAAGGGGATAGCGATTATTGAATCCGTGCATGTTGCCGCGAATTTTTACAGAGCGGATGCCACGCTCGGTTTTATCGTCGAGGATGGAGACTTCCGAAGGCCAGAGGAGACGCCACTTCTCGGGAGAGGTGCCAGCCATTTCTATGACGCCTTCAGTTACGAGGGTGCGCTCTGGGATAGAAAGAGTGGCCGAGGAGATGCGATTAGTTTGGTAGTTGTAGATACCTGCGGTGGCTAGACTGAGAATTTGCCCGTCGTTGAGGTAGCGGGTGAGGACAGAAAGCGCGTAGCTGCCAGGGAGACTAGGGAAATCTACAAGATACTTAACGGTAGCACTGCTCTGGGGCTGGATGGGCTGTTCGGGGGCAGCAGTATAGGTTTTGCCTGCAAATCCGACATCCACACCGACGATGGTCACGGGGACTGCCGATTGATTGTGGATTGTCACGCTGACATCCCTGCCAATACTTTCCTGACTGATGCTCAGGTTAATATCTGCTGCCCTAAGGATGCCAGAGCATAAAAAGAGCGAAATAAACAGTAGGTGGAGAGTGAAAAATCGCGCTGCCATACGAAATCTGGACACAAGAACGCCGCTGATGACTTAAGAGTAGGAGTAGTCAGTCAGCGGCGTTCGGTATTGGGGTAACTACTAATAGTAAAGATAAGAGCTTGCCGCTTGATGTCGATAAAAACATTTTACGGAAATCCCCTAGAATGGAAGAAAAATTTTTAAAAAAAGAGATGGAAGAGCGCGATTTATTTTCCCCAACGGGCGAATCACACCCATGGACAAAACATAGGGTCGGGATAAGGGAGAAAGTAATGGAAAGAATGCGCGCGTTTCGAAGCCCGCGGACGCTATGGCTGCTGCTGCTGTGGGCGCTCTTTTTTGGTGGAGTCGGGGCGCGGGTTTGGCAGGTTTGGCACTATAATCCCGTGGATTATATATTCAGCGATCCTCAGCGGCATTGGGATCACGCGAAGGGGACACTGATGTCTAGCCCGCTGGTGCTAACGGACCCGATTTTGTATCAGACGTTTGTTTCGATCATCCAAAAGTTTTCGCTGGGGGACAGGCATTTGGTTTTTTATGTGACAGCGATGCTCACTATACTGTGCCCGTGGGTATGGTATCGGTTTTTCAGGGAACTCTACCGGTCTAAGCTTACTGCACTTACAGGAGGGGTTTTGCTGGCGTGGCTGCCTTCGTGGATAGCCATCTATACCTACTTCATGCAAGAGACCTTGTTTCTGCCATTGCTTGGACTGGCGCTCTGGATGACCTGGCGGGCGCAGAGAAAGGGGACGCTATCGGCGTTTCTGTGGATGGTGGTTATCTGGATATTGGCCGGACTCACCAGAGGGGTGGCGATACCGCTGGCGGCGCTCTCTTGTGTATGGGTATGGTGGGGGCACCCAAGGAAGGTGATCACTGCGGCATGGTCGGTCATTCTACTGGCGCTGGTATTGGCGCCACTTGGGTGGCGAACGAACCAATTTCTAGGGCAATGGTCGCCGCATGGATCGGGGACATTTAATGAAATTTACGCAGCCTCGGGAGCCAAGCTTATCAAGATTAACTACAATAGGAACGGGGCTGTGTGGTATTATATTTTTCAGTCGCCAGTTGTGGACACCAACCCACTCTACCCACTGATAAAGGACTGGAAATCGAGCAGGGTAGGCGAGGTGAGTATTTACGTGGATATTGCGGCAGGCAGGGTAAGCTGGGCACAGGCGAAAAAGGACAATCACAGGACATGGGCAGAAAAGTGGCCCATGCGCATAGAAAATCTGGTCTTTTTGGGATTTGCCGAGAGTTGGCCAGACAATAACTCTGACCAGTTCTGGGCAAAGCAAAGCAACAAGATGCGGTGGGTGTGGGTTCCGCTTGCGGGACTGGCGCTATTGGGGTGCGGCATTTATGCTTCCCGCATGGGAAGGGCTGCCTTGCTGCCGCTCCTATTTGTGGTATGGCTTTTCTTTCAGGGATTTATGCTCTTGGCGGTGAACGAGGGGCGCTATCGCAAGCCTGCTGAAGGAATGGTTATCGG
>CAZHQD010000028.1:0-24622 GCA_964533835.1 uncultured Puniceicoccaceae bacterium | reverse complement strand
GCGGTGGCTGTAAGCCAAGTGCCCCATTGGTCCGTAGTGAAGTGGCTTTGCACTTGAGGGGATACGAGGGAATAGTCCTCAATACCGCTGAGCGGGCGGTAAATATCGTTGAGCATGGCGCGGTCAGCGACCGATTCTTCCGCGTCGACTACGAAGCGCCAGACACGTTCGGCTCCTTTAGCAGGACGCATGGTGTAGATATACTTCACGTAGACATCTTCGCGGCGGTTGGCATCGCGAACTTTGCGCATAGTATCCACAATAGCGGCATAATCTTTGCCGTCGGCATCGGCATCGTTGCGGATGCGCTCGTGGGCTTCCGCGTCAATCATCAGGGCTGCGCCAGTAGCAATGCTAAGCACCTTGCTTTGTATCTGTTCGTAGAGATACTGTCTGGTTTTGATATAGAACAACGTGGTTACAGCCAGACTGGTCACAAGAGCCAGACCGACAAAGAGCAAAAGCAATTTCGTCCTGTATTTCATGAAGCACAGACAGTAGACAGTAAGGGGAGAGAAGCATATTTAAGGCCGAAAGAAAACTGAGAAGTGAGTAAAAATAATCATCCCCAGATTATTTTTTAGGGGAAGTCCCTGAACGAATGCTGCTTAACCTTGTTGCCAAATAGAGGGCTTTATTCCTAAGTTGAGGCTTTATCCAAATAGCAACATGCAATTTGCCAAATACCACGCACTGGGAAACGACTACCTGGTACTTCCGATTAGCGAGTCACCCAATCCACCTACGCCCGCTGAGATAGAGCGCATCTGCCACCGCAATTTCGGGCTGGGCAGCGATGGGATACTTTACGGCCCGCTACCCGCGAATGAGAAAGCGCCGTTTGGCCTGAGGATTTTCAATCCTGACGGGAGCGAGGCGGAAAAGAGCGGCAATGGCATAAGGATATTTGCCCGCTGGCTTTACGATACAGGGCGAGTTGGCGCAGCGCCGTTCAAGCTGAACACACTTGGCGGAGTAGTAGAGTGCGCCGTGAGTGAAGGTGGCAAAAGCATCCGCGTTGAGATGGGCAAGGTTTCGTTTGTGAGCACGAAAATTCCCATGGTGGGGGCAGAGCGCGAGGTTGTCCGCGAAAAGATAACGCTGGAGGGCAAGGAATATAGTTTTACGGCTGCCACAGTGGGGAACCCGCACTGCGTTTTGCCGATGGAATCTATTTCGGAGGAGGTTGCGCGACGGCTTGGCCCCCAGATTGAAAGGCATCCGTGGTTTCCCAACCGGACCAATGTGCAATTTCTCAAGGTGATTGACCGAAAGACCATACAGATTGAGATTTGGGAGAGAGGCGCAGGCTACACCCTAGCCAGCGGGTCCAGCAGCAGCGCAAGCGCGGCAGTTGCCCATAAATTGGGCTTGGTGGACAGCGATGTGACCGTGTTGATGCCAGGGGGGAAATTGCGGATAGAAATCGGAGAGGATTATTCCATTGTAATGACTGGTCCTACGACAAAAGTAGGGGCCATGCACTTGGACAAAGAGCTATTCTCTTACTAGGGTGACCAGCATCGTGTAGAAACCAAACGCCCATGAAAACCCAACTCCTCGAAAATCTTCCCGAGAGCCTGCGCCAAACCCGCCCAGTCGAGGTATTGGAGCGCACGCTCAAGCGGGGGAGGTTGGCGCATGGGATATTGCTGCACGGGGATAGTTTGCAATCGCTGGAATCAGTAGCGCTCGCTCTCGCTAAAACGCTTCTCGGAGGCCAAGTGGAGCCGCAAAACCATCCCGACTTCTTTACGCTCAGGCCCGCCAAGAAAGGGCGCCAGATACGTATCTCGGGGGACAACGGCAAACTTGAGCCCAACACCATGCGGTGGCTACTTAAAGATTTGCAGCAAACGCCAACCATGGGCAGCCGCAAGGTGGCGATTATTTATGAGGCGGATCGGATGAACAACACGGTGGCCAATGCCTTTTTGAAAACGCTGGAAGAACCTCCTGATGGCACCACGATACTCCTTCTGACAACCAGACCCTACGACCTGCTGGCTACCATTCGGAGCCGCTGCCTTAATTTTCGACTCGCCCAGGATGGCCACACAGACGTTGGCGCCGCATGGGCAGCCTGGCTGGAAAGCTATCGTAGTTGGATAGACAAGGCTTTAGGTATAACAGACAACAAGGCGAAGGATAAGATCGCTGACGTAGTGATGGGCGTCTATGGAATGGTGAGCCGATTTGGGGAGGTTTTGGAGGAAATGACAAAAGCTCAATGGGCGACCGAGAAAGAGCGACTTCCCGAAACATTAGAAGATGATGAGCTGGAAGCCGCCGAAACCGGAGTGCGCAAGGGCATCCGCAATCGACTTTGGCGTGATATTGAGGTGGAGACCAGGGGTCATGTGGTGGGCATTCTGCAGCGAACTGAATCGCCCAACATCTCTCTGGTACTCACGCAGGTGGTCGCAGAGCTTGAGAGGGCAGTCGGACTGCTGGAGGTCAATCTGAGTGATGATGCCGCTTTGGAGTCCTTTTTGCTCGCATCAATGCGGCTTTGGGCGCGCGCGGGCTAGCTAGTGTTTCAGGAGTTCGCGGGCCTTATCCAAAGTCTCACGTTCTTCGGCGCTTAGGGATCCAAAGCCTTTGTCGTTAATCTTGTCCAGGATTCTATCCACCTCGGCCTTAATGGTTTTGGAGTTATCTACCTTGGGCTCTTCGATGATATTTACTTTCTGTTTGTAGACAGGAGCGGCAACGGGGCGTTTTTGATACCATGGCTTTCTTTCAGGCCTTACCTGATGAAAGAGGCTGCCGTGGATGGATTCACCCAACACGTAGCGGAAGAATGCCCACCCTGCCAGCATTCCGCCGAGGTGAGCGCTGTGGGCGATTCCCCAAAGGCCGTACCCTCTCCAGAGCTCGACGGCTAAAAAGAATCCTGCCTCAAAGGCGAGAAGAGATGCCAGAAAGATTTTCCCTGATGCTTCAAATGGAAATACAAAAAAAACCATCCACTTTGTCTTCTCGAACCAGTTTTTCAGGCACCACACCGTCAAGTATGCGGAGACTGCTGCGGAAAATCCCATGAGCAGATGGGGCTGCTTGCTGTGGTGGATATGGGTAATTATCCAAACAGCCGCTCCCATCAAAATGCTGCCGATAGTTAGCTTCGCGAAGTTTTTCCCGCCCATCTGCGTTTGCAGGTAGCGGCCAAGAAAAAAAGCAGCCAGCCCATTGAAGAGAAGGTGAAGAGGGCTGTTCGGATTGTGCAAAAATCCGTAAGTAAAAACGGTCCAGAGCTTATACTCGCGCATGGCAGACCAAGAAAGCCCCATCTGAGTTTCCACAAATGAGGATCCGAAACTCCAATTCGCTATGCACTGAATTAGATAGACGACCACCAAGGTGATGAGTATCCAGCGCAAAACAGGCCACTCGTAGGTGACCTTGCGGGCTTTCATGTAACTTCGGTCATAGAGCATGACAGGTATCTACAATAGACATACAAAACCGCCGTAGGTTTTCAACCCTTTGCGACTTTGATCTATTCATTTTATCGGTGGCGCTGACATAATCAACGAGTTCTTAGCATAACTTGTGCTAGGATACTTCGACAGCCTAGATTGCTAATTTACTATTAGAATGCAAAGTGCGCTGAAATTTTTTAAAAAATAGGCAAGACATTTGCTGCCTGATTGCTTATGCACATTCCTTTAGCTTTAGCCCATTTAGAATTTCTCTGCATTATCAGTAATGGATTTTTGTCGGTTTAAAAGTGTATCCTCAGCTTATTTGTTGATTAGCTTGATACTGCTGCTTGCGCCAGTGTCAGTGCTTGCGAATGTCCGCAATCCGCAGCAGGGCACGCCAAAGCCTGCAGCTGAGGCAGACATTATGGAGAACTTGCCGAAAATAGGCTCGGCGGGCGCTCTTTATTATGAGGACGGCAATCGCGTGACGGGTAAACTCGTGGCCGTGAACCCGCGTGTGTGGATTATCGACAGTGATCGATTCGGTCGGCTAACGGTTCCTAGAGGCGAGGGGACATTTGTGGAGATCATAGACAGCTTTGATCCTGCCTCTTTGCCCGAATCCGTAGAAGATATGGAGCGGATAGTGTCTATGGAGGCAGATAAAGCCCGAGACGATGAGGAGCGAGCAGAGCAGGCTCTCGCCCAGGAAGGTTTGGCTGAAGATACAGGAACCGAAATGCCAGTGGTCAGCGAAAAGCAGGCAGAGCCACTGGAGGAAGACGCTTCCTGGTTATCCACAGTAAGGGGTTACATCAGGCCGTGGAAAGGCCGCTTGAGTGGATTTGCCTGGACAGGCAAGGACTCGGGAGAGCAGCGCACGGAGTATTATATAAACCTGACATTCAACCGTGAATGGTCGAAGGACCGCTTGGAAGCCGATTTACGGTATGATTTCCGCAAAAGGAGCAGCATAATAGATAAGAAACGAGCGACTGCCCGAAGCCAATACAGGCACCGCTTCACCACCAAATGGTTCTTCACCTATACGCCCTATGTGGAGTACGACGGTTACTTTGTGGGGCCTACACGTGTCAATTATCTACTCACGCAGCAACAGGTGGGGACAGGATACTACCTCGTAGAGAAAGAGAAATTCGCAAGCACGCTCGCCCTCACGTACAACTATTTTGCCATCGATACCCTGAATGATAATGTGGACTCTGAAGGCACCTGGGTACCGGCGCTGAAACTGGATAATCGGCTACTTCTACCGTGGAATTTTGAGCTGGCTCAGAGGGGCCAGATATTTTTCCTCGATCTAACTCCAGACAGTCTTGGCTCTGGGTTAGGAATAGAAAACGAATTCGAAATACGGCGCAAATTTACCAATAACTTCAGTCTCACCCTGCGGCACGAATACCGCATAGACTACCCCGCACTCAATTCAAACGATTACGATCGATTGCGGATGTTATTTAACTATGAGTTCTAGCTGCTAAGCCAATCATGGAGGTCTCCATCGTGTCTTATGAGTTGGCCCTTTTGGTATTCGGGCATAAGGAGGGTGTTGCACCCTGGTTCAGCAAATCGGCGGCAGTGCAATAGGACCTTTGCTTTGTGGCCTGGCGCACGCACCATGCGGCCCAGCGCTTGGTGAACCTTCACCATCGCAGGAATGAGGTAGACCTCCCTAAATGCCGCATCGCGCCCCAGGTGCGTGCGGTTTTCCAGACGAGTTTCCTGTGCAGCATTTACTTCGGGTAGGGCAGGGCCCACGACCATGGCGTGTGTCACCCGCCCGCCCAGCGCATCTATACCCTCTCCGAATCCGCTTCCCAAGACCAGAAACAGAGCGCGGGCCTGAGACAGCGCTTGCTCAATCCAGTCGTTTTGCTCTTCCAGAGGAACGCCTCTGGGTTGCAGAGCGATTCGGAAATAGGGCTCATGATTTTGAATTAGCTCACGGACGGTTTCCGCATACCGATAACTGGAAAAAAAGACGGCCACGGGGGCGTCGGAGTAGTCCGCAAGGCGGAGGATGGTGTCCGCTGTTTTTGGGTAACTTTTCTCACGCGCGCGGTAGCGTGTGTCCACCCGTAGGTCTACAGCTACTTCATAAGCGCCCGAGCGCCAAGGGGCCTCGCCTGGCAAGTAGGCGCCATGGGACGGCACAAGACCGCAAGCCGCCTTGAAGTTATCTATTGGCGAAAGCGTGGCAGACATGATCAGTGCGCTGCCAAATTTTTCCAGAACTCTGCCAATTTCGGGAGCGGCGGATAGGCAGGTGAACTCGATTGCACCTGGTTTCGGGCAACTCAGCAGCTTCTCAAGTTTTGGGTGGGCAACGAGATGCCCGTAATGCACGACATTCCAGAGAGCATCCCAGGCAACACCGCTGTAGGCTCTGTGGTCGAGCGATTGGGCTATGAGAGTCTCCGATACGCCTTCAATTAAAGACTTCAGCTCGTATTCCGCCGTAAGGTCGAGCATGCGGACGGGCTCCCGCGTGGCAATAAACTCAGCAAACTGCTCCCAGGCTAATTGCAACAACGGTGGCGCCTTGGCTGCTCTCAGCTCCATTTGGACGCGCTCCGCAGTTTCTCCATCAATAGCGCCCGACCATGCGTCTGCAGCTCTTGAGGGGAGGTTGTGAGCCTCGTCAATTATAAGCAGGGTTTGCGCAGGCAAGTATCCCGGCACATTTTCAAAGAGGCTGGAATGCCTAGGGCTGAACAGGTAATTGTAATCCGCCACCCACACTTCGGCAAATGGCAAGAGCGCCTTGGCGATTTCGTAGGGGCATACGCCGGTTGCGGCACCCAGAGAGCGCAATTCGTCCATTTCTACGGTGCCGTCACGAAATAGATTTGCCGGCATGATTCCGCTCAAGCGCCACTTGTCTTCGATTCCCTCACGGCAGCCACCTCTTTCATCGCAAGTATGAGAGCGGGAGGCAATCGAGAGGTCAGTCTTTTTTCGCATTTGGAAATAACGCAAAAGGCCGTCTTTCCCTGCCATTTTCCCAAGCTGCTTTACCACTTGCATTTGTCCCGTTGTCTTTCCCGTGAGATAGATAACGCGATCAATATGCCCGTCGCGGAGCCTCTGCAAAGCGTACTGGAGCGCAATACCCGTTTTGCCAAAACCCGTTGGGGCCTCAAAAAAAACAACGCCATGTCGATGGGCCAACAAGTCGAGAGCTTCCAGTGTGTGCTCTTGCCCTGGGCGTGGTTTTTCAAAGGCAGGGAAGAAGGCCAAGCGCTTCAGGGAGCGTTTGGCAGCCAGACGGGCATCCAGGAACTCAGCCAGACGCTCGACTCTTTCTTCAAAACGGCGCAGCGCTTCGTTTTCCTCAAGTGGCACGACTTGAATGGAGCTATCATCCAGTGCAACGAATACCAGCTCACCCCTTATAGTGCGCATTTTGCCAACTTCGATGAAGGGCAGCAGGGTCGCATAAATGGCAGCCTGGGCAAAATACTCTGGGTAGCTCGTACGAAGCTCATTGGCATCCATAGGCAAGCCGCTCCTGATGGTCTTTATTTCTCTGACCAGCGCTTTGCCTGTTTCCAAAATGAGCTGATCAATCCTGCCTTGGAGATGGAGTGTCCAGCGTTGGTGTATCCAGGTAACTGAAAGCGAGACTTCAGCCATAGCCTCTGCATTTGGAAATTCCGAAGAGGCTCTCCCTTGTATTTCGTTGTGCCAAGCGCTTCCCGCTTCAGCTCTCCACAAACCCTGAAAACCGCTACCCCCGTCAGTCGGCCCAAGATTGAATTCGGCCAACTCTCGGACACTCAGGCTGACTGCGCAGTTTTCTAGATCAATTTCCACCCACTAAGCTAGTGCTTCATGTTTTGTGAAAGGCAAAGAGAAAATTGAAATTAGGCCCCTGCTTGCCTGTATGCGCGTGCTAATGGATGCTTACCAGTCCGATGCACTTTGCCATGTTTGTATATTTGCGTTTCCGAAGGCCTAATTTTCTGCTACCGTCTGCGGAAATTAATGAACATGCGTTGCTCTAAAAAAATCATTTTTGGCGTCATTTGTTCCGGCCTAATCATTCTTCAGTTTTTTTCTCCCGAGAGGATAAATGGCGATATTACGCAAGATGCGCTACAGGCGCACGGGCTGAGTCCAGAGGTTCAACAGATCATAAGGCAGACCTGCTACGATTGCCATTCTCACGAGACCAAATGGAATTTGCTAAGCAAAATAGCGCCCGCCTCCTTCCTCATTGTTCATGATGTAGAGGAGGGGAGGGAGCACCTCAATTTTTCAGAGTGGGATAAATACACGCCAGAACAAAAGCGACATAAGTGGGACGAATGTGTGGAAGAAGTGGAGGAAGGCCACATGCCGCCCTGGCTTTATACCCTGACCCATCCAGAGGCCAGACTCGACGACCAAGCGAAGGAAAAACTTCAGGCAGCGTTCAAGGATTTAATCAATAAAGAGTTATAATTAAAAGCGGATTTCTCGGCAGAAACTGCCGCCGCCAGATTTTTTCCTCTCGTAATTCAGTGCGGAATATTTCATTTTTGACACCTTAGGCGTTACATAAAAGCCTAAATTTCCCCCAAAACGACCTTCCATCTCACTTAATCATGGACAAAGACAAGCTCCTGAACTTGCTCGATCATTTCTCGATTGAAACCCCCTCTTGGGGATTTGCCGATACTGGCACCCGCTTCGGGAAATTCCTTCAAGACGCTGCCGCGATTGATCTCGAAGACAAACTCCAAGACGCAGGCCAGTGCCATGCGCTTACGGGTTGCTGCCCGACGGTGGCCGTACACGTACTGTGGGATTTCCGAAAAGACCAGCCCTCTACGGAAGTTGCCGCACTAGCCGAAAAGCACGGCGTGAAAATCGGCTCCATAAACGCAAATCTCTTTCAAGATCAGTGCTACAAGTATGGCTCATTTGGCAATCCTGATGCCGAAGTGCGTGCTCGCGCTCTGGATCACGTAGTAGATTGTCTTCAGCTTTCTCGTGAGTTGCAAAGCCCGATTACCACGTTGTGGTTTGCAGACGGCACCAACTATCCCGGGCAAGACAGCATTCGCGCTCGTAAGCGACGCTTTGAGGAGTGCCTGAAAAAGACCTATCGCAAGCTCGATAAGGACCAGATTCTACTCATTGAGTACAAGCCATTTGAGCCTGCCTTCTACCAGACAGATATCGGGGATTGGGGAATGAGCTCTATGCTCTGCCGCAAACTCGGCAGCAAGGCAAAGGTACTTGTTGACACAGGGCACCACTACCAAGCACAGAATATCGAGCAGATTGTTGCATGGCTTCTTGATGAGCAGCTTCTCGGCGGTTTCCACTTCAATGATCGCCGCTATGCGGATGACGACCTCACTCTTGGATCTATTGATCCCTACCAGATCTTCCGTATTTTCCACGAGATCCACAGCTACGCCACAGAGCTAGGCGCCTACCCGCCGATAGCTTACATGATTGACCAGAGCCACAACTTGAAGCCAAAACTTGAAGCTATGGTCCAAACTGCCACGACTGCACAGGAGCTTTATATAAAGGCGGCTATGGTAGATAGGGATGCCCTGCTAAAGGCCCAGGCTGATTGCGATATTGTGACGGCTGAAAATTGCCTGAAGAGCGCCTTCTTTGCAGATGTCTCGGGTATCCTCAAGACATGGCGCAAGAGCAAAGGATTGCCAGTTGATCCGCTAGCGCAACTCCGCAAGAGCGGGTACATCGAAAAGCGTGGAAAAGAGCGCGCTGAGCGTAGGCGTGCGATGGGAGTAGGTGGCGCCGCAAATTACGCTTAAGCAGTCGTCCGCTTACTTGGCTTTGCCTTGGATTTTGGTTGGGCAGTTCGCTTTGCTGCCCGACTTTTTCTCCTTTGCAAAGAAACCATTACTCTGAGCTTTTGGTCAGCAGCGCCCTTGTAGGTGCCGCGCATGGGGGGCACGTCGTCGTAGTCGCGCCCAACTGCGACTACAACGTGCCTTTGGCCGGCTGCCTGATTGTTAGTCGGGTCCAGACCTACCCACCTGCCAAGGGGTGAGGCGACTTCTACCCATGCGTGGCTTGCGGAAGCGCCTATGAGCCCTGCATCCTTGGAAGCTTCGGGATCGTATGCCTCTATGTAGCCGCTTACGTAGCGGGCTGCTATCCCGTTGTGCCTCAAAACGGCTAACATGAGGTGCGCGTAGTCTTGGCATACGCCTTTGCGCTGGCGCACAATTGTTTCTATCGGAGTGCCCACATCCGTGGCGCCAGGCATGTATTTAAAGGACCTGAATATCCAGCTATTCAATCGGAGGCATACCTTGGCAAGAGGCTCCTCGTCTTTGAATGGAGCCAACCGCAGGGGCTTCAGCAGATCGCCGATCTTTACGCGGGCCGAAGGGTGAAGGAAATCGAAGTAATCGGGTAGATTATTGAGGTAGAATTTACGGGCTTCCCCCACTGTACCGATGAGGGTTTTTTCCGCTGGCACCGAAGGCTCGGTTTGGACAAGCGCGCTTGCAGTAACAGTCAACACCTTGTGCCGAACAGGTATTGAGAAGTGCTCCACTTTGTTGCCATAGAGGTCTGTGCGCACATTTACCTCGGCAGACGGTGTGCACTCCAGCTTGCGCTCCAACACCTTTTGCTCCGCCCTATCTATTGGCCAGACGCGCAGCTCTCCCACGGATTCCGAAGCTGGAGTGGCGTAGTGGTAGCTGGTGGTGTGTAAGATTCGGAACAACATGTGTTTCAGCCTGTATCTTCTGGTTGATGTTATTTTGTATCAAACCAAATATCGGATACTCTTCTCCGATATTCACCTCTGGTGTGGCATTTAATGCTTTGGGCATCAGGCAGCGGAAGATTGACACTCACGGCTGCGATGGCATCTTCCGCTGGATGAAAGTCCTTATTTGTTTGGCTAGGTGGACGTCCTTAGGTCTCGTATGTGTGTTTGGATTGGTATTTTCAGGCTGCATGAACACTGCGCCGAAGGAAACTGTCGCGCCCCAGACTGAAGAACCTGCCATAGTTGAGCCAGTCGTAGAGGCTCAGGTAATCGCTCCGGAGGAAGTGAGTGAGCCCGTCGCTGCAATAGAATCAAGCACGCCACCGCCGCCAATTACGGAGCCAACACAGAGCAATCCGCCTGAAACACCGGCCCCTGAGACCAGCAATAATCAGATCAGCTATGAGGAACTTGTGACCGATGAAGTCACTGCACCTGAGGATCCAGACATTGTTCATACTTACCGACTGCCTCTCTACGGATGGGTAGAGTGGGCTTGCATAATGCCCGATGCTATCCGCATGAAGGCGAAGCTCGATAGCGGCGCCAAAACTAGCTCAATCAGCGCTCATGATATAGTGCAATTCGAGAGGGACGGGGAACGCTGGGTGCGCTTTATCGTGGAGAATCCCGAGACTGGCCTGTCCCACGAGATGGAACGCCCATTGTCCAGGCGAGTACGGATTATCCGACATGAGAACGAGCCTCAGCGCAGACCCGTAGTGGAGCTGGAAGTCAAAGTAGGGGATGTGCACCAGCTTGTTGAATTTTCACTGATAGACAGGGGCAACTTTATCTACCCAATCTTGATTGGCCGCAATTTTATGCGCGGCCATATCTTGTTGGATAGTGACAATACTTTTCTTGCGCCCAGGCCTTGCGAGTAGTTAGCTATACCCTTTACACACAAGTATGCCTAAAAATCAGGTACTTTGGCTAATTGCGATTTTGCTCATAGCATTGGGGGGCGGACTTACTTGGTATAAGCACAGCGTGCTCGGGTTTTCCCTTGTGCCTGCGACAAAGGAAGAAGTGTGGACTATCGAGGCGCAGATACAGTTCTCGGCAGCGGGAGGGCCAATTACCGCCAGTTTTACCGTGCCGAATGATGGCAACGGCTTTGATATTCTGATGGAGCGGTATGCATCATTGGGCTATGGTGTGAGTAAAATTCAAGGACCTTCCAATAGCAGAGTGGAATGGACAAAGCGCGATGCCTTAGAATCTCAACAGCTCTACTACCAAATTCTAATTAGGCGGTCGGCTTTAGGGGAGTATGTGAACGGCGATCAACCCGAACCGTTGCAGCCTGCGTATTTCGATGAATCGGCCCTAATGGCTGCCCAAAGCCTTCTGGCCGAGGCACGCGCGAAGTCATCGGGGCCTCTTTCACTGGCTCGGATGCTGCACCAGACGCTTATCAGCACGACGGAAGGCCAAAATACCGCTCTGCTAATACCTGACAGAATGTTTAGTGAAGAGAGCCTGGCCATACTTCTTGAGAAGCTGCTTGTTCTGGAAGGAGTGCCTGCGCGAACCGTTCAGGGGCTCTATCTTAATGATGGCAAGCGTTTCCAGCCTATTCAACAGGCGCTTGAAATATGGGATGGCCAGCAATGGATATTCTTTGATCCACGATCAGGGGAAACGGGGCAAAGCCCGAACTTCTTTGTCTGGAGGCGTGGTGGGGCTTCGCTGCTTGATCTTGTGGGTGGTGGAAGGTCTCAAGTGCGCTTTTCGGTGTTGCGCGAGCTGCGCCCCACTACTGAATTGGCCAGCGATACCATGGCGGCCAAGGCGCCACTCCTAACTGATTTTTCGCTCTATTCGCTGCCAGTCGAAGAGCAGAATGCCTTTCGCAGGCTTTTGCTGGTTCCCGTGGGGGCTCTGTTGATTGTTATTGTGCGCAATCTGGTTGGCATATCTACGGCGGGAACGTTTATGCCCATCCTGCTGGCCCTTTCGTTTGACGAAACTCGATTAGTGCCGGGCATTATTCTTTTTGTTGTCATTGTTGGGACGGGATTGGCTATTCGGGCACTGCTTTCGGATCTTAATCTTTTGGCAGTTCCAAGAATTACTGCCGTGGTGATAGTGGTTATATTCCTGATGGCCGCATTTAGCATCACGAGTCACAAACTCAATTTCGCGGAGGGGCTGAAGGTAACCTTTTTCCCCATGATTATCATTGCATGGACTATTGAGCGCCTATCCATCATCTGGGAAGAAGAGGGCCCACGGGCGTGCTTATTGAGGGCCACTTCTACAGTTGTGGTGGCCACGCTGGCCTATGGGCTAATTAATTTAGACATCGTAAGGCATCTTGTCTTCACCTTCCCCGAACTCATATTGGTCATCTTGGCAATAGTGCTAATACTAGGTCAATACACAGGTTATCGCTTAACGGAGCTCATGCGCTTTTCTTATTTTAAGAACTTCAAATGAAGCTGCCCAACCTCATATCCCCTTGGGTATTGGGGAGTAAAGGCGTGCTCGGCATGAATGGCCGGAACGCCGCTTATATCCAGCGCTACAATGAGCGCAGGTATTACCCATTGGTGGACGATAAGCTGCTCACAAAAAAGCTATGCACGTCTGCCGGGCTTGCGGTGCCTGAGCTTTACACCGTAGTGGAATACCAGCCCCAGATTAAGGATTTTCACAAGCGGCTGGAATCTAGGCAGGATTTTGTAATCAAGCCTGCCCGTGGCAGCGGGGGCAATGGTATTACCATTGTGGCAGGAAGAGATGGCGATCAATATCTCAAGACCAACGGAAAACACCTTACACGTGAGCAAGTGGACAGGATACTCTCCAATGTCTTGAGCGGTTTGCACAGCTTGGATGGGCGCCCAGACTGTGTGCTTACCGAGTATCGAATCCAGCCGCATCCTATTTTCGATAATGTGAGCTTCCAAGGGGTGCCCGACATTCGGCTTCTCGTTTTCCTGGGCTACCCCGTTATGGCAATGGTGCGGCTCTCTACCAGCCATTCCGATGGCAAAGCTAATCTTCACCAAGGGGCGGTCGGGGTGGGGCTGGACTTGGCCAGCGGCACTGCTCTACGTGCCGTATGCCGCAATCGGATCATCACTGAGCACCCAGATACGAAGGTCAACTTCGCCGGCTTTCAAGTGCCCGAATGGGAAACTGTTTTGAAGATAGGGGCACGTTCTTACGAGCTAACCAAGCTGGGTTACTTGGGCGTGGACTTGGTCATCGATAAGCATCTTGGCCCTATGGTTTTGGAGTTAAATGCTCGCCCGGGGCTGAGTATCCAATTGGCCAATGGCAAGGGACTGCTTCCACGTTTGCAAAAGGTAGAGCAGCGCATAATTGATAAGCCAGCCGAGCGAGCTGATGAGAGAATTGCCTTCAGCAAGGGCGAGTTCGGTGGCGCAACTGTTCCGATACACCTTGAGGCAGCCATCACGGGTGAGCCTTCGGTAGCTAATCATCATATTTAGCCCAGTTACCTATTGATAAGTAGATTACGCATGGCTACATTCTCTTCATGCTGGCTGAAGAGGTAACCCTTCGTGATGGGCATTGCTACTCGCTGCGTCCTCTTAACCTGGCGGACGTGGAGTGTCTTCAGGCCTTCTTTTACTCTCATTCGGAAGAGACTATCCGCCATCGCTACGGTTATAATCTCAAACGCATGTCTCTGGAGCGCGCAAAGGAGCTTTGCGGGGTTGATCAAAACGTGGATCCAGCCTTGGGCCTATTCGATTGTGGGACGGGCCAATCCATACTTCACGCAGTAGGGCGCTACTTTCTGGATGCCGATAAATCGGGCGGAGAGATGGCTTTTGTGGTGCGCGAAAGCAAGCGGAGACTGGGCATGGCCCGACTGCTTCTTGAGGCGCTCATGCGAATTGCCCGGGAAAGGGGGCTCTCTCGCCTCTGGGCGCAAGTGGAGCGGGATAACCTCGCTATGCTCCACCTGTTTCAGGTCTATGGGGCGCGCACCCGCGCGGGGGAAGACGTTAATTCCCTCTTTGTCGAAATCCCTATTCAGAAGAATTCATAGTCCTTGGAACTTAGCCGACTATCGGTTGTCGTGGAATCAATCTTCTTGTTAGTCGCTAAAGAATACTTATCATCTGACGTAATAGAAACGTTATTTCGCCATGAAAAACCTACTGATCGCTATCGCCTTGTTTTCATTTACCTTGCCCGCAATGGCGGACATCAGCTCTCCTGCTGGAGCAGCTTCTCAGTCCGAGAAGAAGTCCCTTACCTGGGAGTCTAAGGAAATCGCCGTAACTGCCCAGCCTGGTGCACAAAATGAAACCATAGTTTTCAAATTTACTAATACGGCTGATAAAGATGTTACGATCACTAACGTACAGGCCAGTTGCGGATGCACTACGCCAAGCTTGCCCAAATACACCTATGCCCCAGGTGAGAGCGGTGAGATCACGGCTGTCTTTAATATCGGCAATCGCCAAGGGATGCAGGTAAAGCAAGTCACCGTTTCCACGGATGATGGTGCGCCATCACAAATTCTCACACTCAAGGTAGATATCCCGCAGCTTGTGAAATTCTCCGCGCGCGCTCTCATCTGGCGCAAGGGTGAGGAGCCCACCCCTAAGACTATTGCTGCTGATGTGACCGCGGAGGACGCCATTCACCTGATGAACGTGGCCACACGGGACGACACATTTAAGGTGGAGTTAAAGGAAGTGGAACCTGGAAAATCCTACCAGATCATTGCCACACCTGCGGCAACCGATAAGCCCATAGCCCGCTCTATTTCCGTGAGCAGCGATTATCCGGCAGGAAGCCCACAAAATTATACCTTCACCCTGCGCGTTCTCTAGGCTTACAGCATAGTCCTCATGGCAAATGATTCTACACGAGGCAAACGCCCTAAGCGCAGTGAACCTGCTCCTGACAAGCACCCCAATCCGCAGAAGGCATACAAGAACCTAGACTTTCTCAATAGCCCAGCTGCAAGGTCCATTCGTGTTCAGTGCGAGCTTACGGAGCCAGCCATCCGTTTTAAGAAGCACCGCGTTCAAAATACCATCTCAATTTTCGGCAGCGCACGCATACCTTCCGCAGAGGAGGCCGCTATTCGCTTGGCAAAAATTGAGCAGGAAACCAAGGGGCTAAACACGCTTACGCCTTCGCAGCAGATGGCGCTGGACTTGGCTAGAGGATTCTCGAGGGGCAGTCGTTATTACGAGGATACACGCAGATTGGCCTATGAGCTCACGCGCTGGTCCATGGAAACGATAGATAAGCCGAAGAACAGGTTCTACGTATGCTCAGGCGGAGGGCCAGGCATAATGGAAGCGGTCAATCGCGGCGCTTACGAGGCGGGTGGCAAATCGGTTTCACTGGGTATCAGCCTACCTTTTGAGCAGCACCTCAATCGTTATTCGGAAGACGAGCTTTCGTTTGAGTTCCATTACTTCTTTATTCGCAAATATTGGTTCTTTTATTTGGCTAAAGCGCTTGTTTGCTGCCCAGGTGGTTTTGGAACGATGGATGAGCTTTTTGAAATGCTAACCCTTCTCCAGACGCACAAGGCCAAAAAATATGTCCCTGTAGTGCTCTATGGAAAACAGTTCTGGGAGGAGTTAATTAATTTCGACACCCTTGTAAAGTGGGGCGTCATTTCGCCAGGTGATTTGAATCTCTTCAAAATCTGTGACAGCGTGGAGGAAGCTCGGGATTATCTTATCCAGGAGCTGACTAATCACTACCTATAAACGCCATGAAGCTTTGGGCACAGACCATACGAGAGCTAATCGTGCTCCTGCTCATCACATTGGCCGCGGCGGGAGTAACGATGGCGCTGCACCCTAAAGCGCCAAACTACGCAGCAGGCAGGCTGGAGGCAGGAGAAATTGCTTTGGAGTTGGTTCCAGAGAACATCCAATGGATTGATGCCCGCACAGCCGCAGAATTTGAACAAGGGCATATCCCGGGAGCCATGCTTTTAAATGAGGACGAGTGGGACACCCTTTTGAGTGAGTTTCTGATGGTATGGGATCCAGAAGCCACAGTGATTGTTTATTGCTCCAGCCAAACTTGCTCCGCCAGCAAAGCCGTGGCAGAGCGGTTACGGCAAGATGTCGAGGGTATCACCGTCTACCATCTGAAAGGAGGGTGGGAAGAATGGAAAGCAAAGAACCAGTAAGCAGTTCGTGTGTGAGCAATCCTGCTTGTTGCCTGATAACCATTTTGATCAAACTAGCCGCCATATTTGCGGGGTTGGTGTTTATTGTTTCGGGAGCGCTAAAGGTTGCCGACCCGACAAAGTTTCTATTCGACGTGCAGGCATTTCAGTTGGTGCCCTATCCATTGGCATACATTACTGCGCTTGTTCTGCCGTGGTTCGAGATTATTGCGGGGCTGGCCTTAATTGTTGGCAAGGGCAGGCGTGGCGCAGGTTTTTCCTTGGGCCTTCTTACGCTCTTTTTTATCTTCGCAATTATTTCAGCCAATATGCGAGGAATCCACCTTGATTGTGGGTGCTTTGGCAAATGGATGGTATTCCCCAATACGGCTACTCATATTGCCTTTAATAGCTTTCTTGCCTTTTGCTGCTTTGTAGCCTGGCTCAGCAAAGGCTGTAAGGGGTGCGTTCCCAAAGATACTTAAAGCCATCGGCAAACTCTTCGGGAAAGGTCCCTATCCAGCGAGTGACGTCAGCGCACGTGAACCAGCCGCCTGCTACCACCTCGTCTTCTGCATATTTAAATGGGCCGTTGCCTATCGTTTTGTAGACACGGACGAACTCCATTCCTGTTTGTGGAACGGCTTCCAAGTAGAGCAATTCCTCAAGCGGGGTCGTGGTATTTAGCCCAATTTCTTCTCGGAGTTCTCTGATGGCAGCGTTCAGATAGCCTTCGCCAGTATCAAGATGACCCGCTGCGGAGCTATCCCAGCAGCCCGGGAAAAGGTCCTTTTTCCTTGAGCGTTTCTGCAAAAAGACTTCGCCCCGATCATTGAACACGAGGATATGGACCGCGCGATGCCTCAAGCCCAATCGGTGAACTTCTTTGCGTGGGGACTGCCCGATCACTCTATCGCGTTCATCAACAATATCAAAAATCTCTTCTTGTGACATAGCTAGTATGCTTCTCGAGCGGGTTCGGATTTGAAGTCAGCAAGTTTTCCCGAATTAAATGTGAGCGTGAGTTTATACAACTCAGAGAGGGCAGGGAAGCGCATCTCATTTTGAGTGTAGAATCGGAATTTGGGGTCTTGTGGCAAATCTGGGCGCGGCTCTAGCTCCGCCCAATAAGTCCATACTAATTCACCGCTTTCGGTAGTCATTTCGGTTTTCGCGTATCCCAGCGCGAGATAGACCATAAGTGGCGTATCGCCGATTTGTATGATGCCTTCTTTTACTCTGATCTGTGCCGCTTCAGGCAGCTTTGCATAGTCACGGGAATACTGCCGAATGCGGTGGTCCTGGACGGTTCCGCAGGCCGAAAACAATATGAGCGGGAGCCATAGCAGAAGGAAGCGCATACCTTACTTTTTAAGGTCAGGAGGCTCAATTTCAAAGCCATGGAGTTGCTCCTCTTCACCTGGTGTGCGAAACACTTTCCAGATGCACCAACCGAAGGTAATCACCACCACCCCTACGGACACGATAAGATTGATCCAGCCTCCGATAGTCATGGTTATTCGAGGTTATGATTTTCAGACAAGTGGGCGCGCTTGATTTTGGGCGATGCGCAAATGGCTGCCACAATCAAAAGAGCAGTGAGCGCAATCAGCCCGACACTCATCAAAGCGACAGGGTTCTTTGTGTAAAATAGGTCCTTCACATAGCCGCTGATTTCCGTTTTTCCAGAGCCGAAATCGAGGCCAAAGATATTCACTAAACTCCACAGAACAAAGATCACTAGCAGATAAGCAGGGGTTACGTACTTCATGATGAATTTATAGCTGCTCGGAATGCTAAAAGCCGCACCCTCGTGAGTTATTTTCCATCCCTTCTCTATGCCAATCACCCATGCGAAGATGATGGATTGGGCCGTAGCCAATAGAAAGATCAAGAACGTCCCCGCCCAAAAATCGAGAGTGTCCAGGGCCTTTACATCCGCGCTGAAATACCAAACAAACACCGTGCCGCCAACAGTGAGAAGAGCCAGAATAGACACACTGGCTACACGCTTAAGCGAGAGGGATTCCTCAATAAATGCAATGGCAGGCTGTAGCATGGAGAGGGAGCTGGTAATGGCCGCCAAGAACAGCAGAAAGAAAAACAGGAATCCGAAAAGCTCACCCATGGGCATGCTGGAAAAGACCATCGGCAGAACTTGAAAGCCGAGAGTGAATGAGCCTAGCCCCAACGCCGCGAGCCCTGCGGCGCCTAAGAAAATATAGGCGGCAGGGATGGTAATAAGCCCGCCCAAGCCTACTTCGCAAAACTCATTGGCGCTTGTCGCGGTTAATCCACTCAGTACCACATCGTCATTTTTTCGGAGGTAGCTGGCATAGTTCAGAATGACACCGAATCCCACCGAGAGAGAGAAGAAAATCTGGCTCGCAGCCGCCAGCCACATTTGAGGATTCATAAGCTGCTGCATTAGGGTAACCTTCTCTAGCCGTTGCGCAGGCATAGGCTGTAATGCCAAACCAGTGGACAGGGTGCCATAATCCGTAACTTGTTGTCCTGCGGCAAGCGCTGCTTCCACCCTCTCTGCCACATCGGGAGTGGTGATCTCCAATACCTTTTGCCACTTACCCTCCGGGGTTTGCTCACTGAGCTGGTAGATTTCGGGATTCCACATAAACCCAAGCCCGTTAATTACATTGCGGTCAGGGTAATCAGGATTTGGTGTTCCCAGAGTGAGGACGCGTATCAGGACGATTATTGCCATAAGCGCCAAGAGTGGCATGGCAATTTTGCAGAACCACTCTATGCCTTTTGATATGCCTCGGTAGATGAGCAGAAAATTAAGGGCAATCACGATGATCAAAAAGACGCCTACGGCTTCTATCCCGAAGTGGATAGCCGAGCCATCTTTCATGACACCTATGAAATTATACCAGTAGGCCTTGCTCTCTTCGATGCCGGTGAAATGCAGATTGCCCAGCAAGAAATTCACGGCATACCCCAGGCACCACGCCTCGATATAAACGTAATACATGTAAATGATTACGGGCACCAATACGCCGAGAACACCCACCCATTTGCACCAGCTTTTCCTGGTGATCGCGCCCATGATGCCAGGGTAAGAGTTGTAGCCTAGCTCCCCCCCTTTGCGTCCCATCGCCCATTCTGCCCAGCATATAGGCAGACCGAGCAGCACAAGTGCGACAAAATAGGCAATCATGAATGCGCCGCCACCATATTGTGCTGCTTGCCCGGGAAACCTTAAGAAATTACCAAGTCCGACAGCACTACCGGCAACAGCCAAGATGGCGCCTAAGCGCGAGTTCCAAACTTCTTTTACCATAGCGTAGCTCTAGCCATATCCATACCAGCTTCTGTGGAAAGCCTTTTCCTAAAAAAGCTTGAATTAGCTACTTACCAGATTGGTCGTCTTATCAATGATACCGTCAAACGACCCGTTGGAGAAAAAGACTATCAGCGTTGCCTCGGTGCATTTTTGGCAGGTCTCCTTGAGGGAGAGAAACACTTCCTCCGCGCTGTTTGCGGCGAGGGCTTGTTTGCCCTGGGCTATGAGACGCGCTGCCATTGCGCTTGTGTCCAGGCGGTCAGCAGTGGGCAACTTCTCAGAGCGGTGTACAGGCCCCAGCAGCACATGGTCGGCCTGCGACAGTGCATCGGTGAAATCATGCTCGAATACCTTTTTACAAGCTGTGTTACTGCGCGGCTCGAATGCGGCAACAATCTTCGACATGGGATACCGTGCGCGAAGAGATACGAGTGTTTCCCGTATGGCAGTAGGGTGGTGCCCAAAGTCTTCCAGGATGGTTATTTTTCCCTTGCTTGCTCTTACTTCCTGACGGCGGCGCACACCAAGGAATTCTTTTAGTATGCCCAAGTCGTAGTTCAACGGATTCTCCAGCAGGTTTGTGCTCTCTCTGTTTAAAGCCAGACCTGCCGCAAGAGCTGCCATTGCTGCATTGCGGGCATTAAATTTGCCTGGCAATTGCCAGGCTACTTCTTTTTCCACGGTTGGCCCACCATTGGGGGGCGTCCAGACGAGTTTGAAACGCACTCCATTGCTATCCTCATGGAAACCTGAGATGCGCAAATGGTTGCTCTCGGCTTCACCTACCCGCAAGACCGTAGTCCATTTTACACCATCAATCAGGGGCGCCAAATTAGCGTCGTCCCCATTGGCCAGAATAAAGCCGTTTCGAGGCACGATCCGCATTACGTGGCTGAAAGTTCGCTGAATATCTGCCAAATCCCTAAAGATGTCCGCGTGGTCGAATTCGAGATTGTTGCAAATGAGTATATTTGGGGCGTAGTGGATAAACTTGCTACGCTTGTCAAAAAAAGCGCTGTCATACTCATCCCCTTCTATGACAAAGGCTCCATTAGGTTTTCCTGGGGCAGAGCCGCTTGGGAGGTCTCTGGGGACTCCTCCGATTAGCCAGCCAGGGAGTGCATTTTGGGTCTTTAGCAAAAACGCCGTCAGAGTGGTGGTTGTCGTTTTGCCGTGAGTGCCCGCAACGACGATGTTATGGCGGTGTCGCAAGACGCTTTCGTTCAGCAGGGCGGGTAGAGAAATTATCGGGAGCGCACGAGTCTCCAGTAGCCACTCCACCTCAGGGTGTCCTCTGGATTGCGCATTGCCCACTACGACTAAGTCAGGCTTTAGGCCAAGCAAACGCACGGGATCGTAGCCGTCATAAAGCGTGATGCCACTTGAGGCCAAAACGGTGCTCATCGGGGGGTAGATGCCGGTGTCTGCCCCGCAAACTTCATGACCCAGGTCGCGCATGAGAAGAGCAGCCTGCCCCATGGCCGTGCCGCAAATGCCCATGAAATAGATTTTCATACGGAGGGTAGGGGGTAGATTGGGCGCTCTAGAAACCGCGCTTGGCCACTTTCTCGAAGTCAGCCTTGGCCATGAGCTCGGCCAGACCGCGGAAGGTGGTCTGTGGCTGCCAGCCCAGCTTTTCCTTTGCCTTGCTGTAGTCTCCGATGAGTATGTCCACTTCTGTAGGTCTAAAATAGTTAGGACTTACTTCGATTACTATTTTCCCAGTCTTAGGGCATACGCCCTTTTCATTTACGCCTTCGCCCTTGAATTCCAACGGCATCCCAACCGTTTGGAAGGCCACTTCGCAGAATTCACGGACCGTGCGGGTTTCGTTTGTCGCCAATACGAAATCCTCAGGCGTGGGGTGCTGCAAAATGCGCCACATGCCTTCGGTGTATTCGGGTGCGTAGCCCCAGTCCCGCTTCGCACCGAGATTTCCAAGTATTAACTTTTCCTGCAAGCCGTGCGCAATGCGGGCGGCGGCGCGGGTGATTTTGCGGGTCACAAATGTTTCTCCACGGCGCGGGGATTCGTGGTTGAAAAGGATACCGTTGCAGGCAAAAAGACCATAGGCTTCGCGATAGTTCACGATGATCCAGTAGCCGTAAAGCTTGGCCACACCGTAAGGAGAACGCGGATAGAATGGGGTTGTCTCCCTTTGTGGGATTTCCAGCACTTTACCGTAAAGCTCACTTGTAGACGCCTGATAAAAGCGGGTTTTGTCCTTTAGGCCCACTTCCTTGATGGCATCCAGGAAACGCAGAGTGCCCAGTGCGTCCACTTGTGCCGTATATTCTGGCACTTCAAAGGAAACTTTTACATGGCTCTGAGCGCCGAGGTTGTAAATTTCATCGGGGCCCACTTTTTCTAGTAGACGATTGAGGTTACTGGAATCAGTGAGGTCCCCGTAATGCAGGAACAGCCGCTTGTCCATGATCTGGGGGTCATTGTAGAGGTGGTCAATGCGGCCAGTGTTGAAGGAGCTGGAGCGGCGCACCATGCCGTGCACGATATAGCCCTTTTCTAAAAGCTGTTCTGCGAGGTATGAGCCATCCTGCCCTGTGATTCCAGTAATTAACGCAACTTTCATTCCGGTTGATTTGAGCAAGCCCACTTGCAATGGCAAGTCACAAGTAACCACACATTGGTAAATCAGGGAGTATTTCAGTTGCTAATGCCTCTACAGAAAGCGTAAGGGTAGAGGAGTTTGATGGAATTTTATCCCCAAAGTGTGTGTCTTCATGAAAACAAATACGCTCGTTAAGATTCGCGATGGTCGTCTCTTTCTGGATGGTCAGCCCCAACAATTTCGTGGCTGCAATCTGGGTAACTTCATGCTGATGGAATCCTATATGCTAGGACTTCCGGGTACGGAGTTTCAGTTTCGTGCTGAAATGAGAAGCCAACTGGGAGAGGAGCGGTTTCGTGCGTTTTGGGACACATTTATGGATGCCTACCTGACGCCGGCAGATATGGTTTTTATGAAGGAAATGGGCTTCAATCTCCTGCAGCTCCCTTTCAATTACCGTCACTTCCTGCGCGATGGCACTACAGCAGGCTTTTACGAAGACGGCTATGTGTATGTGGATCATGTGGTGAGCCTAGCCGAGAAGTATGGCATGAAGGTGCTCCTTAGTTTGCACGCCGCTCCCGGGTGCGCAGCCAGAGACTGGAACGCCGAGAGCGCTCACGGCGAAGTCTTGCTATGGGAACACGATGCCTTCATGCAAGCCACGGCGGATTTTTGGCAGCAGATGGCCAAACGCTACGCGGGGAACCCCACCGTTTTCGGTTATGAAATTATCAATGAGCCAGTGACTGACAAAGTGGATGTGCTCAATGCTTTCACACGCCAATGCCTGAAAGCCATTCGATCCGTGGACAAAGAGCATATCGTTGTCCTCAATGGCAATCGTTGGGGCAGGGACAATGCTTGCTACGAGGACGGCTTGTTTGCTGATCCCCAAGTCATGACTTCGTTTCACAGTTACACTGTTCTCCAAGAGCCATTCAAGCGCTTGCAGTCTTTTCCCGGAAAGATTGATAATAGACCCTTTGGCGAACCCGAGGCCCGCGCCGCAATCGATCGCTTTCTAAAGCCTGGTCTCAATCGGCCATCCTTGGTCGGGGAATTTGGCATTATCACGCAGAAAACCGAGTTTCTGGCGGGCGGCGGCTCCGACCCCAAAGGCCTTGCCACACACATCCCACTAAACAGGATTCTGATAGACGAGTTTGAAAAACGGGGCTATCCGTGGACTTTCTGGGCCTACAAAGACTTGGGCAGCATCAGTCTCGTCTCACCCAAGGCAGACACCCCTTGGCAGCAGTTCTTCAATTCGGAGGATGTTCAACGGCTCACCACCGCTTACAGCACACTAAGCCCGAAATTTGCCGCCACATTGCTGGAGCGCATCCCTGAATGTGCAGGAGAACCGATGGATGTCTTCATCTACCAATCAAAGCACCATTTTGATACAATGATCCTTACCGAAGTGGTAAAGCTCCTCCAAAAATACGATGTCGCAGGCATGAAGGCGCTGGCCAACTCGTTTGCGTTTGAGAATTGCAGTATCTGCCCACACAAGAAGGCACTGTATCGAGTTGGAGTGTGAGTAGAAATCTCGTTCGATCCTGCAATCATTTCTCCAAGGCGGCTAGCTCGCGCTTGGCGATTTTATACCATCGCTTTTCACGAACCTTGTAGGAGCCGGATTGCTTGCGGGTGTCCTTCAAGATTTGTTGGAAGAGTGCACGGGCCTTCTCCTTTTGCCCTGTCTTGGCTAGGAGCATGGCGAAGCGGCACCGTGCTTCCTGTCCGGAAAACCGCGCCTCTAGCGCCTCGTATAGCTTCAATGCTTCCGCGTGATTCCCTTTGCTTTCATGCAGGCGCGCAGTGAGCAATTTTCTCAAATCGCGATAGTCTCCCCAATGCAGGGCGTCCAGCTTGCCGAGGGCCTCTTCAGTTTCAGTAAGCTTCCCGAGCTCAAAAGCGCTTTGAGCTACACCCCAAAGCAAGACAGGATCATCACGGTAGGGTCCACCCAGACAGTCTAAATAAAGCGTATATGCCTTCTCTGCCTTGTTTGTGGCCAGATACGCATCTGCAAGTGTGATCCTATTTTGCACCGTGTAGGAATCTTCGACAGCCTCTTCCATCTTGCGGATTTCCCGTGCGCTTGGTTTGCGATTTACCCTGTGCCCGAACAACGAAAACTCTCCCCGCTTTATATCTGGCCAGATCTCCAAATAGAAATAGATCGGCACCGTGATCATCGGGAATGCTAGCAACGGCCATATCCAGAAGTAATTCCTGCCACCCCGCACAACATGAATAATGCTAAAAATCTGAAACGGAAACATCAGCACATAAGCCCAAAAGCTGAAGGCCACTGACCAAATAGAAATGGAGCCATTCACGTATTCAGCATCTTCCATAGCTTCCCAATAGTGCGTTACTTAATAACGAGGGCAAGACTGGA
>CAZHQD010000027.1:20571-25192 GCA_964533835.1 uncultured Puniceicoccaceae bacterium | reverse complement strand
CAAGAGACGGTAAAGGTTGCGGAAGAAATCTTGCGTGAGAACCGCCGCCGCCAAGAGCTGGGGCGCATGACTCCCTTAGAAGTATCCGAAGCTCAGGTAAAAGTATCGGAAGCAATGGAAGAGCTGGCCAAGACCAAGCAACAACTGGCGGATAGGCGCTCAAAGCTTTATGAGTTGATTTATGGGGAGTTCGACTACGCAAAGGCGCAGAGCCTCAGCGTTTCCGATGAGGGCATTTTGCCTGAGGAGCAGTTCGATCATGCACAGCTTACCCAGATCGCCATTCAAAGGCGGCCTGATCTGCTGATAGGCAAGCATGAGATCACCAAGAATGATTTGGAGCTGGCTGCCATGCGCAATGCGGAGTGGCCCGAGCTAAACTTGCTCCTCACCTATGGCTTGAATGGTCTAGGGGGCGACATCGAGGGCGCCTTTCGCGAATTGGACAAGACCAATCGCCCCACCTGGTCCGCAGGGGTGAAATTTACCTACCCTATTTTGGCGGGAACGGCGAAGAACGAGAAGATTATAGCTCTGCGCCGCAAGCGGCAGGCGGAATACCGCATGCAGAAGACGGAGCTGAAGATACCTCTGGAAATCGCAGGGGGGCTCAATCGCTATTATAGCTACAAGGAGCGCCAGCGCTACGCGCAAGACGCCGTACGCCTTGGCGAAGAAGCGCTCAAGGTGGAGCTGGCCCGCTTGGATCAGGGCAAGACGACCACTCGCGAAGTGCTGGAAGTGGAAGACAAGCTGGCCGCCGCGCGCACTCGCGCTGCCGCAGGGCGCATCGAGATTCAGAAATCCCTTTTGGAAATATGGGCCGCCAGCGGGCTGCTCTTTGAAAAGCTAGGCATCTTTCTTGACGGCGATCCTGAGCTGGAAAAGACGATGAAGGCGATTGAGTTTTCACGGGAACGCACACGACAGGAAGCCGTGGAAGCGCCTTGGGCGTGGCCTTCGTTCCTACAATTTGGCCATCGCAAAGAGCGTGAATAAAAAGAGGGTGCGCACAGAAAGGCCTTAATACCAATCGGCGCCACCCGAAATATAAAAGCGGTTTTACTCAGTATCATCCATGATCTCTCGCCATCTTCGTTTCAGCGCCTTGGGCATTCTCCTTTCATGCAGCGCCCTAATTGGGCGAGAGGTGGATGCGCTCATACAGCCCTTTCTTTCAGTCGTCATTAGCGCGCCTGTCCGCGGAGCCATTAGTGAGATGGAAGTGCGGGAGGGAGACACTGTGGCGCAAGCGCAAGTTTTGGCGCGCCTGGATTCCGTGCTGGAAGAGCTAGAGGTGGACCGCACGGGCAAGATTTTTGAGCGCAAGCAATTCGACAACGAAGGCACGGCCAAGCTGTTTGCTGACAATATGACGAGCGCGGATGAGGCGCTGGAAAAGCGCATTGAGGCCGATATTGCCAAGATCGACAATAAAAAGGCCATGCGAGAGCTGGAGCTGCGCAATATACGCGCACCCATGCCGGGCATCGTGGTGAAACGCCTCTTTGAAAAAGGGGAGTGGGTAGAGGCGGGGGATGATATTTTTGAGATGGTGAGCATGGATGAAGTCTATGCTGAGATGCTGCTTGATGCCGTGGAATCCTTTGAATTGAAAGTCGGGCAAAAGCTGTCCGTGCGCATCCCAGTGGCGGGTGGCGAAAGTGTCTTTGAGGGCAAGATTGATTACATTGCGCCCGTGGTAGATGCGTCAAGCGGGCTCGTCCGCATCAAAGTTTTGCTGCCCAATGCCGACCACCGCATCCGCCCGGGTTTGCGTGGCAAGGCATTGCTGCCCTAGGCTAGTGAATTAGCGTCCAGAAGGTTTCCCTCGCAACACATCAATTTTACCCATTCCGAAAAATCCCATGGCGTCCAGTCAACAAAACCCTATTCAGCGGCTAGAGGAGCTGCGCACGTTTGAGGGGCAGCCGCGCCAGTTTTGGGCGAGCTATGTGGAAGCGCTCGGCGGCTTGCTTGGCGCTCGCCGTTGCCGCATCCTATTCAGGGACCACGGAGAAAGCTTCGCTAGCTGGAAGAAGATAGGGGTTTGGGCGGATCCCGATGCACCACGATCCAATCTGTCAGACACTGATGCGGCGGCACTGGCGGAACGCGCACTAGGCGAAGGCCTGGCAGATGCACAGCTATCGGGCACGGATACGCGCTTGGTGGCGGTCACCCTAAAATCGGGTGTAGACACGCATGACTGCGTGGCAGTTGCGGAGCTTCCGGCGATGGCAGAAGCGGTCTTTTCAGAGCGGGTGCAGCTTGCAGTCGCGGCGGCGGATACGCCACTTATTTACCGAAACTTTCGGGCTTTGAAACAGAGCCAGGCCGATGTTACTCACTTTGCGTCCACCTTGGACTTGCTGGTTATCCTCGGGCAGCATGATAAGTTCAAGGCGGCCTCCCTCGCACTGGTAAATGAATTGGCGGCGCGCTTCGGAGCGGCGTCTGCCGTCTTGGGGTGGAAGGAGGGAAACTATGTGCGGGTGAAGGCCATCTCGCAGATGGATCACTTTGAGAAAAAGATGACTCGCATCCAGCACCTTGAGGCAGCGATGGAGGAGTCACTTGATCAGGACGACGAGATTGTGCTACCCGCGCCCGTGGACACCTTGCGCATATCGCGCGACCACGAAATCCTCTCGAAAGAGGAAGGGATGCTTTATCTCCTTACGGTGCCTGTGCGGATAAATGACAAGCCTATGGCGGCGCTCCATCTGCAGCGTACAGATAGGCCATTTACGGAGCAGGAAATCCGAGCGCTATGGATTGCCGCTGAGCAAGTGGCGCGACCACTCATGGAATTGAAGAGGCGGGATCGCTGGTTTGGCGCGCGCTGGGCATACGGCTTTTCCGAGTGGGCTCAAAAGCAGTATTCCATAGATCATATCTGGAAGAAGATCGGCGTAATCACTGCGGCCATCGCGCTCGGAGTGCTGCTCTTTGGGCGGATCACTTACCGCGTGGAAGCCACTTTTATCGTGCGCACACACCAGCAGGCGCTTTTGCCTGCGCCATTTGACGGGTATGTGCAGAACGTGTATGCCCAGATTGGCGACGCTGTGAAAACAGGCGCAGTGCTCATACAGCTCGACGATTCGCAACTGCAACTGGAAAGAGCCTCGCATATTGCCGATATGCGCCGCTACCGCGCGGAAGCGGAAAACAACCAGTCCCAACAGCGATGGGCCAATATGCGAGTGGCGCTGGCGCAGGAACAGCAGAGCAGCGCAGCCTTGCAGCTCACGGAGCACAAGATCAGCGCGGCAGCCATACGCGCGCCGTTTGACGCGGTGGTGGTCGAGGACGCCCGCCTGAAAGAGAAAATTGGCAGCCCAGTGAAAGAAGGCGAAATCCTGATGCGCCTTGCTCGCGCGGAAGACCTCTATTTGGAAATCAGTGTGGATGAGCGAGATGTGCACGAAATCTCCACACCCGCCGTGGGCGAGATAGCCTTTGCCAGCCAGCCCAGCCTGAAGTTCCCCATGAATGTGCTGCGGGTTGACCCCGTGGCAGTGCCCAAAGACAAGCTCAACGTCTTTCTGGTGCGAGCGGATTTCGCGGAAAACCCCGAGGAGTGGTTTCGCCCTGGCATGACGGGTGTCGCCAAGATCGAAGTGGGCCCACGCACCTTCTTCTGGATACTCACCCACCGCTTGGTGGACTTCATCCAGCTCAAGCTCTGGTTGTTTTAATTAGGCGGAAATTATCCCCTCATGGCCGATCTCTTATTCAGTGAATCATGGCATCTTGTGGCAACCCAGCGGATTGCCCTGCGGCCCAATCTTGTGATACGGCGGCAGTCCTTTCGCGGGGAAGCTTGGTATGTATTGGGGGATCCCTACAGCAATCGGTTTTATCGGTTTCGCCCTGAGGCTTATCATTTTATTTCCAGGCTGGACGGGAAGAAGACGGTGGAGGAGGTATGGAATGACTGCCTGCGCGCCGATCCAGACCGCACGCCTGGGCAGCAAGAAGTGGTGTCTGCCCTCGCGCAGCTACACACGGCTAGTCTGATTATAAGCGATTTGCCCCCCGATGCCACGGCGCTCTTCAACCGTATGGCCAAGCGGCAGGCGCAGAATATTCGGCAAACGCTGCTTAATTTTCTCTTTCTTAAAATCCCGCTATGGGATCCCGATAGCTTCCTGAATAAGACCAGCTTCGTGGGGAAGTTTATCTTCAGTCGCTACGGATTGATCCTTTTCGTGCTGGCGCTCTTCTGGGCCCTCAGGATGGGAGCTGATCGCTGGCAGGAATTGCTCGACCAGACAAATGGCGTCCTCGCCCCGGGCAATTTGGTGTGGCTCTATGTGATTTGGGGTGTGGTGAAGTTTTTGCACGAAATGGGCCACGGCTATGCCACGAAGCGATTCGGGGGTGAAGTACACACGATGGGGATCATGTTTCTCGTGTTCACGCCTGTGCCGTATGTGGACACCACGGCGTCGTGGGGCTTTCGCGAGCGGTGGAAGCGCGTCACGGTAGGCGCTGCGGGGATGCTGGTGGAGTTCTTCATCGCGGCGGTGGCGTTGACAGTCTGGGCCAATACAGGGCCTGGGACGCTAAATCAGATTGCTTTTAACGTGATCTTCTTGGCCTCGGTTTCCAC
>CAZHQD010000027.1:1338-20471 GCA_964533835.1 uncultured Puniceicoccaceae bacterium | reverse complement strand
GGGATATTGGTGGAAGTGAACAATGAATCCAGCGCCATGGTAGAAGCGGGGCAGCCATTGCTAAAGCTTACCAATCCATTGCTGGAGGCAGAGCTGCGGAGCTCGCGGGCGCGTGTGGAGCAGTTTGAGCAGCAGGTGCGCCTTGCACAGTCTGAGGACCCTGTGAATATCGCGCCATTGGAGGCATCCCTCCGCGCAGCACGGGCTCAGCTAAACGCTCTCATCCAGCGGCAAAATGCATTGCAAGTATCCGCGCCGATAGACGGGCGGTGGTTTGCGCCTTTCATAAATACTTATCGGGGGGCGTGGATACCGCGTGGCACCTATCTCGGCGAAGTGGTGGATGAGCGTGGGTTTTATTTTTCCGCAATCGTAACGCAAAAGGAGGCGGCATCCCTCTTCTCGGAAAATATCCGCAACGCGGAAATCCGATTGAGGGGAGAGGCTGAAACCAAGATTCGCAGCTACAAATGGCAAACCATCGCGGCAGATCAGCTCACGCTTCCCACACCCAGCCTGGGCTGGGGTGGCGGTGGCCCCGTAGAGATTAAGCAGGATGACCAGGAGGGGCTTGCCACAGTGGAACCCTTCTTCGAGGTGCGCGTATTTCTAGATGGTCAAAAGCCACCCACTCTATACCACCTGCGCTCTGGAAAAGTGCGCTTCGAGTTGGAGCCCCGCCCACTCCTCGTGCAGTGGTGGCGCTGGTTCCGCCAGCTCGTTCAGGAACGCTACAAAATCTAAAAAAGGCAGAATGAAGAATGAAGAATTAAGAAGGACTGCAATTTCCACACTCAGAGCCAATGAAGCTGAGTGGGGTGTGGTTGGCTGCTGTCCCGCTTCTGCCTTCTTCATTCTGCCTTCTTCCTTTATCTGATGGTCTCCACACGCCCAGGAACTCCAAGCGCAGATGCGCGGCGCACGGCTTTGCCAAAGCCTAAGCCGCTGCGCACGGGGCTGGAGGCGTGGCTTTCGGCGATACAGGGGCGGTGGAAGGGCAGAAAGTCCGTTCTGGCTCGCTGGGCAGCAGAGGCGGACGATGTGCTTCGCCTTCACTCGGAGGCCGTCAAGCTCTCTTCCCATCAGCTGCGCACGAAGCTGCAAGAAACACGGGAGCAGTTTTTGCGGCATCCCAAGCAGACACGGGAGCAATTCAAGGAGGCCATGGCGCTGGTGGTGGAGGCAGCGAATCGGGAGGTAGGCCTCATGCCTTACCGTGAGCAAGTGATGGGCGCGATAGGGCTCACGGAGGGCTACCTTGTGGAAATGGCCACAGGGGAGGGCAAGACGCTTACGCTAGGGCTGGCAGCCACTATTTGCGCCTGGGCGGGGAGGCCCGTGCATATCGTGACGGCAAACGATTACCTCGCGTCCCGCGATACGCAGACGATGAGGCCCCTCTACTATGCGGCGGGCTTGGAAGTGATGGCGGTGACAACCAATCTGGAAACCACCGATCGCCGCACGGCCTATGGAGCGGATATCGTTTACACAACGAGCAAAGAGCTGGTGGCCGACTTTTTGCGGGACCGCTTGGCTTTAGGGCAGATGGCAGATGCCGCGCGGAGGCAACTGCGGCTAGTCTTGCGCCCAGGGCTGCTCGACAAGTCTTCCGTAGTGCAGCGTGGCCTGCATACTGTGCTGGTGGACGAAGCGGACTATATTTTGATTGATGAAGCCGTAACGCCCCTCCTCATAAGCCGCCCAAAAGAGCACAAGATGCTGAAGGCCGCGACACACGTGGCCTACGATGTGGCGGAGTCTTTTCGACTCGGGGAGGATTATGAAGTAGATAAGCGGTTCAGTGAAGTGGACCTTAAAGAGGAGGCGCTACAAAGACTCGATAACGAGAATCTTGATAATATACCTGTTTTGAAAAACAAACGCTGGCGCCAAGAGCTTTTGGAACAGGCGCTACGCGCGCGGGAGTTTCACCTAAAGGGGAAAAACTACGTCATTAAAGACGATAAAATAGTGATTGTGGACGAGGGGACGGGGCGCCTCATGCCCAACCGCTCTTGGCGGATGGGCCTTCACCAAGCCGTGGAGTGCAAGGAGGGATTGCAGCTTACTGATCCCGCCGAAACGATTGCGGGCCTGAGCTTCCAACGATTTTTCCGCTTCATACCGAGATTGGCAGGGGTTACGGGAACAGCTCGCGAGAACAGAGGCGAGCTGTGGCGCATCTACGGGTTGCCGCTCATGACGATTCCCACGCATCGGCCTACCCAACGCTCCTATGCGAAACCAACAGTCTATCCTGATCTTTATGAAAAATGGGAAGCTGTGTGTTCGGAGATTGTTCGCCTGCACGAAGAGAAGAAGCCTGTGCTCGTAGGCACTCGAAGTGTGAGCGCTTCCGAGAGCTTGGCGGAAGTATTGCGCGGGCATGGGCTGCATTTTCAATTGCTGAATGCTGTTCACCATGATCGCGAGGCTGCCATCGTAGCCGGAGCGGGGGAGCCCGACAGCATTACAATAGCCACGAATATGGCCGGGCGAGGCACGGATATTCGTTTGGCCAAGGGTATAGCCGAGCGTGGCGGGTTGGTTGTGATAGCGACGGAGTATCACGAGTCTGCCCGAGTGGATCGCCAGCTCTACGGGCGTTGCGCCCGCCAGGGGGACCCGGGGTTTGTTTATCACTTTGCTTCTCTCGAAGACGATGTGGTGACGCGCTTCGTGCCCGGCTGGCTGCGAAAGGGATTGGCCAACGCGCTGCGTAAAAAGCTGCCACTCGCTCAGCCACTGGCCAATGCCGCCTGCCGCTACGCACAAAAGACGGCCACAAAGCACAACTTCAAGGGGCGCTTGTCAGTCTTGCGGCAAGACAAATGGCTCTCAGAAAGCCTTTCATTCGCAGGCGGACCAAGGGGACTGTAGGGGGCACAAATCTTTAACAGGATTTGCGCTATTTCGGGTTTTAAAATTTTTGATTTTGGATTTACGAATCAGGCCCCTGCGTAAGAGAACAGGGAGGGGGCTTAACTAAGCGTAAATTGCCTACCTGAGACGCTTTGGTGCGCTATTTGTGCCTTGCATCGGGTAAATACTCAGATAGATTGGTAGTGTCGCTGAGAAGTCTATTTTTTACACCATTTTCGCTACTAACATGAAAAAGCGCCTGTCCAAGTCTGCCGCTCGCGGATTCGTTGCCCTCACCCTTGGGCTGCTTCTGCTTTCGATTTATCTCGTAAGTCGCTCTACAACTCACAAGGAGAGCACGGTGGCCGAGGCCAAGCAAGAGGCGCCAGCCAAGGCAGCGCCAATCACAGCGAAGAGCAGCGTGCCGCCAGCTACGGAATCAGAGCGACAAAGCGTAGCCAAGCCTGCGGAGCATCCCGCCTGGCCAGGCTGCCAAGTGCTTGATTACCGCGAGTATGGGCACAAGGCAGACGGCACTTTCAAGCAATCCACGCTTGTGTATGCTGAGGCGCATGGCGCGGCTGTGCAGGTAGATGAAAAGGTAGTCCGCAAGCCCGATGGAACTCTAGAAGTGCTACAGCGGACGGAATATATGGCAGGCAATCTGGCCGCCACACTGACTGTGCAGGAGGCGGAGGCAGTGGCGGTAGCTTTTCAAACGGAGCCAGAGTTGCTGATGAGCCTGCGAGACGGGTGCGGCATTTATCGAATTGATTTAAACGCGCAAGAACTCGACAGCGTAGCGGAGGCGCTCCACACGATAGAGAGCGAATTGGCGATTGTAGGCGCGGAGCCAGATTACATCGCACGTGCCCTCGCCACTCCAAACGATACCAGCTATGGGGACCTTTGGCATCTGCATAACACGGGCCAATCAGGCGGCACGGTGGACGCAGATATCGACGCGCCTGAGGCGTGGGATACTAACACGGGCAGCAACACCGTGATTGTGGCGATTATTGACAGCGGTGTGCGCCTAACGCACGAGGATATTGCTGGCAATCTCTGGGTGAATCCAGAGGAGATTGCAGGCAATGGCATCGACGATGACGCGAATGGAATTGTGGACGATGTGAACGGCGCGAACTTTGTAGGGTCAGGCGCGGGGAATGCGAACGCGAACGACGATTTTGGGCACGGCACGCATGTGGGAGGAATTGCGGGAGCCGTTGGCAACAATGCTACCGGAGTTACAGGTGTCGCATGGGACGTGCAATTGATGCCCCTGAAATTTATTTCTAGCTCAGGGACCGGAAGCCTTACGGACGCAATTCAAGCGATCAATTACGCCCGCAACAATGGAGCAAACGTGATCAACAACAGCTGGGCTTCTGGAACTTACAGCGCCCCCTTGGAGAATGCATTGCTGGCTGCGGCGGATGAAGGCATTCTCTTGGTGGCAGGCGCGGGCAATTCGGCGGCAAATAATGATTTCACCGATGTGTATCCTGCCAATTTTGATATTTCGCGGCAGGTATCGGTAGCGGCTACTACACGCACGGACGTGCTGTGGAGCAGTTCCAATTATGGGGTTGAGACGGTAGATATCGCTGCTCCCGGAGCAGATATACTCTCTACGACATTCTCCGCAAACAACAGCTACGGCACGATGAGCGGCACTTCGATGAGCAGCGCGGTCGTGGCGGGCGCTTTGGCGGTTCTGATTTCAGAGTATCCCTCAGAGACTCCCGAGGAAATTTTGGGTCGCCTTTACGCAGGGAGCGATGCAGTTGCCGGTCTTGCCAGCACCATCCGCACGGGGAAGCGCTTGAATCTTAACGGGGCAATAGACTATGGCGCCGCACTGCCGCCGCAGATCACTTCCACGCTGACTGCGCAGGAGGTCGAGGAAGGCGCCAATGTATCATTTAGCGTAACCGCAACGGGCACCGAGCCGCTGACCTATGAATGGAAGAAGGGCACCACTACGGTGGGCACTGCAAGCACGCTCAATCTGAACAATGTGCAGGTAGCCGATGGTGGAACTTACTCAATCACGGTCACCAATTCAGCAGGCAGTGATAGCCGTAGCACTACGCTCACGGTCCTTGATATACTTCCAGCGCTTGGACAAGCTGTGGAGGCCGAGTCGCTTACATGGAGCACAGGGCGCGACGGCTTCTGGTCCAGCGTATCCGATGTGAGCTTCCAGGGTGGGGATTCCGCCAAATCAGGCACTATCAGTGACAGCCAATCGACAATTATGCGCACCACCATTACGGGTCCTGGAGCGCTGACATTCCGCTGGAAGGTATCTTCCGAGGCAGGTGGGGATACCCTGCGTTTCCGCATTATCCGACCCAATGGCTCATTTGTCGTATCAGAAGAAATTTCCGGTGAACAAGACTGGGCACAGAGATCGTATCAAATTTTGGATACGGGAACGCTGACGCTGCAATGGCGCTATGCTAAAGACATTTCCTTGAGTGAAGGCGCGGATGCGGGCTGGGTAGATGCAGTAAGCTGGGTGCCCAATGGCGTGCTGCCTCCTGAAATCACCTCCCAACCACAAAGCCAAACGGTAGAAGCCGGCAACAACGTGAATTTGTCTGTGAATGTGGGCGGAATCGGGCCCTTCACCTACGTATGGAAAAAGGGAACAGACGTGGTGACTAATGTGGACAATATCACTGGCGCCACTACGGGCACGCTGACATTTACGAGCGCGACCGTGGCGAACTCCGGCAACTACACAGTCGAGGTGACCAATGCCGGAGGCACCACCACCAGCAATGTGGCTGTGCTTACGATCTTTCAAGGCACTCCTCCGCCAGTGATCACAGTACAGCCTACACCTGCGACCCAAACAAAGATCATTGGTTCTTCCGTGACTTATACGGTGACAGCTACGGGTACAGGACTGACTTACGCATGGACAAAGCAGGGTGATCCAACGGTGCTTTCCACGACAAACACGCTAACTTTGAGCAATCTCACGACGGCCAATAGCGGCACCTATTTGGTCACGGTTTCCAATGCAGGTGGCAGTGTGCCAAGCAACAATGTGGTGCTCACGGTTCCCGCCAACGATTCCAGCCTAGCCACTGCCGTGAACAATGCGGCGCTCAACTTTGGTTCATTTGGAGCAACACCCTGGTTTAGCCAGACGACTACATTCCAGTCTGCACCTTCAGCGGCCCAAAGCGGCGCTATAGGGAACTCTGCAAGCACGAGACTGCGCACGCTGGTAACGGCACCCGGGGTGCTGATCTTCGACTGGAAGGTCTCTTCAGAAGCCAATGCAGACACGCTTTCCCTTGAAGTAGATGGCTCTGTAACGGGAACCCCGATTTCAGGCAATGTGGATTGGACACGTGTGACCCAGCCGATTAGCGGCACAGGAGCCAAGGAAATTGCCTGGGCCTATGCTAAGGACTCTGGCACTACTGCGGGCAGTGATGCTGGCTGGGTGGACAATGTGACCTATGTGCCACTGGCTGGACAGGCACCTTACTTCCTGACGCATCCCGCGAATGCCGACCTGATTGCGGGTGAAAATCTTTCGCTTACGGCTACGGCTTTTGGCGAGGGCGCTGTAACCTATCAATGGCAAAAGAATAACGCCGACGAACCTTTCACCACAAACACCCTCACCAAAAATGGTGTGAGCACGACGGATTCGGGCCAATACAAGCTTCTCGCCACGAATGGCAATGGCACTACGCCGAGCAACGAAGCCCGAGTGACGGTGTTTGGCGCGGCTAATCCTCTTGGCGAGGGCTTGGACAACACAGATCTGACTTACACTAATTCGGGCAATGCCAACTGGCGCCCGACCACCGCCAATAGCAACGATGGCACGGATTCTATACGCGCAGGAGTCATCGGCAATAGCCAGACCAGCTCCTTTAGCACTACCGTAACGGGGCCTGGCACAGTGAGCTTCTACTGGGCGAGCTCTTGCGAGGACGCCGTAGCAAACAATGCGGACTTCCTGGCCTTCTTTATCAACAATGTGGAGCAGGCCCGCATTGATGGTGTGACCCCATTTGCGCAGCAGAGCTATCAAGTGGGCGCGGGCACGCACACCTTGCGCTGGACCTATGCCAAGAACGCAAGCGTAGCTGCCAATCAGGACACCGCATGGGTGGATCAGCTCGTATTTACGCAGCAGACTGACGAGACGATTGACGACTGGCGCGCGGTCAACTTTACAGTTGGCGAATTAGCGCAGCCAGAGGTTTCAGGGCCGAATGCCGACCCTGATTACGACGGGATAGACAATGCCACGGAGTTTGCCCTCGGCCTAGGGCCCAAAACGGCCAATGGTGATCCGCTGACGGCGGGCAAGCTTAGGCAGGACAACGTGGAATACCTCACTCTGACTTACACCGTGCAGAAGGGGCGGGTGTTTACAGCCACAGTGGAAAAGACCACAGACTTCCTGATATGGAATACCACAGGAGTGGTGACTGAGCAGATGACTGAGGATGCCTCCACGGTAACCTATCGCGCCAAGATCCCCGTGCCGAATGGTTCGGTCGTCTCCCTGCGTCTCAAAGTAACGACGCCCTAGCAGGCGCTATTTTTGAGGGCAGGGCGCTTGCGAAAATCGCCAGCGTGGGTAGTGTCACTTTATTATGCTAACGATAATCAGCGGAACCAATCGGCCAGGAAGTAACACGCGCAAAGTCGCCCAACAGGTGACGGAGCTTTATGCCACGCACGGCGAGAAGCTGGATGTGGTGGATTTGGCGTTTTTGCCGCCGGAGATTTTTAACCCGCTGAGCTACTCGCAGAAGCCTGCGGCGTTTCAGCCCTTTGCGGACAAGATAGTGAAGTCTGAGGGGCTAATCGTGGTGGTGCCTGAGTACAATGGGAGTTTCCCAGGGGTGCTGAAATACTTCATAGACATGCTGCCCTTTCCTGAGAGCTTTGAGAACAAGCCAGTGTGCTTTGTGGGGATCGCTGCGGGGATGTGGGGGGCGCTGAGGCCTGTGGAGCAGCTTCAGTCTATTTGGGGCTATCGGAATGGGTACATCTTCCCGCAGCGGGTCTTTATCTCCAAGGTGCATACCGTGCTGGGGCCTGATGGCAAGCTGACGGACCCCGCCCTGGTGGATATGCTCTCGAAGCAGGCAAAGGGCTTTATCCAGTTTGCCCGATCTGTGAAGTAGGGCCTTGCTGAGGTGGATAATTTAAGAAGCCCCGAGCGGAGTGAATCCGCCCGGGGCTTTTGCTTGGGACTTTGTGAATGGGATGTAGGAGTAAACTACTACTTGAGGGGCTCGATGACAGCAAAGTGGCTGCTGCTCATGTGGGGGGAGTGGCTGTTTTGCCAGGCCTGGCCGATGCGGCCATGGGCGTCGCCGAGGGCGTTGACGCGCATTTGGATCTCCATGAGGAAGGGCTTTGTGATGGGGGTATTTAGGGCCGAGGCGGGGAGGCGGACTTCGCAGTCGTAGCCTGCCTTGTCGGCCTTGAGGGACATGGAGGAGCCAGAGACGAGGCCGCCCTTGGCGTGGATGACGCGGGGGTTGGCGGGGTCGGGGAGGGCGACGAGCTGGAGGGGCTTGCCGCTTTCCGGGCCTGCGGGGTTGAAGAAGAGCTCAATGGCACTGGCTTCCCAGAAGGCTTGGTCGTTGATACTGATATCGCTGTCGTTTACGCGGAGGGCAAGGGTGAGGGCATCAGAGGAGATGTCGAGCTTGCCTTCGGCGACGGTGTTGCCTGACCAACTGATGTGGATGGGGGCGGCCTTGGAGCCTGAGCCTGCCTTTACGTGGGCGCGGTGGATCTCGCGGTAATCCACGCCGAGGACTTTGGTGGAGTCTCCGCGGAGGGTAATATTGAGAATAGACTCGTGATTACCGAGACGCTCAACGGTGAGCGGGAGGCGGAGGGTGGCGCCAGCTGCCACTTCCACGGGAAGGTTTTGTGGGGTGGAGGTGGTGAAGAGGGCGCGGTCGAGAGTGAGCGAGAGGGCGCCTTTGTAGGTGGAGTCGGTATCGTTGTCCACAACGAGTTCGAGGTCGAAGCGGTCTGCGTTGGAGAGATCTTTGGTGTGGTCCTCGATTTTGGCAACGACACGGGCGAGGGAGGCGGCGGAGCGGCCCGTATTTTTGCGGACTGGCTTGAACTGGCCGAGGAGGCCGTCTTTTTGGTGGGCCTCGATGAGCTCATCGCACATGGCCCAGATTTGGGGGAGGGTGAGCTGGGTGGCGGTGTGCGGGTCCATCATGGCGGCGTGGTAGATGTGCTCGCGCTCGCCAGTGAGGAATGCCTGGACGGTGAGTTCCTGGACGTTGACGTTGGTGCGGATGAGGGCGGCTAGCTGTGGGGGGAGGTCGCCGACGTGGGTGGGCTGGATGCCCTGCTTGTCCACGAGGCAGGGGACTTCCACCGAGCAGTTGTAGGGGATGTTGGTGATGAGGTTTTTGTTGGGGATGTTTCCGTAGACAACGATGGGCTCGCCGGACTCCATAGCGTTGATGATGTGGGAGCCATACTCGACGCTTTTGCGAATGGTGATGGGCTTATTGTCTTCGAGCATTCGCTTTTCGGTGTCTTTCCAAGTGGCGATGACGGATTCGCAGCGGCGGATGTATTCGTCGAGCGGGATTCCGTAATCGGAGATGACTTGGTCGCCGTGGTGAATGAAGTAGGGGCAGTATTCGGAGAAGTGTTCGCTGGACTCGGTGACGAAGTAGCCGAGGCGGCGCATCATCTCGAAGCGGACTTTATCGGCTGCGAAGACTTGGGGGTTTTCGAGGGCTTTGAAGAGGAGGGGGTAGGCGTCCTGGCCGCGGTATTTGAACTCCAGGAAGAAGGCGACGTGGTTTATGCCAGCGACTTTGTAGCTGATGTCTTCATAGGGGAGGCCGATGTAGCCCGCGAGCTGGCGGGAGGTGCCCTGGACGCTGTGGCAAAGGCCGACGGAGGGGATTTGGCAAACGCGGTCGATGGCCATCATGTTCATGGCCATGGGGTTGGAGTAATTGAGGTAGAGTGGGCTATCGGCGCCGAAGTCGCGGAGCATGTTGCCGACTTTTACGAGTTCGGGCATGGTGCGGAGGGCGCGGAAGATGCCGCCGATGCCGAGGGTATCGGCAATGGTTTGGCGGAGGCCGTATTTCTTGGGGATTTCGAAGTCGGTGACGGTGCCAGGCTTGTAACCGCCGACCTGGATCATGGTGATCACGTAGCGGGCGCCTGTGCAGGCTTCCTTGAGGTCCATGGTGGCCTCGATTTTCGCGGGGGCCTTGAGCTGGGCGACTACCTTGTCGGCCAGGATTTTGGCGACTTTGAGGCGGGCGGCGTCGATGTCCATCAAGCAGATGGTGGAGCCGACGAGGGCCGGGTTTTGCAGGATGTCGCAGATTAGGTTTTTAGCGAAGACTACAGAGCCTGCGCCGATGAGGGTTATTTTGGCCATAGAAAAAAGGAAGAAGAATGAAGGAAGAAGGAAGAAAAGGGTTCACCGCAGAGGCGGGGAGGAGCACAGAGGGGGAAAGGAAAAAGGAAGAAGTTGAGGCAGGGGAGGGAAGGCAAGTTTTAGGTGTTCGGTTTTAAGACCTGAAAAATGGGCGTTAGTAAGTGTGGGTGATTTTGGAATTTTTAAGGTGTTGCTTGTGAGGGTGTTAGGGGAGGTATGGTTAGGAGTAGGTGTTTTATGGTGTTTTTCACTCTTTTTTCGGGGCGTTTTCGCTGTCTTTTCGCCTACTTTTCGACTTCTTTTGGAGGTGGTCGGGGCTGGTTAAAGGTTGAAGGTTAAATGTTAAAGGTTGAAGGCTGGAGCGGTGGAATGTGGGTGGTTGCGTGGGTTGTGTGATATGAGGGAGAGGATATGGGTAGTTTGTAGGCGGAGACAAGCGGCGAAATGTGATTTGTGGGGTGCCATTTTGTGATATTGGGGGTGGAGCGAATTTAGGAGTTGATTGGCAGCATGGGCAAAATTTGACCAGATGGTGTAATGGCAAAAGGAGCAAACAACGCAAAGAGGTGGTTTAAGGTAACGGTATTGGCAGGTGGCATTGCGCTCATTATTTATGCGTCATTGAGGAATGGCAATTGGGGCACATTTCTGTTGGGCATAATACAATTGGCAGCGTTTGTAGCTGAACAGAAAATTTCGCGGCATATAAGTGAGCGTTTGCCAGAAGCAAAAAGTGCAAAGGCTTTGGCTGGAAGCAGGGTTTTATTGGAGATGATTCTAGGGTGTGTGTTGATTATTGGCTTTCTGCTAGCGTGGATGAAAGCATTTGAGCAAGGTGGCGCGTGGGTTTGGGCTGCTATCTTTTTTGCAATAGGGGGATAATTGTAGGGGAAGATGTGAAGCGAGACTTGGAGCAGGCCGTGAAGGATTCGCGAGGGTAGGTGCAGGGGTGAATCGTGTAACTTTTGCTAGTCTAAAGGGGTATTTGGAGCTAAGGTAGTGAGTATGAGGAAACCGAGTCGACAAGCCTTGCTTGATTTGCCTATTGAGGATTTGTTGACGCGCCCGGTTATAGGCGGAAGCCGATTGGAAACACGGAGTGTCGAAGTCGCGGGGGACGAGCGTGGAGCCATCTTTACGCGGAGGGAAGTGGCGGCATTTATTTTAGATTTGGTGGGGTATGTGGAAACGGAATCGCCGCATTTGCGGCGTGCCTTGGAGCCAGCTTTTGGACAAGGGGTGTTTCTTGGATTGATGTTGGAGCGATTACTTACTTCTTGGCGTAGGCACGGGGGTGCCGTAGGCAATGCTGTCAATGAGTTGGTAAATGCGATACGCGCTGTGGAGCTGGACGAGAATTCTTTTTATTCGACGAGGAAATGGGTAGTCAATCGGTTGGTAGAAGAGGGAATAGGCTATGAGGAAGCGAATGCAATTGCGGGCAAATGGCTTCGAAACGGGGATTTTTTGCTGGAAGCCGATGAAGAGCGTTTTGATTTCGTGATAGGAAATCCACCATACGTAAGGCAAGAGAGGATACCCGCCGCATTGTTGGCTGAATACCGTGCCCGCTATAATACACTCTATGATCGGGCGGATATTTACGTGCCGTTTATAGAGCGCTCATTGTCACTGCTCGCCGAGGGGGGAAAGCTAGGGTTTATCTGTACTGATCGTTGGATGAAAAATCGTTACGGTGCTCCGTTGAGAGCACTTGTGGCGCAGGGGTTCCACTTGATGGCTTACGTGGATATGGTGGACACGGATGCATTTGATGCGAAAGTGAGCGCCTATCCTGCGATTACGATCATAAGGAAAGCCAAAAGCAACGTGACGCGAGTTGTTCACAGACCGAGACTAAATGGGGAAACACTCACCAGAGTAGCGAACGAGGTAAGAGCGGTGAACCTGTCTGAGCAAACTATGGTGCGGGAGGTGAAGGGCATAGTGAATGGCGCAGAGCCTTGGCTGTGGGAAGAGAGCGATCAGGTAAAAGTGATAAGGCGCATAGAAGCGACCTATCCCACACTGGAGGAGGCTAGGTGCAGGGTGGGTATTGGCGTAGCCACGGGAGCGGATCGGGTATTTATCGGGGACTATCAAAGGCTCGACGTGGAGACGGACAGGAAGCTACCGCTGGCCACCACCACAGATATTCAAACAGGAGAAATGCACTGGCAAGGAAAGGGCGTGATCAACCCATTCGAGGAGGACGGTAGCCTAGCCGATCTCAATAAATATCCAAGGTTACGCAACTACTTGGAAGCCAACAGGGAGGTGATCGCCAATAGGCATTGCGCAAGAAAGGCGCCCGAGAACTGGTATCGAACGATAGATAGGATTTGGCCCGATTTGGCAAGGAAGCCAAAATTGTTGATACCCGACATAAAAGGGGATGCGCATATAGTGTATGAGAGTGGAAGCTATTATCCGCATCACAATCTCTACTATGTGCTATCGGCGGAGTGGGACATGCGCGCATTACAAGCGGTCTTGATGTCGAAAGTGACACGTGTATTCATTATGAACTATTCGACCAAAATGCGTGGGGGCTATGTGCGGTTTCAGGCCCAATACTTGAGGCGTTTGCGATTGCCACACTGGGATGACGTGAAAGAGGGGCTGCGACAGGAATTAGCACAGGCCGCTCTCAAACGGGATAGGGCGGCTTGCGATAGGGGGGCGTATGCACTTTATGGATTGAATGAAGCGGAAATTGCTGCCTTGGTAGGCAAAGGAGAATAACGATGGCCCTTGATTTAGCAGATTACGAGAAAAAGACACAAAAAGCGGTTCGCTTGTTTTGGGAGCAACGGGATGCCGCAAAAAAGAAGCAGATAGAATCTGGCACAGCAGATCACGGTGAACGCGCCAGTGTGACAGCAGGCAGAAACATGGAAGGATTTATCGACTTGATAAAGTCGTTGGTGATCGCCAATGGACTAGAAAATGCAAGCATTTATCTCAACAGGAGAGCATTGGCGCTGCCTGGCTATTTTAGGCCAACCAAACTCTGGGACATGCTCGTAATGCACAAGGGAGAGTTGGTTTTGGCGATAGAGTTGAAGAGTCAAGTGGGTCCATCGTTTGGCAACAACTTCAACAATAGAGCAGAAGAGGCCATAGGTACCGCGCATGATTTTTGGACTGCCTATCGTGAAGGAGCTTTTGGAAAACAGCCAAGGCCGTATGTTGGGTGGCTGATGTTGGTGGAGGATATTACGGCATCCCGAGCAGTTGTCCGGGAGCACTCACCTCACTTCAGAACCTTGAAGGAGTTCACAAACACATCCTATTTGCAAAGGTATGATCTATTGTGCCAAAAACTCGTCAAGGAGGGCCTTTACGGTGGAGGTGCGATTATCTGCGCGAGTCGTAAAGATGCCAAAAGTGGCGGATACGGCGCAATATCGCAAATGACGAGCCTAAAGACGTTTGTTGCTTCAATATCTGGGCATATTGCGGCACAAGCGGTAAGATTGGGATAGGCGCGGACAAGGGTTTGAAGAAACAATCCACGAATACGCGTCGCCTCGTGCCATATTCGATTTAGCAGGCGGGTGGGGATGGTGATAATGGTGGGGTGGAAATGGAAATGAGGGAAACGATTATGCTTAAAGCGTCGCCATCATCTATTGAGAAGCTGCTGAAGCGGAAGCTTGGGCCGTTGGCGAGCCAGGCGGTGAAGTGTGACTATGCGCCTGAGGAAGTGATTTTCGAGGAGGGGACGGCGTCGGATGGGTTGTATTTGGTGACGGAGGGGGAGGTGGCGTTTCGGAAGCGGACGGAGAGTGGGGCGTTTCGGACGGTGAGCTACTCGCGGACTGGGGACTTGTTGCCTTGAGTAAGTGGGTTGCATCAGAGGCAGCTAACCAAAGATAACGTTGACATAGCGGTTTTGAGCGATAAAAGGAGAGTATGAACTCTCACTTACCTCTAAGGTGTTTGTGTTTTTGTGTTCTGTTTGCGGCTGCGTTGAAAGGTGTAACGGCAGTCCATGTTTTTTCCGGCGATGATAATGCGGTGAAGGAGTGGATTGTCTTGGGGCCATTCCCTAACGAGGAGCTTTCTCAGCCAGACGATCAAGGGTTTACGAGGGGTGGTTTTGGAGTGGACTATCTGGAATCGTTAGGCGGTGAGGGTAAGGCACGCTTGACGCTTGGGACCGAGATACGGATGCCAGAGGGGATAGTCCAAGCACAAGCGCTGAAAGTTGACAAAGGGGAGGAGGCCTGGCTCGAAGCCGCTCTGGGAAACCCTGTTAACAAAGTGGCCTATATGTTCGCCGAGATAGAGGCGGATCAAGAGCAGGTGGGCCACTTTTATGTCTCGGCTGACGATGGGGCAATCATCTGGATCAATGGCGTGGAAGTCTTTCGCGATTTTAATCCCGCCGGGCAGGGAATCCGGCAGAATCCCCGTTACTTCCACGCGGCACTTCAAAAGGGACGAAATCCCGTGATGGTCAAGATAGACCAGAAAGCAGGTGGTTGGGGGTTGGTGATGGAGGTGTTTAATGACACTGAAGCCCTGGAGTTGAGCAAGCGTTCTCCACGACTGCTCGACCTGAAGGTGCGTTTCGGAACAACTCAGGAGCGTCAGGCAGAGGTGGTTACTCCCATAACGGTTTCAACTTCTCTCCATCCGAATATATGCCCCGATGTAAATCTCAGAGTACAGGTCATTGATATTCGGGGAAAGCTTTTGAAGGAGGAGGGCATCAAGCTAGGGGATACGCTGGAATTGACAACGCCGCCAGGCGCCTACCGCCTGCATATTCGCAGTGACCTCTTCCGCGAAGGCAATGAACTCTGGACCGAGGACTGGCTGGTGACTGGCGATCTGCGGGAGGAGGCGGAGGCGACACTTGCTGGAATGGGCTATATTTTAGACGGGTACCCATCAGAGGAGCAATTTGCCGATCCATACGCCGGGATGCTGGCCTTCGCAACCGAGCAACTCAAAGGTAACCTGGAGCAGCCTGGAAAACTGGATGAGAAAGCGGTGGCTCGGCGCACTTACCAATTGCGCAGCGCACGGCAAATGCAGGCGGAGGGACCGGAAGCGCTGAGCCGCCAGACCGATTCGCTGGAGTGGGCCTATCTTTCCCGTATTGATGGCACTCCGCAGCCATTCGGTTTGCGGGTGCCTGCTACATACAATCCCGACAACCGCACTTACTGGAAGGCGCGCGTGAATCTCCATGGCGCCGGAGGCGGCCACTTCTATGGCTTTGACCCGCGCTTTTTGCCCCCAGAGCACGAGCATGACCACTTCGAGTTGGTTCCCGAGGGACGCGGCGGCTTTGGCTCCTACTACGGAAACAGCGCGGTTGATGTCATCGAGGCCACGGAGTTTTTTCTGAGACACTGGCCGATTGACTCAAATCAGGTGATACTAACGGGAGGGAGCATGGGAGGGTTCGGAGCATTTCAGATAGGTTCCCGATTCCCCGACCGATGGGCCGCTGTGGCGCCGTTTTGTGGAGGCGGCATGCAAGTTCCACTAGAGAACCTGATATCGATACCGATTTTTGCCCTTCACTCGGATGACGACGATGCGGTCTGCGTATCGTTTGCGCGATCAGCCATCAATGCCGTTAATGAAATGGGCGGGCGCGCGGTAATGGCCGAGACCACCGGATTTGGACACGATATTGGGCGGTGGGCTGAGGGCAAGGCGGCGTTGGATAGATGGGCGACAGGGTTGCATCGGGTTGCGGCCAAGGAGAAGAGGCAAATAGTATTCAAGCCTATTGACCAAGCGGCCACTAAGGCTTGGTGGATAGTCGTGGAAAAGTTCGGCGCTTCGGACACTTTGCCCGAGGTGAGAGCGGTACTGGACGAGACTAACACACTTTACTTGTCGGTGCAGGATGCCGGTATTGTACGTATGGATTTAGATAATAGCCCCGCACAGCGAACAATGCCGCTGCATGTTGTTCTGAACGGCGAAATGCCCGTTACCATAGCGGAACCGCCCGCACAGTTGTGGGTGGTGGATAACGGTACTGGCCCCAAAGTGAGCACCAGCAAGCCAGCGGCCCAGAAACGCCGCTACCATTTTCCGGGAGGACTGCCGGCTATGTATCATGGCGAGCCGATTATGGTTGTATATGGAACACAAGGCGATGCGACGAATTCGGCGGCGCTGAAGCAGTTTGCGGAGAGCGTAAGCATTAGTCCAAACGCCGGTATTCCTGACGAGCATTGGCGGGTGCAACGCTTTGGGGCGCTCCCAATCAAGGCGGACACGGAGGTGAGCGAGGCCGATCTTGAGCGCTATAATCTCATTCTAATCGGCACGGACGAATCCAATCTCCTGGTTAAGTCCATAAGTAAGGAATTGCCAGTTCAACTGAAGAACGGAGTTGTTCATTTGGGTGAGGAGACTTGGGATTTTAACGGAAGGGGTTTTGGCCTACTCCACTTCAATCCGTTGCGGCCAGAAAGGCTGATTTACTGGATTGCCACTAAGGAGGCAGAATCCAGTGTTTCAGCCACGGAACTAATCCATAGGAACGACTATGCGTGGAGTTCGCCTGATTTCCTTCTAGTCGATGCAGGCAGCGACACCGTGCTGGCGGCGCGTAATTTCAATAGCGACTGGAAATGGCTGATGACAGCGAACAGACAGACCAAAGTTCCTGAAAAAACCACCGACAGCCGCACTCTGAATGAGTGGCAAGCCGAACATATGTTGAGGGAGACTGGATCGGAACTGGCCTTCATGACCTCATTCCCGGACATGAAACTGAAATTTTCTCCCGAAGCGACACTCGACGATCTAAACGCCTATTTTACTAACTATGATCTAGCGGGCACTGTCGAGCTTACGGGTTCGGAAATACTAAGCGTGCAGTCCGAGTTGGCGAAAGGCATGCCGCGCCCCTTCGAAGCGCAGTTTGTGGCAACACCGACCGTTATCGAACCAGATGTCACCTATCAAGTAGCGCTCAACGTATGGAACATACGCCAACTGGGAATGATACTTGGCTACTATCCAAAGTCCTTTCGCCTGCATGGCTCATACGAGCTGCATTGATGGCTGTGAACTTCTGTAGTGGTTCCACAGAAATATGTGGAAGAGGCACCAAGTTATGAGTTTACGCCTGATGTTGGGGGAGCGGATATAGCAGCGTTGTTACAGCGTTGAAGGGGCATGGTGCAACAGCGTCCTTTGAGCGTTGGGGAAAAGAAAGGCCATTCATCAAGAGATGAATGGCCTTGGGTGGGGATGAGGGTGGGTTACTTTCTTTTGAGGCTCCCCTCGAAGGCGAAGGCTCCCGGGATGGCGCTTTTGGTCCAGGATTTGATGCCGACTGACCGCACGTCTTCCACGGTGTAGAAGGGTGTGGGGTTTAGTGCAGTGATAAGCGCGAGGAGGTTCTTGAGTTTGCGGCGCTCGGAGACAATCAAGAAGACTTCCACGTTGCCCATGCAGCCCGTAGCCTTGATTCTGGTAACGCCGAAGCGGTATTTGGCGAGGGTGGAGAGGAGCTCGTCGGAGCTGCCTTCGGCAACCACCCTTACAAGTTGGTAGCCGAGGGCGAGTTTTTCCTCAATAACCATTCCTGCGTAGCTGCCTGCAGAGAAGCCAGCAGCAAAACCGATGAAGCATGCCCAATTGTTTAGGTTTTGCATGATCTGGGTAATGGCTACCAGCCAGATGGTAACTTCTACAAAGGCGAGCGCCGGGACAATGGCCCGCGCGCCTTTGTAGATGAGGATGTGCCTGAGGGTGGCGAGAGTGACATCCACCAGCCTAGCGGTGAAGATAAGCAGGGGGAGGACTATCCACGCCCAGTAGTCAAACTGTGGATTGAATTCCATGATAAGCGTTAGCTAAAGGAGTAGAGTGGCAATGGGGACACGGGCACGGAGAAGGCGCGCTGAACCACTTTTTCGATTCTCAGTTTGCGAATGCCGCCTGGCGTATCCCATTCGATTTCGTCACCTTCCGAGTAGCCCAGAATGGCTATGCCGATAGGCGCGAGGATGGAGATGCGATTCTCCATGATATCGGCATGCTGAGGCATGGTGACGATCCAGTCCTCGATTTCGCCTGATTTGAGGTCACGCAGGACAACTCTGGAATTGAGAGTAACCGTATTGGGAGGAATGGCCGACGGGTGAAAGATAACCGCGCCTTTTAGCTCTTCCTTGAATTTGAAGGGGAGCTCCGTAACCAGGGTTGATAGGCGATCATAATCGGTGGATGTTAAGAATATGGTTTTCATGGGGATGCAATGGTTAGCTGATATTATCGTTTGAGAGGTTGGTGGGTGGGACGAGTTAAGTGTGCGAGAAATCAGCGCTCTCTCTTGGAAACAGAGAGAGCTGCAGATCGAGATCGGCGCACAAAAGAAGGGAGCAATGCAGTCTGGTGAGAGACTGCATTCAGAGGCGTGCGCGCTGAGAAGGAGTTTTAGCGATAGCTTCTCGCGAGGGGCACCTTGGGGAGTGCGGCCGCAAGGTCTATACCCTTAGGACGTGCGCGCTTTAATATGCGAATCCGATGGCGGTGGCGGATTTTGCGATCGAGCAAGGTCACCATTTTTTCGATGGCACCGTAGGCGTTTGCTGAACGAACAGAGGCCACGAGGTCTGGGCCAGGCAATTCTACGATTCCACGAATAAGGAAGGTAGGCGCACGCACCTTGCTGATTTCAAGGCTGATTTCGATGCGCACGCGAATGATCTCATGGTTATGGCGAAAGAGCCGATCGGCTTTGTCTTTAGCGAAGCGTTTCATGGCGTCGGTGAGTTCTAAACCGATGCCGCTAAGAAGGATTTTTGAGGTATCTGTATTCATGGTATGGGTGCTTATAGGG
>CAZHQD010000027.1:0-1238 GCA_964533835.1 uncultured Puniceicoccaceae bacterium | reverse complement strand
GGGTGCTTATAGGGTTATTTTGGGGGTTGGGAGCCGCGAAAGGCGCGGCGATCGCGAAAAGAAAGCAGCGTCGGAATCCTTGAAGGAAAGCGGCTGAAGTGCGCTCGCCGAGGGCGGATTCCATGAGGCTGCGTCGATCAGCTGGGAGAGTTGTTCGAGCGTATTTACGCTTGTGACAACGGAGGACACCAGCTTATGAGAAAGGACCCACGCGAGAGCGATTTGTTCGACAGATCCGCTGCGCTGTGCGGCCACATTGGACAACAAGCGCAGAAGGTAATCGTGCTGAGCAGTGTGCGGGTGACTGCTATCATCCGAGAGGTGGGTGCGCAAACGCATGTGGCCTCCTCCGAGAGTGGAGGTGACCGTTAGCCCGAGGTTATATGAGTTACAAAGAGATAGGGTTTCAGCGCTAATGTCGCGTCGGGACTGAATGGAGAAACTGGTTTGCAGGCCTCCGATGGAATGATCAGGGGAGGAGAAAGCCAGGGACTCCATAACCCTCCAATTTGGGGGATTGGCAAAGGCGACATGGCGCACGAGGCCAGATTGCTTTATGGATGCCAGAGCGTGCGCAGCTTCGTCTGCCGGGAGGAGCCTGTTATTCCACTCGATGATCAACAAATCAAGAGACGCTAAGCCCATCCTGCGGAGCAAGGATTCGCAACAGCGCTTAAGGTCCGCGGATAGAGAGGAGCTTTTGGATGAGCTGCCATCAAGCAAAGTGACTCTGGAACTGATAATGAGCGTCTCTCTGGGTATGGAGCGGGCGTGCATCCACTCACCTATCCAAGCTTCGGGCGCCCGAAAGGTATCGGGCAGCAAAGCAACATCGCCACAGACATGAACTGACTGGAGGAAAGAGCCACCAGCAGCGTAGTAGGTATCTAGAAGGGCGAAAGCGGTTGCGCGATCAATCGTCCAACCAAAATTCATTGTGCCAAAGCAAAGCTCTGACACAGTTAGGCCAGTGCGGCCAAAGTTTCTTTTTTTCATGATCTTCCTCCTGTGCATCGTAACCAGCCGCAGAAAAGGCTGGGAGTAAACTAAGCCCGCACAAGGTATAGCCAACCAGTGCGGGAACTATAGTGGATGCTGCCGATGAACGCAGGTGAGGTGCTGGCTGTAGCTACCTCACTCTACATGAACCGTTCATCGGCCTTGAGTGAGGAAGGACAGCTGCATCACTTTTTGCGGATACCAAAAAGAGATGTAAATTGCCGTTGTCATTATGGGCA
>CAZHQD010000026.1:1262-25795 GCA_964533835.1 uncultured Puniceicoccaceae bacterium | reverse complement strand
CGTTCACCAGCATAGAGCTTTTCAAAAAAGGTAGCGACCTGCTCAAGACTGCCTTGAAGTTCCAGTCTTACTACAACGAGACTATAGAGAGTCGGCGATGGTTTGGCGGGATCTGCAGCGCGAGGGGCATCCTCTTGAAATACATTTATAATAGTGGCTCCACTCGCTACCTCCAATTCATAAAAATACTGATAATTCGCAGTCTTGTTCTGTATTGAAATTAACTTGGTGCCTACCGACTCCACCGTCTCTTTAGCTTTAGCCAACTCCGTACTCAAATTAACTGCCTTGGTTCGGTTGGCGTCCATCGTATTCCAATGTCCCTCTAATTCAGCATCCTTTACCTTCAACCCGGCAGGAGCTCCCATTGTAAAATAAATAACAATGGCAAGAACAAAGGCCAAGATACCGCCTATAGTAGCGATAGGATACTGCTTTAATTTTGAAAGAAGCTGCTCGGTGTTCATGGCAAGGTTCCTTGCAGTTCGAATTTCAGGACAACACTAAAGGTGCCTAGGCGCTGGTCCCTTGTGAGCGTGACCAATTGAGAGTTCACAAGAATCGGCTTGATAAAGGCGCTCTCGGAAAAGTCTTCTTTAAACTGCTCAACCATAGCGGTAGCTTCAGCAGCTGCGCCAATTACATTCCCGTTAACAGTAACGTCGTAGTAATTGTTTCTATTTCTGCCTTGGATTACAGAGCGTGGACTCACGGAAACCGATGTCAGTATTAGTTGTTCTGGACGCGAATTTTGAAGAGCTTCAAGCAGGTTTGTTGGAGGGACTTGTGCCCGTACAAAATCTAATACTTCCTTTAGATTCTTGCTCTGTTTCTCAAAGTCGGCGCTTTGGCGAAGGAACTTTTTGTTATCAGCGTCGCCTGCGGCGATTCTTTCCTCGTAGGAGTTAATTGAGGATTTTAAGGACCAAATCTGCAGCTGGATATTCAGCAGGTAAACACCCGCCAATAAAGCCAGTGCCACAAATATAAAGTTGAGCAAGAAATCCGTGCGGATGACCTTGGTATCCGGCAGCTCTTCCGTTATGCGGAAGTTTGGACGCCATGCTGGCTGGGAAATAGTTTTAGGCTTTCTTTTCAGCATCCTTAGAAAGGGGTGAGAATTGGCCCATCAAACAGAACAACCCAAACCAACGAGCGTCGAGCGTCTCGGGTTGGATCGTATCAGCTAGGGTGATTTGGCGTTGTTTCAGCCAGTTGGTGTAGTCAGGGTTCAAAACTTTCACGCCAAGGCTTCTAGATAGCACTTGGCCTATCCAATTGAGATTCTTCGGAAGCAGAGAGATGAAAAGCTGCCCGATAGTTTGCCCTGTCTGCACTTCGTAAAAGCCCGTCGATGCCTGCAACTCCTTGAGCATTTTCCTAAGCAGAGTGGACCCCATCTCAGTGAAGTCGAAAGTGTTTGAATAAAAGAGCTTACGGGCAGATTCCTCGTCCTTGAGCCCCAGTTCTTGCTGAACCATCGGGAACATACCGTTTAATCCGTGTGGTATCGGACGAGCTATATCCAGCTGATTACCTGAGAAAATGAACAAGTTTGAAGACTCCGGCGTGATTTCCAGCAGCATTGTGGGCATTGAGAGATTTGCCCAACGTGCATAATCCATAAGACCAGCAACCACCGCGAGCTGGCCTAGCTGAATGCTTTCTGGAAATATGCTCCAAGAAAGAAGTCGATTTTGTATCTCTTTCCACTCATCCACCAAAGCGCCACACAAGAGAAGCTCTTTTTGGTTCTGCAAATTCTTGGTCGTATCAAAGAGCGAGCCATCCGTAGCATTGATAATAGCTACTGTATTTTTATCAGGATCGATACGAAACTGATTATTCAGCAGATCCGTGAAGAAGGCAGGCTCCTTGGCTTTTGCGGGCTGATCCAGAGTGTGACGTCGAATAAATCGTGAAGAGGGATAGCCTGCGCAGTGCCCCTTTACATAGGTACGCGTTCCTTTTTTGACGTCGTACCACTTGGTAATTTCTTCGCCCAACTTTTCGGGCTCCATATTAGCCGAAAACTCCCTTAATTCAGTGACTTGCAGTGGCAAACCAGTCCCGACCGTTGAAGCGGCCAGTACAGAATAGGGATTGAGCTCGATGTGGATCCCCTGATTTTTCGGAGACGGCATGGTTGGGCAGTTTAAAGAGTCCGCTGAGAGCAATGCCGCAAGCAAGGGCAGTGTTCACAGGTATTAGACAGTGTCGCTAAACTACGCTTAAAGCCCTACCGGTGACAAGAAAAAAATCATCCTAAACAACACTATAAATTCAAATATATCTGGGGTGTATCACTTAAAGCAAAATGGCTTAAATCCTAGTATTTCAAGGGGGTTCAAGACAACACAGCTAGGAATGCTTATTATTTTATAAACAGAAATAAATTACTATTTATCATTAATATGAGGGTGCACATACAAAAATTTTGAATTTTTTTCACATTTTAAGACCACATCTTTGCGCAAACTAGGCGTATTCCCATCGGCTGTAAATTAAAAGTAAAACCCAAGCAAATGTTCGCCTCGATTCAAAACTCCAACTCGCACAGTAGTATCTGCCGCAAAGAATCTGCCTTTAGCGACATTTACTAGGTGGAAGCCTCAGTGCTGGTTTCAGACTTACCCTCCAATGCCGCTTCAAGTGTGTGCCATGCTAGCGTAGCGCACTTTACACGAGCTGGAAAAACTCGCACGCCCTGCAAAGCGGCCAGATCGCCCAGCTCCATGAGGTCAGCGGTAGGGGCGTTGGTATTGGTTAATAGGTCAAGTACCTTGCCTTTGATAGCCTCTACCTCACTGATAGCCTTACCCACGAGTTCTGTTGTCAAAAGCGACGCTGAGGCGCGTGAAATGGCACAGCCCTCTCCCTGGAACGCAACATCGCCAATCACCCCATTTTCGAGCCTAAGCATGATGCTTATTTCATCCCCACAGAGCGGGTTGTGGCCATCCGCCTTATGTGTGGAGCCTGAGAGCACCCTAAAATTTCTCGGGCGCTTATTGTGGTCCAGAATTATTTCCTGATAAAGATCCTGCATTTCATTCATGGCAGTGAGTGCTAGACTTTAAAGAAGCGTACTATCTTATCGAGGCCAAGCGCGAGCTTGTCCACTTCTTCGCGTGTATTATAGAGGGCAAAGGATGCTCTGGCCGTCCCTGGAATACCTAGGCGCTTCATGAGCGGTTGCGTGCAATGGTGTCCGGCTCGTATGGCTATTCCGTCCGCGTCCAAAAACGTTCCGATGTCATGCGGGTGCACATCGGCCAGCAGGAAGGAGCAAACCGCTGCACGATGCCGCGCCGTGCCTACGAACCGCATCCCCTTGATCCCACTTAGCTGACTGACGGCGTAGGCGAGCAATTCGCTTTCATAGGCCTCCACTATTGGACGCCCCAGCTTCTGCAGATATTCCACGGCGACTCCCAGCGCAATCGCCTCGGCGATGGGCGGCGTTCCCGCTTCAAAGCGCTCTGGTATCCCCTTAAACGTCGTCTTCTCAAAGGATACAGACTTAATCATGTCTCCCCCACCCTGCCATGGCGGTAGGCTTTGTAAGAGAGCGGGCTTGCCGTAGAGTACCCCTATTCCCGTAGGCCCATAAAGCTTATGCCCGCTGAAGACCATAAAGTCACAATCCAAGTCCACAACATCCACCGTTAGGTGCTGAATACTTTGCGCGGCGTCGAGCAAAACAGGCACGCCCCTACTATGCGCAATAGCAATCATTTCTTTGGCTGGATTCACAGTACCCAGAGAATTCGAAACGTGCACGAAAGACACGAGTCTGGTTCTCTCGTCTATCAACCTGGAGAATGCTTCCAAATCAAGTTCACCTGCGTCACTTACAGGTGTCACTCTTAGTTCCGCTCCACGCTCTTCGCAAAGCAGCTGCCAAGGCACGATATTGGCGTGATGCTCCATCGCGGTAATGAGCACATTGTCACCCTGCTTAACTTTTTGCCGCCCATAGGTCTGCGCCAAAAGATTTACTGATTCCGTGGCTCCCTTGGTAAATACCACGGACCGATGGTCAGGCGCGTTGATGAAGCTTGCAATGACCGTCCTAGACCTTTCGTAAGCATCTGTAGCTCGTTGGCTTAGCGCATGTACGCCTCTATGAATATTAGCATTCTCATTCGTGAAAAATGAAGTCAGTTTATCTATCACTACCTTCGGTTTTTGGGTAGTGGCGCCGTTATCAAGATAGACTAATGGGTGCTCTCCAATTCGCGTTTCAAGAATCGGGAAATCCTTTCGTACCGCATGTACGTCGTAACTAGATAACTGTGTTGATTTGATTCCTCCCATATATTGAGAAACAATCTCAAATTCTTGGGTTTTGCAAGTATTGAGGGTATGTGAGTCATTTTTTTAGTGGCAAACTCCGCAAACTCCTTTTGTGTATCAGGCCTTCATGCTAGCCACGCTTCTAGCCAGTCCACTTATCCTGCTCCTTTTGTTTCTGGTATCGTCTTTTCTGATGATATGGAGGCTGGAAGAAATGGCAGCTAGTGGCTACGAAGGCACTGCATTGGGTACATTAATAACGCCTTATTGCTCAGGCCTGGGCAATCTTCTGTTTGTTTACTTAATGATAAGGGACCAAGGCCCTGGCGAGGAAGTGGCTATAAATTGCATCGTCAATAACGCCACAAACCTCACGCTGCTCATTGGTATCCCTCTGGCAATCTGGGCCCTCTCTCTTCGCCCGCAAGAAAGTCGTCAATCAAAGGGTAAGGCCGCGCGGAAACAACGTCAGCAGCACCAAATCACCCGCATTCAGCTCACCATGACACTTGTTGCTGGATTGTTTTTTACGGGAGCAACTTGGGCACTGGGGCGCGATGGTGTCTTGAGTATGACTGACGGTCTCGTGCTCACTGGCCTTTTTCTGTTTTGGCAATCCGTAAATGTTTTCGACGTCCTTAAATCCAACATAAAGGACAATAAGTCGCCCGAAGGCATCCTCATTCTGGAGCTGTGCCTACTCGGAGCGGCCGCATACGGCATATATGTAAGCCTAAATGGACTTGTAGAATGGCTCCAATCGCAAGAAAGCGGCTTTTTTTCCGCAGACAAACTGGGGTGGCTAACTGGCTGGCTCATGGTGCTTCCAAACGCCCTCCTCGCGATATATTATGGCTGGCGCAATAGGATTGGTGTTGTCTACACCTCACAGGTTGGAGACGGGCATATATGTATCCCTCTTTGCCTTGGTATCTATGCTATTTTCACTCCCATGCACCTACCCGAACTTTTCAATCATGGGATGATCCTCATAGGTGGCGGGCTAGCCATACACCTTATCTTTGCTGGATTCTTGGCTTACACCCCAAAATGGCTCGGATACGCGCTTCTCGCTGCCTATGGAGTTTTCCTTGGGTTAGGAATGTAAAAATAAATCGTTATTTTTTAGCCCCACCTCGCCACGGCATATCAATCATGATCAACGATCTGCTGTTGGGGATCCCCACTTCATTCGACAACATCAGCGAATGCAGCACAGAAACCGACCGTCCGCCTAGATCATTGTGCGGAAGAACCCATCCTGGCACCTTCATGTGAGCATCATCCCAAGAAAGGGATATCATACAATCGGCAGGATCCATTCCCAACGCAACCACCCATTCATAGTAACGTCCAGTAACTGGTACGATGAATGCCTCTGGTTTTGTTTTTGCATACCAATCTCTAAACCTCTCGAAGTATCCGTTATCCTCAAATTCATCCACAAATACGGGCATTTCTTGGTTATTGCTCCTGGTGCCTATCTCATAGAAAAATGATGAATACTTGTAGCCATCGTGCAGAGACAGTTTGTTATTATGCGCCTTAAAAGTGGGAATTATTAATCCAATTTTTCGGATACCGCGTACCACGAACTTTTGCACACTAAGCGTTATTGACCGATGGAAATTGGGTATTACGCAGTGAAAGGGCGGATCGGCGTATCCCATCCCACAAGCTACCACGCTAAAATTACTCCACAATGGACACTCCACTATTTCTTTGTTCTCGGCGCCAAAACGGCCAAGGATAATCCCTCTTATCCCCCGATTGTGAATTATTTTCAGGAGCGCGGAAATGCCTGGGTATGCCTGAAGTGAAAAAAACTCTAAGCGGTAGCCTAGTTGCTCTGCTACGGACTTCGCCCCATAAAAACGTGGGCTCGGCAGCCTGTTCTTCGGTGCCATCGTAATATAGGCCAGTGTTGATCCCGAGCTTACCAATTTTGTCTTCCATCTGTGCGCTGCTATTTTCGAAAGCGCGGGGTCTGGCACATATTTAAGCTTTTCGACTGCATCCATCACTTTCTTTGCTGTTGCCTCAGATATCTTGGCATTTTTGCGCAAAACCATGGAGACCGTAGTTTTGCTAACACGGGCATAAGTGGCTACGTCTGCAATGGTTACTCTTTGTCCCATATTATCGCATGATAGTTGGCATCTTCCCCTCAATGTAAACAACGAACGCTACCAAAAGCCTCTCTCAGCTTGCCAATTTGCAATAAAAACCCATAACAAGCGGCATGGGATACGGTAAGCGAAGTAACAAACAATTTTGGCGCTACTGGCGTCTCCGCATACTGCTGGTTGTTCTCTTGTTTGTAGGTACTACAGCGCTCATCTATTACCTCAGCCCCAAAAGAGAATACGTTGCTAGAAAATCAGATTCTTCCTCATCGCCCTTTTTTACAAGGCAAGAACCTACCACCCTCAGGGAAGTTCTCGAGCGCCATTACGAGGCCACTGGAGGTTTCGACAGACAATCAAAACTCCATAGCTTTTACATGACGGGCACTCTTGAAATCGAAGGGAAAAGCTACCCCATTACCGTCGTTAAAAAAGCGCCTAATCTCTCGCGAACTTCCATCCAGTTTCCAAACGGAGATTACACTCTTGGCTATGATGGCAAAAAGGTTTGGAGCCAGCAATTAAGACCCCGCGCGCCCGCCATAGTCAATGAAGTAACGGGAGAAGAAGCCAGTGTTTATATTCAGGACGCCCGCATCAATTCTCGGTTGTTTGATTACCAGCAGCCCGACTTGGAGCTTGAGCTGCTTGCTGAGAAAAAAACTGTAGGTGAAAATTTGTGTTTCGTAATTAGGACAAAACAGTCAAACGGCAGAGAATATTTACACTATGTCGACTCCAAATTATTTATCGAACGCAAGGTAAGCCAGACCAAGAATGGGATAACGGAAGAGGCTCACTACACTAAGCACAAGCAATTTGATGGCATTAGTGTCCCTTGTGAAATCGAAATCTACCGCGACGGCGTTATCTCCTCGAAACTAACGGTTGAAAGCATCCGATTTGATGGCGGTATTGTTTCCAGCATTTTTAGTATGCCAAACCTGGAGCCGGAGAGCTAAGCCCCCTAGGCCAATTCCAGTCCGATAGGGCAATGATCTGAGCCTTTAATTTCAGCTCGTATAGTGGCATCTGTCATTCGTGGTTTTAGTGGCTCAGAAACTAAGAAGTAGTCAATACGCCACCCTATGTTTCTTTCCCGTGCATTGGAGCGAAATGTCCACCAGGTGTAGTGCCCCTTTTCGTTTGAGTGCAATGAGCGAAAGGTATCCACAAATCCTGCCTCAAGATAACGTGAAAACCCCTCCCGTTCTTCTATGGTAAACCCGGCGTTTCCTTTGTTTGGCCCAGGATTGGCCAAATCTAGCTCAGTATGCGCACAATTAAAATCACCGCATACCACCACTGGCTTGTGCTTCTCCAACCCTTTTAGATAGTCACAAAACAGTGGATCCCATTGATTTTTCCTAAGTGCCAATCGGGTAAGTTCTCTTTGTGCGTTAGGCACATACACAGAAACCAAATAGAAATCTGCGTATTCTGCCGCCACAATGCGCCCTTCGGCATCTGCCTCCTGCAAACCCATGGAATACTCCACTGATATCGGCTTCTCTTTGCTTAAAATAGCAGTGCCCGAATAGCCCTTTTTCTGTGCCTCATTGCAATACAGATGGTATCCTGATGGCCACGCAACTTTGCTGGCATCTGCGACTGTCGCCCTTACCTCCTGAAAACAGTAGTAATCGGCGTCTTCCTGCTGAATAAAATCTAGCAGCCCTTTCCCAAGGCAGCTCTTTAATCCGTTAAGATTCCAGGATATAAATCTAGGCATCTCCTAGTCCTCAAGCGATATGGCTTTGCTGGCAAGCTCTTATAGCTCTTCTGCCATTTTTTAGAGTATATCCGAATACGCTTTGACTCATGCCAAGCCAATACCCAATCTACTCCCACAATGAGCACAGATAATCCAGAACCCCTTTCAATTGATGGAGAAGGCTTCCGCTTTGCCATCGTCGCTGCCCGCTACAATCAAGAGCTGGTTGACGGTTTGATGCAAAACGTCCTGCAAGTCCTTCGCAAATCAGGGGTAGACGAAGAAGATATCGAAATCCGTCGCGTTCCGGGCACCTTTGAGACCGCATACGTTGCGCGGATGCTAGCTACCACCGCTGCGGTTGATTGTGTGATTGTTTTAGGCGTTATTTTACAAGGCGAAACTAACCACGCGGATGTTCTTGCCAATACCGTGACTGCATCTCTGCTCAGAATTTCGGAACTCACCGAAATCCCCGTTATCAACGGCGTAATTACCGCGACTACTTTGGAGCAAGCTAAAGATCGCTGCATCGGAAATCTGAACCGTGGTGCCGAATTTGCCGCCGCCGCCCTGGAAATGGCAGAATACAAAATTGAATTCGACCGTTCTCTTGAGGAGCTAGAGGATGAAGATCTCTTTGCCGACAGAGAAGAGGAAGACTTCGATCTCGATGAAGACGAAGATGAGGACGAAAACGACTTCCTGGGTCCCAACAAACCAAAGTGGAACTAGCATCTTTGGCTTAGTTCCAATACAGTCTCAATTCGATTGGCGTGATGCAGAGCAAATGCTTAGCTCATAGCCCAACAAAAACTTACTTTTTTAATACTTAGCCAATAACTATGAAGTCCGCCCGCAGAGATAATCGTGTAGCCGCAGTCCAGTTCTTGTACATGTGGGAGTCCAACCCTTCGGACAGCCTTCCTCTCGCGCTTGAGCGTTTCTTTACAAATGTCCCGCGCGAAGAATCCAGCGATACTGATTCCCCTCCTCAAAATGCGGAAGCTCCAGCGGCAGTTAAGCAGGACCACACCCCGCATGACCGCGAGTATTACGCATTCGCGGAAGAGTTGGTTAATGGCGTGATTGAGCACTTGAGTGAGGTGGACGATGTGATCAAGCAGTACACCAAAAACTGGGACTTTAAGCGCATAGCTCGCATAGACTTGGCGATTCTCCGATTAGCCATCTATGAGATGAAATACCGTAAAGACATTCCCCCGATTGTATCCATCAATGAAGCTATTGACCTCAGCAAGGTATTCTCCATCGGAGAATCTCGCCGCTTCATCAATGGCATTCTAGACCAGTTTAAGCTCAAGCTGGATCGTCCCTTGCGTGAGTCCTCCCTCTAGTTTTTAGCGCCGATAATTCATGTTCTCCGTATTTAAGAAGTTTAAGGAAGGCTTTAAGAAAACCGCCCCTACCCTCTTCAAAGCCCTCGAAAAAGTCGGCGGGTTCTTTGGCGGTCGCAAACTGGATGCTGCCTCTCTCGATGAGCTCGAAGAAGCCCTCTATACCGCAGATTTCGGCGTAGAAACCACCAATGAGATTCTGGACGAAATAAAGGCTGCCTTCAGATCGGAAAAAGAGTTTCGTGGGCAGGAGGCTGTGAAAATCGCCTCTACCGTTTTGACTCGTGTTTTGGAGGGCGCGGAAGGTCGTTTCGAGCCTTCCAATCTCTCTCATAACCCCGAAGTCATAGCGCTCATTGGAGTAAATGGTTCTGGCAAGACAACCACAACCGCCAAGCTGGGCTGGCTCTGCAAGAATGATGGCGTTCCCGCAATTCTGGGCGCCTGTGATACCTTTCGCGCTGCCGCCAATGAGCAGATTAAAACGTGGAGCGAGCGCCTGGAACTCGACCTGGTTTCCAGTCACCACGGAGCAGACTCCGCCGCCGTGGCATTCGATGCCTACTCGGCAGCCATTTCTCGTGAACGAAAAGTAGTCATACTGGACACTGCAGGCCGCCTCCACACGAAATCAAATCTCATGGAGGAGCTAAAGAAAATCCGCCGTGTCTTGCAGAAAAAGGACCCTCAAGCGCCCCACCACCGCTGGTTAGTTCTGGATGGCTCCATTGGCAGCAACTCCATCGAGCAAGCCCGTGTCTTTCACAAAGAATTTGATCTGACGGGCCTTATAATTACCAAGCTCGACGGCACCAGCCGTGGCGGTTCCCTTGTGGGGATTTATCGGGAATTTCGTCTGCCCATTTATTTTGTAGGATTGGGAGAACAACCCGAAGACCTTCAGCCTTTCAGCATCAAGAACTATGTGAATGCTGTTTTCGGAATTGAAGATAACCAGTAAACTCCTGCGTGCCATGCCTTCTCTACGCGTCTCTCTCTCTGAAAGATCCTACACCATCACGATAGGGCAATCGCTGGCAGCCACGATTCGCAGTGAAATTGAGGCCTTGCAAACCCTGCATCGTCCTCTTGCTGTTGTTGCAGACACATCCGTTGTGGCGGCACAAAAGCACTTTTTCAAAGAAGCATTTGCTGACCTGCCTCTGCTGGAGCTTCCTTCTGGTGAAACCACTAAGTCTTTCAAGTATCTTGAGCAAGTGTGCGAGTTTCTGGCTCAAAAGAGGATAGACCGTCAGGGTGCGCTCATTGCTGTGGGTGGCGGTGTGCTGGGCGACTTGGCAGGATTTGCCGCCGCCAGCTACCTAAGGGGGATCGATTTCTATCAAGTCCCAACTACCCTGCTCTCTATGGTCGATAGCTCAGTGGGCGGCAAGACAGGCATCAACCTTCACGCAGGTAAAAACCTCGCGGGCGCATTCTGGCAACCCAAGGCCGTCTATATCGACACCGCTTTGCTAAATACACTTCCCAAGCGAGAGTTTTCCGCTGGAATGGCAGAAGTGATAAAGTATGGGATGCTGCACGATTTCTCTCTCTTTGAAACACTCGAAGGTTTCTCCAAGCCGCTTCACCCTGAGCACCCCGACCTCCCCGAAATCATTCGCCGTTGTTGCGCTATCAAAGCCGAAATCGTGGGCGATGACGAGCGGGAGCTCAAGGCCAGCGGGGGCCGCGCTTTGCTAAACCTCGGGCATACCTTCGCCCACGCCATCGAGAATGTCGCGGGATACGGTGAGTACCTGCATGGCGAGGCAGTGGGTATCGGCCTGGTATTAGCTGCCAGGCTAAGCGAGCGCATCGGCAAGCTCGATAAACTGGCAGTTGAGCGCGTCGAATCCCTCGTAAAAGCCTATGATTTGCCGTCTGCTTTGCGCTCTCCACTGAGCTTGGAAAGCCTCTTTGCCGCCATGCGCCGCGACAAAAAAGTGCGCTCAGGGAAACTTCGCTTTGTGGCTATGGAATCTCTTGGCAAGGCAATCACCGTGGATGCTGTTGATGAATCCACCGTCTCAGAGCTTTGGCTAGGCGCGGGAGCAAGCAGGTAGTCACTTTTTTCTATGGGCGAATCGGATACGAGCGTGGTCACAGTAACGCCCTTCTCTGGATTGGGCAAAGACTTAGGCTACAAAGTTCCTCCGACTCTCATCGGGCAAATTAGCGTCGGTTCACTCGTTCGTGTCCCCATCAGAGGGCAAACGGTTCCCGCCGTAGTGCGTTCTTTTGGTCTCACGGAAGATTTTCCTCTCGAAAAGCTCAAGGCCATCATGGGGCTAGTCCAGCCTTTGCCTGTTTTTACTCCCGAACTCGTAAAGCTTGCCGAGTGGATTAGCGGGTATTACGCCTGCAATCTGGCAGCAGTCTTTGAATCAATGATTCCCGCAGCAGTTCGCAAAGGCATGCGCGCCAAGCAGCAAACCCTAATCCGCTGTGGCAAAAGGCCTACCGAGCAGGAGCTAAACGCCCTCCGCAAGCGCTCTCCTAAGCAAGCGGAATTGCTGGATTACTTATTTTCTCATCCCCCTACCGAAAGCCACCCTAAGGGGAAGCTCCTCGCCGATCTGAAGCTCAGCGACTCCACCTGCAAGTCTCTCATCGAAAAGGGATTTGCCGAAGAAATCCTCGCTGCCACCGATAGGGATGCCTACACCGATCAGCTCTCTCATGCAGAGCTTGTTGCCACACAGGGGCACGATCTTACCGAAGAGCAAGCGGCTGCCGTCGCCTCAATTAGCCAGAGTGTGGCCGCAAAGGACTTCAAGGTTCATCTCCTTCACGGTGTCACGGGCTCTGGAAAAACAGAGGTCTATCTCAAAACCCTACAGCAAGTCGTCGCGGAGGGTGGCGGGGCCATTTTCCTCGTCCCCGAGGTTGCCCTGACTCCCCAAACGGTTGGTCGCCTTCGCAGTCGTCTCGATGCCAGCGGTGTTCGGTCTGTTGTCTGGCACTCTGGGCTTTCCGATGGAGAGCGTTACGATGCTTGGCAAGCCCTGGCCAGCGGGCAGGCAAGGCTTGTGGTTGGTGCGCGTTCAGCCGTCTTTTCTCCCGTCCAAAATCTTAAATTGATCATCGTGGATGAAGAGCACGAGCCTTCCTACAAACAGGACGAAGCCCCTCGTTATCATGGCCGTGATGTAGCCGTCTACAGGGCATTTCTCAATAAGGCCATCTGCGTCCTGGGAAGCGCTACGCCTTCCCTCGAAAGCTACCTTAATGCGCAAAATGGAAAGTATGCTTTAAACAAACTTTCGACCAGAGTTGATGACCGAAAACTTCCTGTCTTTTTCGTAACCGATATGCGCCGCGAAAAGCGGGGCGATATGGGCCCTTCGCTTTTTTCCAGACTCCTCATTGATAAACTCCAGGAGCGTCTCGACCGTAAGGAACAATCCATCCTCTTCATCAATAGGCGCGGTTTTAACACCTCGTGCCTCTGCCCCGATTGCGGCCATGTGCCAACTTGCGATCATTGCAGCGTCCCCCTCACCTACCACCGCACGGATAATGTTATTCGTTGTCATTTCTGTGGTTTCGAGCAGCCCACCCCACAGCACTGCCCCAAATGCCACTCTCAGGCCATTAAGTGGAAGGGCGCTGGCACCCAGCGTATCGAAGCTGTCGCCCAAAAACTCCTCCCGTCCGCAAAAATCGTTAGAATCGACGCCGATTCCATGAAGCGCAAAAACCTCTTCCGTGAGATTCTCGCCGATTTCCGTAGAGGCAAAATTGATATCCTGGTGGGCACTCAAATGATAGCCAAAGGGCTGGATTTCCCAAATGTCACCTTGGTCGGCCTGCTGGATGCCGATATCGCGCTGCACATGCCTGATTTTAGGGCCTCCGAGCGCAGTTTCCAATTGCTCGTCCAGGTCGCAGGCCGTGCAGGCCGTGGCGACCGCTCTGGCGAAGTAGTCGTTCAAAGTTTCCTCCCGCACAGCCCGCCCATCCAATACGCAAGAAGGCAAGACTTCGATGGGTTTATCGAAGAAGAGATGAACAACCGCCGCGCCTTCAACTACCCTCCCTACCGCCACCTCATCCACCATTGCTTTAGAGGTCAGAATGAGGACAAGGTAGCCTTCTATGCCGAGCATTGGCTACGCCATCTGGAAAAACAAGAGGGCATCAGCGGGATTGAAATCCGTGGCCCTGTTCCCGCCCCCATTGAAAAAATACGCGACGAATACCGCCACCAAATCTGGTATTTCACTCCGTCTATTCCCAGAACCATTACCTTGCTCCTCCGCATTCGCAAAGATTTCCCAACCGACAACGATGTCTACGACTTTTTCGATGTGGACGCCATTAACTTGATGTAGAGCGAAATGCGCTCACCCCTAGTATTACCCACCCGATAACTAGTAGCAGCCCGCCAATCGGCGTCACGGGGCCGAGTAGCTTCCATCCCGTCAGGGCGAGAGCGTAAATCGATCCGCTGAAAAGGATTACCCCGCAGAACCAAATACGCGCTATCGTCTGGGTATAAGGTAAAAGATTGCTCTTGGCCAATGCGGCAAGCCCCAGCAATGCTATCGCATGTAGCAAATGATACAGTGTGGCCGTTTCCCATGCATCCAGACGCCCGCTCGCCAGCAACCGCTCCTTAAGGGCATGCGCGCCAAATGCCCCAAGGATCACACCTGTGGTGCCTAGCAGCGCCGCATAGAAAACCACCTGTCGCGTTACGGCATTCATTAATCTAGCCCCACTTGGGGAAACAGCATTTTTTATATTTTTTCCCGCTGCCGCAGGGGCAATCATCATTTCGTCCAGGGCGCGGTACATCAATCTTTGGCGTATTATTGACCTTATCCATATCTACTTTTGGCAGTTCTATCTGCTTGGCTGGTGGCGGCTGCACAGGCGCTGCTGCCGACGCGGCTGGCTGAGCCATTCTGAATTGCACGCCGCCCGTGGCTGCCGCCGTTGCCGTGCCTGCGGCAGTCATCGAAATGCCCCCTCGGCCTATGCTGGCCGAAGATACGGAAGTCGAGGTTGCCACTGGAGCAGAAGGCCGTCCTTGTGGCGATTGTGGCTGCGCAACAACACCAGCGGGTTTGACTGCTGCCGTGGCGCCCACTTCCCCGTCTTCGGACGGGCCAATGGCTCGCGCTTTTGCCAATACTGCCAGCATGTTCTGGAATGCGCCCACACTGCTCGCGCTACGGAATATACCCGTGCACACCGCAGAGCGTATCGAATTCATCATTGCCTCAAAATACACAAAGGCCTCGGACTTATATTCGTTAAGCGGGTCCTTTTGCCCGTAGCCACGCAACCCTACGGACTGGCGCAAATCTTCCATCTCCGTCAAGTGGTCCTGCCAATGCCTGTCGATTGCGGAAATGATCACATAGCGCTCCAGATTCCTCATGGCATCCGGCTCTTCCACGGACTCCTTCAAGGCATAGGCGGCCTTGATCTTTTCCATCAGGAGAGCCTCGATGGTCTTGTCATCCTTACCCACTATATCCTCTTCCTTTAGCTGGATCGGGAAGGTTACTGCCACCCACTTTTGGATAGCCTCAAACACATCGGCATTAGCTTGTTTCTTATCGACCATGCCGGCCTCATCCAAGCGGTGCTCTATCTCCTCCACCACCAGCTCAAAGATAGTCTCCGCAGGTGAATCTTTATGGATGGCATCGTTGCGAAGCGTGTAGATGACCTCGCGCTGCTTGTTCAGCACATCATCGTATTGCAGCAACCTTTTGCGAGTCGTGTAGTGGTGCTGCTCTACCGTCTTTTGCGCGCGCTCAATCGCGGTATTCAGCCATGCGTGCTCCAATGGCTGCCCCTCTTCAAACGAGCTCTGCAAGAGCTTTCCGGCAAACCCTTGCCCATAGAGTCTCATCAAATCGTCTTCCAGTGACAAGAAGAAGCGGGACCTTCCTGGGTCACCCTGGCGCGCGCAGCGTCCGCGCAACTGCCTATCAATACGCCGTGAGGTGTGTCGCTCAGTTCCTAGCACATACAGGCCACCGAGTGCCTCCACACCTTCTCCCAGCTTAATGTCAGTCCCGCGGCCCGCCATATTCGTGGCAATAGTGACCGCCCCCTTGCGGCCTGCGTTGGCCACAATTTCCGCTTCCTGTTGGTGAAACTTGGCATTCAGCACCGTGTGCGCAATATTCGAGCGCTTCAGCATTCGGGACAGCAACTCAGACGCCTCAACGGATACCGTACCCACCAAAACAGGCTGCCCTCTTTCATTTGCCACCTTGATCTCTTCTATCGCCGCATTGAATTTCTCTCTCCGCGTCTTATAGATAATATCGTTATTATCAATGCGTATGCAGGGCTTGTTGGTGGGTATGATCATTACCCCCAACTTGTAAATATCCATAAACTCGTTTGCCTCTGTCTCCGCCGTGCCGGTCATCCCTGCGAGTTTGTCGTAGAGTCGGAAATAGTTTTGAATCGTTATGGTGGCGTAGGTTTTAGTTTCCTTTTCGATAGCCACTCCCTCTTTCGCTTCTATGGCTTGGTGAAGCCCATCGCTCCAGCGGCGGCCAGCCATCACGCGCCCCGTATTTTCATCCACTATCATCACCTTGCCTTCTTGCACTACATACTCCACGTCCCGCTCATAGATGGAATAGGCACGCAGCAACTGGCTAATTACGTGAATCTCCTCGCTGGCTGCCTCAAATCGGGTTTGCGCTTCTTGTTTTGCTTGTTCCTTAGCCTGCGCATCTAGCGAATGGTTCTTATCGATCTCCATGAACATCGTCGGAAGATCGGGCAATACAAATGCGCTTCTATCGTTTGGTCGCAGAAACTCGCGCCCTATTTCTGTCAGATCTGCGGAGTGTCCTTTTTCGTCGATAGCGTAGTAAAGTTCCTCCTTCAGTTGGTGCTTCCGCTCCTTGTTGAACTGGGCATCCATCTCAAGGTCAAACTTCTCAAATTCTTTGCGGATTTGCGGGTCTTCTATGAACTTCTGCAACTGCTTGTTCTTCGGATGGCCTACCTTTATTTGGTGCAGGCGTTCCATTGCCAAACGGCGGTCACCGTCTGGCTTTTCCAGCTCGGCCTTGGCCTGTCCTGCGTACTTGGCTACCAAATTTAGCTGCTGGCGGACAATCCGCTCTATCGCGGGCTTATAATCGCCATAAGGGGCCTCTCTCTCGTTGTAAGCAGGGCCAGAAATAATCAGTGGCGTGCGCGCCTCATCTATTAAAATAGAGTCCGCTTCATCAATGATACAAAAATAGTGATCGCGCTGCACTTGGTCTTCCTTCCGCGTAGCCATGCCATTGTCGCGCAGGTAATCAAATCCGAACTCACTGGCCGTTCCATAAGTGATGTCTACCTCATATGCAGCGCGCTTTTCTGCGGGCGGCTGCATATTGCGAATGACTCCTACCGTAAGCCCAAGAAAACGATACAGATACCCCATCCACTCCGCGTCGCGCTGTGCCAGGTATTCGTTCACCGTTACTAGCTGCACATTGCGACTGGAAAGCGCATTAAGGTAAAGGGGCAACGTTGCCACTAGCGTTTTCCCTTCGCCCGTGGCCATTTCCGCTATCTTATTTTCGTGTAGCGCTATGCCGCCAATCAGCTGCACATCATAGTGCACCATATTCCATTTTAGTGGCTGCCCTACCACAGTTATCTCACTGCCGCAGAGTCGTCTGGCCGCATTCTTCGCGGCGGCAAATGCCTCTGGCAACAGATCGCTCAGTATCTTTTGGCTGGCATCACGCAAGGCTTGCGATGGCGCTTCGCCATGCCTGCGCCTCGCCTCTTCCATTTTCTCTTGATAGCGCGCTCGGAATTCCTGCGTCTTTTCCCGCAATTCATCATCGCTGAGACTTTGATAGGAAAGCTCTATCTCGTTGATTTTAGCCACGATGGGCGCTACCCGCTTGTAGAACTTGCGGTAGTGTGAACCAGAAAACTTTTTAAATAAATCGAATAGCATGACCGGCAGTATTGTCTCGAACCGATTTCCGATAACGAGAAAAGTAGTATAATTTACAGATAAAACACCCTTTGACGAGGGTTTTTCACCGCTTGTTCCCTCGCTTATTATTCGTCCACTCCCAAAACACTCTTTTTCCACTCTTTGGCTCTTTTTTCAGCGGTATTAACCTTCTCTTTCTTCAATTGGCGTTTGAGTGTCTTAAGCATCTGTGCCGCTTCCTCATCGCCCAAGTCCGCGGCTATGTAAAACCATTTGTATGCCTCCGCTTTGTCTTCGGGAGCGCCGATTCCCGCTAGGTAGGCTTGCCCCAAATTATAGATTCCAACTGGCTCTCCCGCTCTGGCGGAGCGATAAAAATACCCCAGTGCCCTGACCGTGTTTTTCTCTACGCCGTAACCCATTTGATAGCATATACCCAAATTGGATAGAGCAAGGCCATGCCCCTGCTCTGCCGCTTTCTTATACCAGTAAAGCGCCTTTTCGTAATCCGTATCGGCGCCGATATCCCCGTTGTAATAGATTGATCCGAGGTTGTTCTGTGCCAGCGCATTCCCCCGTTCGGCAGATTTGGCATACCACTTCGCCGCCATATGCATATCAACTTCCACGTTTTTACCAAAGTCATAGATTAGCCCCAGCTCCGTCATGGCATCTATATATCCAAGCTCAGCGGACTGCTTTATCAATTTAAGTCCCTTATCTATATCCGCTTCGACTGCTTTCCCTTCAAAGAAAATCATCCCCAAAAAGTAAATCGCTTCCCGATCTTCCTTCTCTGCCGCCCTTTCAAACAGTCCAATTGCCTTTTCGGTATCCTTATCGACCCCGTTTCCATAATAATAGCAATACCCCAGCATACGGATGGCATTAGCTTCGTCTTTCTCTTCGCCAAGCTTAAACCATTTTATCGCTTCATCGTCATCCTCAGTGACTAGCGTCCCATAATAGTAATAGTAGCCTACGTTTGCGTATGCGTCTTCTTCTCCTGCTTCTGCCGCCTCAAGATACCAGTAGAGGGCTTCCTCCAAATCCTTTTCCACCCCATCTCCATTGAAATAGCAGTGACCTAAAACTAGTTTCGACCATGCGTTTCCAGCCTCTGCGGCTAGTTGATACCAACAGGCAGCTTCCTCTAAATCGACCTCTACTCCTTCTCCGTTGGCATACACCACTCCCATGCTGTTTAGGGCGTTTTTATTGCCACTATCTGCCGCCTTGCGAAACCACTCCAGTGCCTTGGCGTAATTTTGCTCCAGCGCTGTTCCCTTATTGAAATAAAGCCCCAACATATGTTGCGCGCCATCATGCCCTTGTTCAGCCGCCCGTAAAAACCACATGGCTGCCTCCGCTTCATCCTTCTCCACCCCTTCGCCCAAGTCATAGCACATTCCTAAATTGTATTGAGCATGTGCAGACCCCATTTCTGCGGCCCGCAGGTAATACTCTACTGCCAGGGCATCGTCTATCTCTACTCCCTCGCCGTGATCATGCATAACTCCTAGGTTGAGTATCGCATAGCGGTGCTCTCTTTCGGCTGCTTTGGTGTAAAACTCGTGCGCTTTATGGTAGTCCTGTTCCACTCCCTGTCCGACTGCATAAGCATAGCCCACATTAAATATGGCTTCCAGGTGCTCTTGATCAGCCGCCTTGGAATACAGAGCAAATGCAGTCTCGTAATTTTTCTCTACGCCTATTCCTCTTTCGTAGAAATAACCAAGCTCATACTCTGCTTCTGCATGTCCTTGTTCCGCTGCTTTTTCCATCCAGCTAAACGCCTTATCGTAATCCCGCTCCAAATCAATCCCGTCAAAATAGACCAATCCCAGCCTGTGCTGGGCATCTGCCTCACCTGCTTCCGCTTTGGAAATTAGCTCCGCAAGGTCTTCTTTATTAGCCGTGAATTCAAACGGTGCGTGCGTCCTTACCCTTTCTTGATTTTCTTGAGCGCTACAAACAGCACAAGAAAACACTAGTAGCAAACAGCATATCAAACGCAGTATGGTCATTTCATGAGAGAAACGCGCTCAAATACTAACTGCAAGTGCATTCATCCATTCCCTGGCGAATTTCTACCTCAATAGTCGCTAGGCCATACCCAGTTCTTTGCGAAAGAAGGCTATAGTGCGGTCCAGTCCTTCATCCAGCATCACTTTGGGTTCCCAGTCCAAATACTTCTTGGCGGCGGTAATATCGGGTTTGCGCTGCATTGGGTCGTCTTGTGGAAGCGGCTTATAAACAATTGTGCTCTTCCCGCCGATCTTCTTGACCACTTTTTCTGCAAGCTCCCTGATAGTAAATTCATTGGGATTGCCCACGTTCACAGGGCCCACGGTGGCAGTCTGCTCCATGAGCCTCAGTATCCCTTCCACAAGGTCATCCACATAGCAAAATGAGCGCGTCTGCGAGCCATCTCCGTATACGGTTATGGGCTCACCCCGTAGTGCCTGCACTACAAAATTGGAAACCACGCGCCCATCATTAGGGTGCATGCGTGGTCCGTAGGTATTGAAGATGCGCACGATGCGTATATCCACCTTGTTTTGGCGGTGATAATCGAAGAACAGCGTCTCGGCCGCGCGCTTACCCTCGTCATAGCAACTGCGAACGCCTATCGGATTAACATGCCCCCAATAGCTCTCTGGCTGTGGGTGCACTTTCGGATCGCCATAGACTTCGCTCGTGCTGGCTTGCAGGATACGTGCTCTCGTGCGCTTGGCCAACCCCAGGCAATTGATCGCCCCCACTACGGAGGTTTTCATCGTCTTAATAGGATTGTATTGATAGTGAATCGGAGAAGCAGGGCACGCCATGTTGTAGATGCGATCCACCTCAAGCAGTATCGGCTCCACCACGTCATGCCGCACGAACTCAAAATACGGATTGCTCAGCAGGTGCCGTATGTTGTTCTTCGATCCCGTAAAAAGGTTGTCGAGACAGATAACGTCGTGGCCCTGATCGAGCAGTCGCTCGCAAAGATGGCTCCCTAAGAATCCGGCCCCACCGGTTACTAAAATGCGCATAGAAATAGAATAATGTTAGAAACTATCAGATAGCGCATTTAGAGTTAGCTTGGCAAAGCAAATACGTGCTCAGTTTGCTGTTTTGGATACCCACCTCTCGATCCTGAATTGCTCTGTTTCACGAACAATTTCAGCCAATTCCATGCAATGCTCAAATGGTGGAAAATAGGCGTCGGCCTCTGGACTTAGGAATACTCGTGTTAGCCACAGTTCCGCGCATTGTGGCATGGCCAGCGCATAGAGCTCCGCGCCTCCCACTACCCACACTTCCTTGCCGCCCGCTAATTTCTCTACCTCAGTTAAATCCCGTATCACGCTGACTCCCTCTGCCGCTCCCATTGTGCGGCTCAAAACCACGTTCTCGCGCTTTGGTAGCGGTCTGCCTATCGACTCGTAAGTCTTGCGCCCCATTACAATCACCTGCCCTAGCGTCTTTTCTTTGAAAAACTTCAGATCTTCGGGCAAGTGCCACGGCAACTTACCCTGAAAACCGATTGCTCGATTCTCGCCCATAGCGGCAATGGCCTTGTATCTCACCATGGTCATAATCGCTAAACGGCTATCGGCGCCTTAATGGCGGGATGCGGGTTATAATTTTCCAGCGTAAAATCCTCATACACAAATTCCTCCAGCTCCTTGCGGGCGGGATTTATGCGCATCTGCGGCAGTGGACGCAGCTCTCGGCTCAGTTGTTCCCGAGCCAGATCAAGGTGATTCTTGTAAAGATGCAAGTCGCCAAACGTATGAATAAACTCCCCCGCCTTTAGCCCCGTAACCTGTGCAACCATCATCGTAAGCAGCGCGTAGGAGGCGATATTGAAGGGCACGCCCAAAAACAAATCCGCGCTCCGCTGGTAGAGCTGGCAGCTCAAGCTGTTATCACTCGTATCCACATAAAACTGAAAAAGCGCGTGGCAGGGTGGCAGCGCCATACCGCTGATTTCTCCGGGATTCCACGCACATACGATATGGCGGCGGCTGGTGGGATTCTTGCGCAAAGACGCCACAACTTCCGCAATCTGGTCCACCTTTCCCCCGCTTGGCGTTCGCCAGTCGCGCCACTGTGCGCCATAGACACGCCCCAAATCCCCCGTTTCGGGATTCGCCCACTCATCCCAAATTGTCACTTTGTGGTCCCGCAAATACTGAACGTTAGTATCCCCGCGCAAAAACCAAAGCAGTTCGTAAATGATTGATTTCAGGTGAACCTTCTTTGTGGTCACCAGCGGAAACCCATCCTGCAAATTATAGCGGGTCTGCGCCCCAAACACACCTACCGTCCCCGTGCCCGTTCGGTCTTCACGGGGCTTTCCTTGCTCTAAAACAAGCCTCAACAATTCGTGATATTGCCTCATGCCCCCAAGCTACTCGTGACTGCCTCTCTGGCGATGCAAAAATGCTTACCTCGATTGCAATCGAATCGTGTCCAGCCCTTGCTTGCGGCAGTTGTCCATCACAAAGGTAACGCTCTTCAGGTAGCTCTTTTCATCTGCAATGAGCAGGACAGGCGTGCTTCTATTTACTCGGGCTGCGGCGGCAATGGCTGCCGCCAGTTGCTCTTCGCTCACTCTGGCCCCATTGAAATAGTATTCCCCCTCCTCAGTGCCCACCCCGATTTCCAGCTGTTCCACCATTTTGTTTTGTCCTGCCGTCTCAATCTTTGGCGCAACTATATTGAGCACCTGCGTGGCCCGAAACTGCATGGTAATCAGAAAGAAAAAGATGAGCGTCGTAAGCACATCAATCAGCGGCACGATGTTAATATCGGGCTTGCGGCGGCGTCTCTGGTAGAGGGCTGACATGGCAATTGGCGTAGTGTCGGTCTATTTCTCCTGATGGCTTTCCTGCTGCTTTAGCTCTTGCTCACGCAATGATAGGAGCCGCTGGACCCCCACATCTATCTTCGCCGCCAGGGTGTCAATTCTCCGATTGAGGTAATTGGCAAACACCAGCGCGGGTATCGCAATAGCCAGCCCAATGATGGTGGTTGTGAGCGCAAGCGCCACCCCCTTCACAAACGAATCAGGATTAGGCAACCCACTCTGCGGAGACACCCCGCCAAACACCTGCACCAACCCCGTAACCGTCCCCAGCAACCCCAGCAATGGCGCCGCGCTGATCACGGTGTCCAATATAAAAAGCCCCCGCTCCATCCGCACGATCTGCAAGCGCGCATAGGACTTTATCTGCTCCGAATCAGGATGCCTCGAATTGAAAAAATTGATCAGCCGCCCCGCCACCGAGTCCCCCGCCACCTGCTTCGGCAAATGCCCCGATATAAACGCATCCTCCAGCTCCTCGGGTATTATCTTCGAATCCCGTAGTGCAATGAATCGCTCCACGATGATAAACACCGCCAGCAGCGAACACAGCGCCAAAGGCCACACGAATATCCCCGCCCCTTTGAAAAGGCTGGGCAAACTGCTGAAAACGCCACCCTCTTCCGCCTGCGCTAGCACGAAAGGCAAGGTGATTTCAAATAAAACGGCATCCATAGTAAATTGTGCAATGCACTTAATCCTCTATAAAAACCACCACCACCCAAAAGTTGCAAGGATACACACTACCCTTTTGTTTAGGGACAACTTAATACCCTCTCCGAAATGGGTGAAAAGCAATCCCTTCTGCCCAGTGCGCGGAAAGTATTCCTTCGTCAAGGGTTGCGAATTGATAGGCACTCTTATGCGCCAATTCCACGAGGTAGCAATCTGTCGTATCTCTGTAGCTGGAAACTCTTGGCATCAGGGTCGTAGGAAGATTACAGGCAAGGAAGGTTGCCGAACGCCGTGATGTCAGTTCTGCAAGCACTTTCATGGCATTCTCATAACTGGCACGATAGGCTGGACTCATACTAACTCGTAAAAATCCAAGTTCAGTAATGGCGCATGTTGCAAACTTTGGCAGACTGTCTAGCCAAGTTCGACACTCCATATGATTTGCGTGAGAACGCCATCCGTAAGCTAGCAATAGATTAACGTCGGGCAGTACAACTTTGTCTCTTTTCATTCGGCAAGGATTTCCTTTACGAGTTGGGGCGTCATTTCAGGAGCACCAGCAGGAGCCTCAAGGGCTACGTAACCATCCTCTGCAACGCATAGTGCAGATTGTTGCTCTAGCACAGGGTCAAGAATGATTCGCCCGTTCTCTAAATAGCACGAGATTGTGGCGCCAACTGGAAGTCTTAGCCGCTTGCGAATTTCAAGTGGTATAACAACTTGCCCTTTACTGGATAATGTCGTGGTCATTCCCAAATCTTACCAATCTTACAGCCTTAATCAAGACACTTCTACTACTTTTCCTCTGTGCCCTCCATGCCTCTGCGGTGAATCTAATTATTTCTCTTATACTACCGCCGAAGCCAAATACGGCAACCCCTTCATCACCTCGGCTGTCTTGGCGTTCGCCTCCAGCAACTCACCCAGCGGGTCCCAGGTGCCGCTTACCAAGCTGGAGCGTGCGCCCTCCCGCAGGGTAAAGGGCACGCTCTCTTTGCCAAAACGCACTGCCTTGCCCACCAGGTCGATCGTCACCTCTAGCTGTGGGTTGGCCTCAATCGCCGCTTGCAGCTTCTCGCGATCCGCGCGCGACACACTTACGCACGGTATGCCGAGCTGCGTGCTGTTGCCAAAGAATATCTCCGCAAACCCCTCCGCGATCACCGCGCGGAACCCCGCCTTGTGGATAGACTGCGGGGCATGCTCGCGGGAGCTGCCGCAGCCGAAATTATTGCCCGATATCAGTATCGTGGCGCCGCTATACTTCGGGTCGTTCATCGGATGGGCCTTCGGAGAGCCATCGGGATTCTTGCGGACATCATTGAAGAGAAACTCCCCCAAGCCGTCAAACGTCACGCACTTCATGAAGCGCGCGGGTATGATGCGGTCGGTGTCGATATCATCCCCTACTACGGGAACTGCTCTGCCCACTACGGAAGAAATTTTTGCTAAAGCCATTGCCAGAGAAAATTAAAGGTTAGTCTTGTTTTTGTGCGCCTGATTACAGCCCGAATACTTCGCGGGCGTCGCTTACTTTTCCGGTCACTGCCGCGGCAGCCACCATCAGCGG
>CAZHQD010000026.1:0-1162 GCA_964533835.1 uncultured Puniceicoccaceae bacterium | reverse complement strand
TTGCGGCCCTTCAGGTATTTGGCCACCTCTTGCAAATCGCTCAGGCGCCCATTCGTGCACGACCCCAGGAACACCACATCCACCTTGGTGCCCTTGATGGCCTCGCCACCCTTAAACTGCATATGCTCCAGCGCCTCCACTACACCGGCGCGCTGGTCTGCAGGCACGCTGTCTGGAGTGGGCACTTTCTCATCAATAAATATCGCCTGCCCGGGATTGATGCCCCACGTCACCGTAGGCGCGATATCCTCAGCGCGGATATTCACCACATCATCATACACCGCATCAGGATCGCTTGCCACGGCGCGCCAGCGGGCCACTGCCGCATCCCATTCCGCCCCCTTCGGGCAGTACGGACGCCCCTTCAGGTAGGCAAACGTCGTCTCATCAGGATTCACATAGCCTGCGCGCGCACCACCCTCGATGGACATATTGCACACCGTCATGCGCTCCTCCATGGAGAAACGGTCAAACACCTCGCCCGCATACTCGTAGGCATAGCCCGTACCACCGTTCACACCCAGCAAACGGATAATGTGCAAAATCACGTCCTTGGCATACACACCGGGCTTCAGATGCCCATCCACATTGATGCGGCGCACCTTCAGCTTGCCCATCGCCATCGTCTGCGTGGCCAAAATATCGCGCACCTGGCTCGTCCCTATGCCAAAAGCGATCGCGCCAAACGCCCCGTGCGTGCTCGTATGGGAGTCGCCGCACGCAATCGTCGTTCCGGGCTGGGTTATCCCCTGCTCTGGCCCCACGATATGCACGATCCCCTGCTTGCCGCTCCGCGTATCGAAAAACGTGATCCCATACAGCTCGCAGTTCTTGCGAATCTCCTTCACCATCGCATCAGCCAGGCCATCAGAGTAAGGCTCCTGCGGCTCATCCGTCGGCACAATATGGTCCACCGTCGCAAACGTGCGGCTCGGGTAGCGCACCGTCAACCCAAGGTCGCGCAACATCCCAAATGCCTGCGGGCTCGTCACCTCGTGAATGAGGTGCGTCCCAATCAGCAATTGCGTTTGCCCATTGGACAACTCGCGCACCGCATGTGCGTCCCATACTTTTTGATAGAGCGTTTTACCCATGATTTCTTGATGCTAAACTGGCTCGCTTTTACAAGCCTGTAATTGAGATTAAGCGTCTCAATAAACCC
>CAZHQD010000025.1:0-25865 GCA_964533835.1 uncultured Puniceicoccaceae bacterium | reverse complement strand
CGCGCTATGCTGCACGCTTTACCACGACCAGTTTCGATGGTTACATCCTATCGAATAGCTGGAAGTACTCTAGCTGGTTTGGCCTCTACTACGACGGATTCCGCCCATGGGTATATCATCTAGAGAATGGCTGGTTGTTCGAAGCTACGAATTCAACACAGTCTATGTGGTTGTATAGCGTAGATGAGGGCGCTTGGCTTTGGACAAACATCTACTACTACCCATGGGTTTGGTCTGCTGATCAAGAGAAGGGTGGCTGGTTACAACTAGCAGAGTAGACTTACTAGTAAAGTGACTCTTTCAAAGGGCGTCTTCAGAAGAAGACGCCCTTTTGTTTCGTATATCGCAGCATTTGATTTTCACGCTGTTGCAGCTTATTTTTGTGAATGTCTAAAACTGCCATCGTATGGTTTCGCAAGGATCTACGCCTACAGGATAATCCCGCATTCGCGACTGCTGTTGAGCGAGGGTATTCCATTATTCCGCTGTATATCCACGCACCACACGAGGAGGGTAATTGGTCGCAGGGAGGCGCATCAAGGTGGTGGCTGCATTATGCACTTAAAGATTTGTCAGAGCAGATAAGGGCAGCAGGTGGGAATCTTATTGTTCGTCAAGGCGAGTCAGAAAAGGTTATTGTTGATATACTAAAATCGAGCGGCGCAACCGTGGTCTTTTGGAATAGAAGGTACGAGCCCGCAATAATTGCGCGTGATGCTGGTATAAAGGCCAAAATCAAAGAGCTAGGTTATGAGGTAGAAAGCTTTAATGCTTCGTTATTAAGGGAGCCTCACACTGTGGCTAATCAGTCGGGTACGTCATTCAAGGTATTCACACCATTCTTTAAGCATTGTCAGACTCTCACTGAGCAGCAGCCAGTGGAATATGATAGTAGTGCAGTTTTGTTCTCGCTGTATAGTATGAGCGAGTCACTAGAATCCTTGAAATTGCTGCCTAAAATACCTTGGGATAAAGAGTTTTATCGTTTCTGGATTCCCACACGACAGGGAGCGCTGGATCGGCTAAAGACGTTTATTGCAGAGTGGGCTTCGGGCTACCAAGACAAGCGTAATCGGCCAGATCTGGATGGCACATCACGATTGTCTCCCTATCTGCATTTTGGACAGATTGGGCCCAGAGAGGTTGTGGCGGCCCTGAAGTGCGGCATAGGCGTGCTTGATAAAGGAGCGCACGTTTTTCTCAGCGAAATCTACTGGCGCGAGTTTGCCTATCATATTCTCTACCACTTTCCATCCACACCAGAGCAGCCTTTGAGAACAGAGTTTGAAAGGTTTCCGTGGGTGGAAAATGATGCATTACTGCGGCTTTGGCAGAGAGGCCAAACGGGCTACCCGATAGTTGATGCGGGTATGAGACAGCTTTGGCAAACGGGCTGGATGCACAACCGAGTTCGCATGATTGTAGCCTCACTACTCGTAAAGCACATGCTCATTCCTTGGCAAGCCGGCGCTCAGTGGTTTTGGGATACACTAGTTGATGCGGATCTTGCCAGCAATACACTCGGCTGGCAGTGGACAGCGGGATGCGGTGCAGACGCGGCACCCTATTTCAGGGTTTTCAATCCCATTATACAGGGGGAGAAATTTGACCCAGATGGCACTTATGTTCGCACTTATGTTCCCGAGCTAGCGCGTCTGCCAAAGACCTACATACATAGACCGTGGGAAGCTCCTGAGAACATATTGACCTATGCAGGGGTGCGTTTAGGGCATACCTATCCGATGCCCATCATTGAGCACGGGGAGGGTAGGGCACGCGCACTGCAAGCTTTTGATGCTTTGCAAGCTCAGCGAGAAAATGCCTGAGAGCTATCTGCCTATTTACTTATTGGCCTATTGTTAAAGGTGGCTCTCATGGGGAGTTTGGCCAGTTTTCCTACCGGCTCTATGCTTATGCTATCATAGCCAGCGGCATTTACATCAATGAAGAAGCATCCGCCCCTGATTTCCCAGGAGACTTCTACCAATCCTTTGGCCGTGGGAACAGCCCCTTGAGCCCATGTCAGTAATTCTGATTGAGGGCAAATTCGCAGGGTGCCATTGCTAAGTGGCTCGTCAGGAAGGCCCAGGCGCACACCTAGGGCACGTGTGGACAAGTAGTAGTTTGGCGCGGTACTCCAAGCATGAGCCAGACTGGCCATAGGATGGAAGTGCTCCCAGATGGTGTCGCTGCCCTGATAAAGCATGTGCCCCCATTGGCGGCGAATAAACCTCTCGGCAAAAGCAGTGGCGTCAGTATTGCCTCTGATGCCAGCACCATACAAGGCACCTAGCATGAAGAAGCCACTGTAAGGAGTGCCAAAATGCTCAATCTCTTGATCGAGCATTTGCCAACGATTTTCAAAGTGCCGCATTATCGCAGGGATTTGTTCATCTGTTGCCACATCAAAGAACAAACACCAGAAACTGGCTATCGGTGAGTGGTTACCAGTCGGCTTACCATCATCTTCGATGCCATCGATATATGCGCCAACAGAACTATCCCAGAACGCACGACGAACAGCCTCGCGGGCTGCTAAACCATGAGCGCGTGCCTCTTTAGCTTTCTCTGGCTGGCCGAATGTATCTGCGAGGTCTGCATAGCTAAACCAAGCCTTAGAGATAAGCGCGTTGAGCGGGCAGCTAAGACCCCCACGCTCAATGCCTACATGGTCGATAAAAGGACGAGCGAAAGAGGAATAAAGACCGTTTGGAAGCCGTTGCTCCAAGCACCGTTCCATCAGGCTGCTGTAGGTGGTTAGGGTTTCTTCTCCGAAACGCTTATCGCCCGTTAAACGGTAATGCCATTCGCAAGCTATGAGGTTGAGCAAAGGATAGTCGAAGAGAGGCTCCCTACTGCGATCCATGGGCGCCATGGATTGCTGCCAGCGAGTGTCTTCGCTTTGGGATTGAATAAACATACGGAGGCTTCTCCTGGCCAGAGCGGTGTCGCCACTGGTAATAAGAGCCGTAGCGAATTCTGCCAGCAAATCGCCACCGTAGAGAGTGCGCTCGCGCCAAGGGCAATCGGTATACACATCTTCTGAGCATACCAATAAAGTGCGCCAGCCCGATTCCCAAATATCATCGAAGAGAGGATCACTGCAGCGGAACCACCCTTGTTTGCGATGAGGGTATCTTTGCGAGATTACCCCAACTTTGCTTATGGTTACACTTTCACTGTGCTTGTAGACCGTTACCTGAAGGTAACGGAAGCCACGCGGCATAAAGGTCTCTAGACGGCTTTTGCCACCCTTGGCAACGTGACGTTCCCCAGCATTTACCTGCACGTTCTTATAGAACCATGGACGCCCGTTTTTCAAATCTTCTGCGTAGCCCACTTCAACATGGGTTGCAGATGGGGCATCAAAATCCACGAAGATGCGGCCAAGTACTTCGTTGCCGAAATCGAAGATGAAAGAAGTGCTATCGTGGGCTTCTATTTTGAGGCTTCCCGTGGAGTGGGGTGGCAAAGCGATATCGTCACCAAATTTAGCCCACGCCATGTTTTTTGCAGGCAATACAGGAGCTTCCGGAATTGCTGCGGGGGACCAGCCGCCAGGAATATCCTTCAGCGTTGTCCACTCTTCGAGTTTTAGTCCGAGGATGAATTCCGATGATACCGCAAAAACTGAGGAGAGACAAAACTCGGCGGTGTCTTTTAGCTTTTTGTTGGGCGAAAGGCTCAGCTGGGCCGATTTGGGCAGGGCAATATGGAAATCCCAAGTAGGAGTCCAGATACCATAGCTAATAACCAAGAGGTTCCAGCCTTCGTTTAGATCGAGGACAGCTTCTTGACCTGCGAGCCGAGACTCGCCAGATTTTTCCAATAGTTTGCCATTCAGGTAGTGCTCACCCCAGTAGACAGTGGAAGTCACTTTTTGAGCGATGGGGCTGTATATATAAGTACCCGCGAGAACAATCTTGCGAGGATAGACATGCCGTGATGGCTCACTAAAGTCTGTAAATCTAAATGAGTGAATGGTCTCATCCTCTATGTGCTTGTGAGCACTGAGGAGTTTCTTTGGCAGTAGTTCCTGTTGGGTGAGGTAAGGAATTGTGCGTGGCTGGAAAGTGCCCCAACCCGATTGTACAGCCAAGGGGACAGGCTGTTTCCATATTTGGGCGTCCGCTTTAGAGCCGTCCCAGTTTGGAATCGCTTTGCGCTCATCAAAAATTTGAATTGGCCCTGTAGCGAAGGAGAATTTTGGTGTCGTGCGGTCATAGCCCGAGGCCTCGGCGCAGAGCCAACCATCAGGGGCACTAAGTGAAATACGGCTTCCATCGGACTTGGTTATTTCCCCTGTAGCTACAAACGCTGCCCGCACCAGAAGCGTATGAAAGGTAGCAAGCCCACCGTGGTAGACCTCGACGGCTATCACGTTTTCTCCAGCATGAAGCAGCGCTGAAAGATCATAGCTGTCAAATTCGGGATACTCTGGGTAAAAGCGAGCAGGGCCAGCGCTAATGACTGTGCCGTTGATGCGGAGCTGATAGCGCGTGTCCGCAAAAAGATGCAAGTAAGCAGTAACAGGGGAGGAATCCAGGTTGATGATTCTCTTGAAATAGGCTCTCTGATACCGTCCCGTTCCGGTTGGATTAAGCCATACTTTAGGCAATGAACTAAATGCATTTACGACCGTCTCAGGTACGGCTTTGAGTGGTTGATTTGTGGGCATATATTACTTTGCTTGGATTTTACTAAGGCGTGAGATGGAGCATAATGAGAAGCAGGGGGTGGAGGGAATCAGCTAATCATTTTGGATACTTCCACAACACAAATTATTCGGAAGACGCCTCAAACAGCAGTCTAAAGCGTTAGCAACGGATTTATGGATTAGAAGAAATCAGGTTTTTGGCAACAGTCTATTGTGCATTTGGACAAGTTCCAAATTCGACGCACTTGTGAAACAGAAAATGAGTGTTTTTACTTAGGCTCGTTAACAATCCCTTACACCAACCCTTCCTTAACACCCAACGATACTACCTATGAATCTAATTCAAACCAAAACTAAGCTTTTAGCTGGTCTGGCTCTCGGCCTGATTGGTGCTGCCATAACTGCGCAAGCAGCCATTGTTTCCATAAATACTGGAGTTGGCGGCTCAAATACTGAGCGTGGAATTGTTTTTAATCTAACGAATACCAGTACTACAGATACAATTGCACTGACTGGCGTGTTTAATTTGCCAATTACATTAACCACATCGGTTGATTTTAGTCTTTGGATTCGAGAAGGCACTGTCGTTGGAAATGTAGGACCAGGCGCAACAAACTGGACTGATTTTGGTGACGCCGTAGCCACGGGTTTGGGCTATTCTGCTGCTCCATTTAATCTTACGCCATTCAACTTCACCGCTGCAAATGGCTACACAATCGAACCTGGAGAAACCGTAGGTATATTTATCAAAAATTCCAGCAACGCGGGAAGTGCTGCACTGCGATATATCAATGGTGGTTCAAACACTGTACTCGGCACCGAAGGATTCACCAACGGAGGTCTCCAATATACTGGTGATCGTGGACTTGGCTCAACTGGATTAATTCCTACTGAAACTAATAATTTCTTTGGTCCTACCCGTAACTTCATTGGTACGATTGAATACACTGTTGTGCCCGAGCCTTCAGTCTACGCCTTTATGTTGGCTGGCGCATTGTGTGGTATTGTGTGGCTTCGTCGCCGTAAAGGAGAGTAGTCATTTTCCTAAACCAGCTATTTTCAAAAGACCGAACCGCAGCTGGTTCGGTCTTTTCGTTGGTCACTTTCAGCAGTTATTTCACTTATCCCCAAATCTTTTTCCCATGAGAAAAGCAGTTCTATTTAGTGTTCTGTTCCAACTATTCACTTCGAGTCTATTTCTTGAGGCGGCACCACCGCCTACCCCTACGAGTTTGAGTGTAAAGCCAAGCACAGGGGTGGTTGGCTTGAACTGGGCCGATGTTTCGGGCGCAACTAGCTACAATATCTATAGATCCACCACTTCCAATGGAACCTACACCCTAATCGGGACTGCGACGCGCAGTCGTTTCCTGGATAATAACGCGAGCGCTGGCACCGAATGGCACTACCGCGTATCCGCATTGAATGCGGGGTTGGAAGAGTCTGGGTTTGCCACGGGGTCAGCAACGCCAGACAATCTCAGCATAAACAGGCCCGCAGTAAGGGGCAACTATCGTGTGGGATCGAGTTTTGTTGTCGATAGTGATCGCTTGAAGCCGCTACTTGAGTCTCGTGGCGTTTTTGTGTCTACCTATCGCAGGCAGATTATTGGGGCGGGAATAGAGTATATTTGGAGTGATACACTGAATAACCGTCCAGCAGAGCATGAGCAGCATGTTGCTGTCTTGCAGAATGCAGGCTATGATGTGCTTGTATTGAATGCGCAGACGCTTTGGGCACAACCAACGCGCGAGATGAATGGCACACTGTATTGGGCAGTTGAGGCACTAGCAGCTAATCCCGACTATCGCGTATTTATCCATCAATACTGGACACGCGAAGAAGCAGGAAATGAATGGGATGAGACGATTAACCAGCCAGAGAATAGCTTGCGGCTATTTTGGCTGGCCGCACTACGGAATGCCTATCTCGTAGGTGAGCAAATTGGAGTGCCCGTATATGTTGCGCCATTTGGCTATGCCATACAGGACGTGAAGGCCGTAGCCGATGCGGGACTTCTAGAGAACTACGATAGTCGTGACGATCTGCACCCTGACGGTTCTCACCTAACGAATTTTGGTAAATATGTACAGGAGGGTGTTGTGATGGTCGGCGCGTATCAGAAAGACATACGCGGTGCCACGCGTTTTGTGGACAACCAGACACAGCTATCCGTGAACGATGCGGAAGTGGTGCAGCAGATCATTTATCAAACCGTGCGGGAAACCCCATTTTCCGGCTGGTATGAGAACGCACCAACAACATTTGCCGGACACCAGTCCGCCTTGCTTGAGGCCATGAACACCTGGGAGGACTTCACTAATTTCACGACCAATGGAAGCGGATCATGGGTTGGCCGCACGGGGCGCACATGGAACTACCAAAATGCTCAGACCGTGAATAATGGGTTGGAGCGGCAGATTCAGCTAAATGTGGGCGGCTGGATCGAAACCACATTACAAAAAGGACTACTCAACGCCCTCTGGCGGATGCGAAAAGAAGGAAGCGGCAACTGCCAACTTTCGGTGAAGGCCAACGGTGTGGTTGTAGGCTCTGTGGACTATAACAGCAATGAACTATGGGGCAGACAGGTCCGAAATATTGACTTAGGGGGCACAGTGGTTTTCCGCTTGGAAAATACCGGTACCTCGGCAGTGCGTATTGATGATTTGATGTGGGATGAGACAGGGACCAGTGGCAACGGCGTCGAGATTATTACGCAAAATGTGGCACCCCTTATCATCAATACAGCAGTGGATATCACGATAAAGGCATTTGGCGGAACTGCTCCATTGAGTTTTAGTGTTACCTCTGGACAGCTACCTCCAGGCATCACGCTTACCGCAGCAGGGCATCTGATTGGCACTCCAAACACTAAGGGCACTTATAAGCCCGAGATAACCGTACAGGATAGCGGCAACCCAGCCACATCGTTCTCCCGTATTTACAATATAGCTGTAGTAGATCCAACTACTATTACTCAGCAGCCGCAATCAGCCACGGTTTCTTTTGGAGACACGATTGTCTTGAGCGTGGCCGCGTCGGGAGATCAGCTAAGTTATCGGTGGTTCTATAATGGCACACCAATCGCCGACACCAATAGCGCAGAGCTCGCTATACCTGGGGCAGGGCCATTAAACGAAGGTACTTACCGAGTAGAGGTAAAGGGATTGGGCGGCACGGTGATCAGCAATGAGGTGACAGTGACCGTTACCAACGGAGATGCCTTTATTTTATCTACCAGTATGCAGGACACAAATCGTGATTTGAGTGGCAATGTGTTCGATCTGACAAATACGGGCTCAAATCCGATAATTCTCACAGGTCGCATGACAGGCAACTTTGATGTTGAGACAGGGCTTGTGATGAGCGCATGGTATCGGAACGGAAGCTCCGAAGGACTTTACTCCAGCTCAGCAGGCTGGATACAGTGGGGTGTCAGCACGCCATTCACAGGGAATGGCTACGGAGTTGAAACGCCTTATGATTTGAACGCATCAATTACCATTGCCCCAGGGCAAACAGTGGGGATTTATCTGTTGCTGACAACTAAGCAAAGCAATCTGGCCTACAGAGCAGTGAGCAGCAATCAGACTTACTCACGCGGCGATCTCTTATTTACGCCGAAGATTGGTCTTGGCGGCGGCACTGCATTCGGCACGGCACAGCTCTTTGGCGGACCCAATGCCCGACGCTCATACTCGGGCAGCATTGAGTTCACTGTGGATACAACACCACAAATCAGCGCACTGCTGCCTGCAGCTGGCACAGTCGGGCAGACCTACTTGCATACATTTAGACGACAAGGTGGAAACGGCAGCGTAACGTGGTCGCTAACAACCGGTAGCGTGCCTCCAGGCTTGACGCTGAACCTGCAAACACAGGAGTTATCCGGGCGCCCAACTACTTCCGGCAGCTATTCCTTTACGCTAAGAACGGAGGATGCGGACGGTGACCAAGATACGCGAGTATTCAACATTGAGATTGGCACGTCCTTTACTGCATGGCTGGCGGAGAAAGAGCTGCCTCTCGGCAGTGATCCCTTCAGCGATCCGTGGAATGAAGGCGCTTCATTGCTTATGCGGCACGCCCTTGGGCTTCCCACGGGGCAGGGTGTGGCTTCGAGTTTTCCCATGTGGATAAAAACTGCGGACCCGGGAGCCCTTTTCCAGTATAGAATCAGCAGGGATAGGAGCGCGGTTGCCGTCATCCTAGTTCAGACAAGTGAGAACCTGACGGACTGGAATACGGTTTATGAAAGCGCTCCAGAAGGTGAATTGTTTGACGGAGCCGAGCTCATATCGCGCGAAACCTTCCCAGAAACAACGATTGAGTATATAAATCTTCGCATACCGATGAATGAAGAAGTCGGGGAAATTTATGTACGCACCGTTGTTGAGGAGTGGGCACCCTAGCTAATGAAGGATTGAATAGGCGTTGCAGGGATTCCCCAATACCGTATAGCGTAAGGGGCAGTAAGCGATGCCATCAACGCCAATTACAGATTCAAACCGCTCATTACGGCTCGGCTGGCTTGATGCGCTCATGCTTTTGGCAGGGCTGACGGCGCTAGGGTGCTTGTTGGCGCAAGTAGGGTGGCACCTATCCGATAAGGCTACACAGGTATGCGGTGTGCTGACACGCGCCGTGCTCGGCCTATTCGTGATACAGGAGCTCATGCGCCTGATTGGGCGCAAGCCACTCATAGGCTATCTTAAGAAGCATTGGCTGGAATTGTTGATGGCGCTTATCGCCGGGACACTGCTATTGCTAGAGTCCGTCATCTTATCTTGGGCGCGAGGTACCCTGCCTGAGCTTAAGCTGGAGCAGATCACACTATTTTACCTTGCTGCATCGCAGGGTATATTGATCGTGGCCCTCTTTCTGCGAGCCCTAAGGTTCAATACGCTTTTGCAGAATAGACGAGTCCCACCGGGGATACTATTGATAGTTAGTTTTGGGCTTACGATAACTGCTGGAATGTTTCTTTTGAAAATGCCCAAGGCCACTACCGAGGGCATTAGTTGGGTGGATGCGCTTTTCACGAGCACCAGCGCAGTGTGTGTGACGGGGCTAATTGTGGTGGATACCGCAACGGCATTCACTATGACGGGTAAGACGATCATTCTCGGGCTCATCCAGGTCGGCGGACTAGGCGTGATGACGCTGACCTACTTTTTTGCGCTGGTATTTGCGCAAGGGCTTTCACTGAGGGACCGAGTGATGATCGGGGAGTTGATTAGCGAAGACAATGTAAGGCAGATCACCACACTTTTGTTTAGCATCGTCGTTACGGTTTTTGTAATTGAGGCAATAGGCGCTTGGGTGATTTACGCAGCTTTGGTTGACGCCGGATTGCCAAAGGAGGGGCTGATTTTCATCAGTGTATTTCACTCAATTAGCGCATTCTGCAATGCTGGTTTTTCGACATACACTGCGGGGTTGGCAGACCCGCTCTTGGAGCAAATATGGGGACTCAAAATGGTAATCATGCTGCTGATTATCCTTGGGGGGCTGGGCTTTCCTATTCTCAAAGAGCTAGGGGTGTGGCTCGTTATGAGTGTTAGGAGGCTATGGCAGGGGGATGGGCCAAGGCCAAGGTTTAGTCCGTACACAAGGCTGGCGCTTACTACCACGCTTTTTTTGATTCTTGCCGGGTGGGTAGTGGTCTACTGCAGCGAGCAACTGGCACAGGCTCAAGACCCCGAAGCAGGTGAACCACTAAACGCGCTATTTTGGTCAGTAACAGCTAGGACTGCGGGCTTTAATACTACGGCCACCGAGCTGCTTACGCCGGCAAGCGCGCTGTTTATAATTATGCTGATGTTTGTGGGGGGGTGTCCTGCCAGCACTGCGGGCGGTATTAAGACGACGGTGTTTGCGGTGGCCTTTTTGAATACGCTCAAAATATTAAAGGAGCGGACGTCTTTGGAGGTCTTTTCGCGAAGTGTGCCCGATACGGTAGCCAACCGGGCATTCGCAATCATTATTCTGGGGAGCACTTGGGTGTTGGGCGTATCCATTATTTTGATGGCGCTGAATCCCAATTTGCAGCCTTTGGATCTGATTTTTGAGGCCGTCAGCGCGTTTGCCACAGTAGGGCTATCTCGCGCGGTAACTTTTGAAGTGGGGGATGCCAGCCGATTGCTCTTAGTGCTTACGATGTTTGTCGGACGTGTCGGTGTTTTGCTTTTTGTGGTGTCGTTTTTTAAGCCTGAACCACATGGACGCATCAGGCTGCCAGAGACAAATATCCTGCTAAACTAGCGGTAATTTTTTTAATGGCACAATATTGCGTGATGACTAAACTTTCCAACCAACCAACCCACACCGAAGCTAAAATAAGCTACTAGAGGGATTATCAAATCAGCCTAACTAAGATGAAATTTTGTATAATTGGCTTGGGGACATTCGGAAAACACCTGTCGCACAGCCTTTCGCAGCTAGGCGCCGATGTGTTGGGGATTGATACCAACGAAGAGAACGTAAATTCCGTCAAAGAAGAGATCAGCTATGCGGCCATAATGGATGCGACAGACACTGTGGCCATGCGCAAGCTGCCGCTGCAAGAGATGGATGCTGTGATTGTAGCCATAGGCGAAAGTATGGAATCGTCGCTTTTGGTGTGCGCGCAGTTACAGGAGCTAAAGGTAGAGCGCATTATTTGTCGCGTAGTAAATCCAGTGCATGAGCGATTGCTCAAGCTGATGAACATAAACGAAAGGGTGGTTCCCGAAGCGGTAGCGGCGAGCCGCCTAGCCAAATCTCTCCTTTTTACGGGGGTCACCAATACCCTCGATCTCAGCCAAGGCTACAGCATAGTAGAGGCAGGCGCTCCTTCATTTATGCTTGGGAAAACACTCCTGGAAGTGGATCTGCGACGCCGCTACAATCTCAATCTAATCACAGTTCGCCAAATGCGAGGCGTGGGTTCCAAGCAAAAAGATAGTGGCAATATTCTTGGGATAATACCGCCCGAATACCGATTTCAAGAGGGAGACTCACTTGTGCTTTTTGGCAAAGAGGCAGACATCCGCGGAATGCTCGGAGGCGAATCCGATTAGGCATCTAGCAATGTGCCCTTGTCTCATCATTGGAAAAGAGTAGGTTTATTGAATGCTCCCTTGGTTTTCCAACGATAAATTCCCGCTTTACCTTGCGCCCATGGCGGGCTTCACGGATGTGGTTTTTCGTCAGCTCTGCAAGGAACATGGGGCGGATGTAGTGGTGAGCGAGTTCGTCATGTGCGACGCGATATTGAGGGATGTGGCAAAGGTATGGGAAACGGTTGATTTTACTGAAGAGCAGAGGCCGATGGGGGTTCAGATTTTTGGAGCCGATCCAGTGCGGATGGCGGAGGCGGCAAAGGTAATCGCCGACCGAATAAGGCCCGACTTTATAGATATTAATTATGGGTGTCCTTCTCCCAAAGTTTGTGCCCTTCAAGCCGGGTCTTCGCTCTTAAAGGAATTGCCGCTGCTTGCCTCAATCGCAGAAGGCGTAGTGAAGGCAGTCTCACCACTGCCGGTAACGGCAAAAATAAGGATTGGGTGGGATGAAAACACGATAGTAGCCCCGCAGGCCGGAAAGCTCCTGGAATCTGTTGGGATACAAGCATTGGCGGTTCATGGGCGCACGAGGGCACAGGAATACAGGGGAGATGCCAATTGGGAGGTAATCGCCGAGGTTGCAGAGCGCCTATCTATCCCCGTAATTGGAAACGGGAGCGTAAGGAGTGCCGAGGATATTATCAGGGTGCGAAGGAGTACAAAAGTGCGCGGGTTAATGATTGGCAGGGCGGCGCTGGGAAACCCCTGGATATTTAATCAAATCAAGCAAACGCTCGCCAACGGCTGCCCGCCCCCGCCTGTATCTGCACAGGAGCGGTGGGATGGTATATTGCGCTACGCAGAGTTGCTGGTCGCCCGCCCCGCAAGGCAGCAAAAATCGGGCAGCATGGGGTGGATACGATCACGGCTCATGGCATTTGCCCGCGATTTCCCAGGCAGCAGAAGCTTGCGGCGAGAGCTTGAGCAAGTGAATTCCATCGAAGATTTGCGTAGATTGGCCGCTCAAGCGCTCTCTGCAGGTGATGAGTGTCATCAAACAGAGGAAACAAGTTTGGTCTCTCCTTAGCCAGTAACTTGACGCGGGGTAAGGTTTCGCCATATTCAAGTTATCGTTATTCAACCTTGACGCGCGCGCCTTTCAATTTATCGAGTGGGAATGTTAATCAGGTTTTGCGGGGTTACACAGAGCCTCCCCCTGTGTGCGCCCTCCTAGCCAGCTTGTGGACTTGCTTCGAGGCAGATGAATCCACCCAAGAGCAGATAGCGATGCTCTTGGAAGAAAATCCTGAAATGACGGCTGCGGTGATAAAAGAGAGCGGTATGCCTGTGTATGGCCATTCCGGTGTGGCTGACAGTTTATCGGATGCCATTGCTCGGATAGGAGTAACCGAGGTTTTGAAGGTTGTGGCGCTCCATGTGGTAGAAGCTTTTAAAAGTGAATCCCTCGAATTTTACGACAGCAATTGGGCGGAGTTCATGACTGAGGCAATGGGATCGGCGCTCATTATGGAGTTTCTATCGCATGACGCAGAACTCTCTCCTATACAGTCCTATCTCTGTGGATTACTGCATGGTGTAGGCAAGTTTCCGGTGATGCGCCTCTTGCAACTTATTAAGCCCAACGCGAGGGCGCCACATGATATGGATTTTCTGCGCATAGCCAGATGGGAGCGGGATGAGGCGGGCTTCGATCATGCGAAGCTGGGGGGGCTGATGCTAGATCACTGGGGGTATCCGGAAATTGCGGTGGATACCATAAGCAATCACCTGCACCCAATGCTGGGCGCGTCCGGGAAAAAAATGGCCTGTCTTTTGCACTTATCGCGTGTATTGTTGCCGATTGTGCGCTTTCCCAGTCACTACAATTTGAACAATGTAGACATTCCTCTAACGCTGATGAATGTCTCAGGGGTCAGGCGTGGAGATATTGAAAGCTGCTTGCCCGGTGTGCAGGTCTGGCTGCGGAACTTCTTGAAGGCTTATCTACAGGGTAAATAAGCCCTGTTGCTACCACTTGCGTACTGGTTATGAAGATCGAATTTCCTCCTGCATTGCCCGTAACTGCACGCGTAGCTGAGCTGATTGACTTAATTAAGCGCGAACAGGTTTTAATTGTGGCGGGTGAGACGGGTTCGGGGAAGAGCACTCAGTTGCCCAAAATTGCACTGGCTGCCGGGTTTGGGCAAAGAGGGAAGATTGCCTGCACGCAGCCGCGCCGTGTTGCCGCGCTTTCAGTATCTCGACGCGTGGCAGAGGAATTAGATGTTCAGTGGGGCAAGGAGGTGGGCTGCCAAATCCGATTTCATGACCACACAGGGGAGCACACCAAGATTAAGTTCATGACGGATGGGGTGCTGCTCGCTGAAATACAGAGTGATCCGCTGCTGAGGGCATATGAAGTCATAATCATAGATGAAGCACATGAGCGCAGCCTCAATATTGATTTTCTCTTGGGGTATTTTCAGGTGCTAAGGAATAGACGCCCTGATCTGCGCATCATCATCACTTCGGCAACTCTCGACACGGAAACATTTGCCAAGGCTTTTGGCTGCCCCGTTGTTTCAGTGGAAGGGCGCATGTATCCTGTAGAGGTACGCTACAGACCTCTTGATCACCACGCAGAGGAGCTGGGGGAGGTCACGTTCATAGAGGCAGCAGCACTGGCTCTTGAAGAAATAGTAACAGAACCAGGCGGCGGGGATGTGCTCATATTTCTGCCAGGGGAAAGAGATATAAGAGAGCTGCGTGATGTATTGCAGGGCAGGAACTATGGCCCAATGGAGATTTTGCCGCTATTTGGCAGGCTGAGCGCGGCAGATCAGCAGCGCATTTTTCAGCCAACCTTGAGGCGTAAGGTAGTCCTTGCCACTAATATCGCGGAGACCTCGATCACCATACCCGGCATACGTTTTGTAATAGACACCGGGCTAGCCCGCATCAGTCGGTATAGCGCACAGACACGCACATTACGGTTACCCGTAGAGCCTATAGCGCAGAGCACGGCAGAGCAGCGCAAGGGCCGTTGCGGGCGCGTGGCAGAGGGTATTTGCTACCGCCTTTACAGCGAGGCTGAGCTAGCGGAGCGGCCACGCTTTACACAGCCTGAGATTCAGCGAGCCAATTTGGCGGCAGTGGCATTGCGCATGATGGCCTATCATCTGGGCAACATAGCTGAATTTCCTTTTCTCAATCCCCCCTCTGACAAAGCTGTTAAGGGAGCATTCTCTCTCCTGCGTGAGCTTGGTGCTCTGGACAATCATAATTCCCTCACTGCTATGGGAAGGCAGCTGGCACGTTTGCCAATTGATCCAACTGCCGGGCGAATGCTTCTGGAAGCGAGAAGAGAGGATTCTTTGCGTGAAGTGCTGGTCATTGCTGCTGCGCTGAGCATCCAGGACCCTCGCGAAAGGCCTGCCGATCAAAAAGAGGCTGCCGATGCGGCTCACAAACGGTTCGTGAACCCTAAGTCGGATTTTTTAACACTGCTCAACTTGTGGAAAGCATTGCATGACGATTGTGAACGCATGAGCCAAAAGCAAATGCGCAAGTTTTGCATAGCGCACTTTCTAAACTACCAACGTATGCGCGAGTGGCGCGATCTGCACGAGCAACTGGCGCAGGCGCTCGACGATCTTGATTTACTAACGCTCAATCAGGCAGATGCCGAATACCATCAGATACATCGTGCTTTGCTTTCAGGCTTACTGACCAATATCGCTCAGCGCGAGCAGGGCAATCACTACAAGGGCACGCATAGCAGGCCTGTAATGCTTTTCCTTGGTTCAGGAGTTTTTGATAAAAAAGCTTCTGAAAAGAGCGCCAGAAAGCCCGAAGACCAAACAGGAAACAAAAAAGCCAATACTCCCGAGTGGGTAATGGCAGCCGAATGGGTGGAAACAAGCCGTCTCTTTGCTCGCACAGTTGCAGAAATTGATCCGATTTGGGTCTGCAGCTTAGGAAGCCATCTTACCAAAAGCAGCTACTCCGAGCCGAATTGGGATAAAGCGTCGGGAAGGGTGCTTTGCAGGGAGCGCGTCATGCTTAGCGGACTATGTCTTCATATAAAGAGAACGGATTTTGGAAAAGTGGATCCGCAGTTGGCCACTGAAGTTTTTATTCGGGCAGCGCTCGTAACGGGAGACGTAAGGGACAAGTTACCCTTTTTGCAGCATAACTTGGAGCTAAGGCAAAAGGTGGAAGATTGGCTGGCGAGGCTGCGCAGAGCCTCAACTTGGGCTTTTGATGACCGATTGTATGCGTTTTATGCCGAAAGACTGCATACAAAAGATGGCTCTGCTATTTCGAGTATTCATGATTTAAGGAAGCATATCAGGGACAATCATGGGGGCTCTGATTCCATTCTAAGAATCAATGAAAGGGATTTGCTGAGTGATGATATAGAATGCAATCCCGATGCATTTCCTGACGCAGTCGAGCTGAATGGGGAAAAGATACCGCTGGCGTATGCTTTCCAGCCTGGCAAAGAAGAGGATGGAGCAACCCTGAAAGTAACTCTGGAGCAGCTTCCTGCGGTGCAGGGTGGGGCACTTGACTGGGCAGTGCCCGGGCACACTGAGGAACGCGTCCTTTGCCTGCTCAAAGCATTGCCGAAAGATTTCAGAGTCAGGCTTCATCCAATCCAAGAGACCTCTCGCAAGTTAACCTCGCTATTGAAACCTGGGACTGAGCCACTTCATGAATCGCTCACACGGCTTATCAAGCAAGAGTATGGCTTTACCGTTTGGCCAGAGGATTGGGATCGCGAGGCATTGCCTGAATACCTGCGGCCTCGCATACAGGTGATAGACGCTAACAAGCGTGTCCTTGCAGAAGCACGGGATTGGTCAGTTGTTCATGACCAAGTAAAACAGGTGATTGAAAAAACACTGGATGACACAAAGACGATTGAAGGCTCTGCACAGTGGAAAGCTGCAGCAAAGCGCAGTGAGCGCGTAGGGCTAACTCACTGGAGCATCGGGACGCCTGCGGATTGCATTGAGGTTGGGATGGTGAGAGGTATCGCGCTCAAGGCTTATCCAGGACTACTGAAGGAAGGGGAGGGAATCGCGCTGCGATTATTCACCACGCCTGAAGCGGCAAAGTCTGCATCCTACGTGGGTTGTTTCGAGCTGGCCCGCTTGGAGTTGGCCAAAGAGCTTGATTGGCTCAAAAGGCAGTTGGAGCATCAATTAAAACAGCGTGTTGGCTATCTTTGGAGTTTTTCAAAGGCGGATGAACTTGCGGCTGCCATCAGCAATGGCTTGCTGGCCGATTATCTCTATCGCAAATCAAAGGTTTATGAGAGCGCTGTGCCGGCAGTTGAAAAGGCAGGGCCAGCGCCCCGCGATCAAAAGACTGCACCTGAAGCTGTTCAAGAGATAAAGCTGGCTAACACCGTTTTGCCCAATGCGATAAACTTGCCGATACAAGTACAGGTTGCTGAAACTGCCCCTGCGAAGCCGTCTTTGCAGCTGGCTACTGAAAGTAAGCAAATTACGAACAAGGGTGGGGTAGTACATTTGCCAACGGCGGACGACTTAGGGAGAGCCTTTTTCCCGCTTAACTGGCCTTGGTATGCAGTAAGACTGCAACTTTTCAGGGCGGAGTTGCCAAGCATGGCGACGGCGTTCATTTCGCAATTCGATGAGCTGATGAGGCTTCGTGAATCTTTGCTTTCAGCAAAAGACAGTGCGCCGTTTATAAGAGAAGCAATTGAGCATTTGATGCCACAGGATCTGTTTGGAAGAATACCAATCGAACGATTGGCATGGATAGCTCGCTACCTTCGTGCGCTTGAGTTGCGTCAACAACGCTACAGGCACAATCCAGCAAAGGACGCGGAGAAGACGGCTCGCCTTGAACCTCTCATGGTTCGGTTCGCGGAATTGGTAAAGCGTGGCACCGTTTGCGCAAGCATTCCTGAGCGGCCCGCCCAGGCAGAGCCCGTCCAACCGGCAATCAAGGCACCTCCTCCACCTAAGCAGAAACTAAGTAGCTTCGCCGAGCTGGCGATGGTCAAGACCGCTATAGCGCCTGTCAAATCCAGACCCACAACAATCGCAACGCCCAGGGCAACTTCCGGCAGCAAGCGACCTGCGGCTGTCTCGCTGAAAGACTTGCCATTTTTAAAATCACCTGAGCATTACAATGAACACAACCTAGCCAGAACCCTGTGGGAACTTTATTGGATGATGGAAGAACTTAAAGTATCCATCTACGCACAGGAAATTGGCACAGCCTACAAAGTTTCCGAAACTCGCCTGGATGAGATGCTCCGCCGCTTGGAGCAAGCTTAGGAAAGCGTTTGCTTAATGTAGGCCATATCCTCTTGTGAGAGCGTGCGCCCTACTACAGAGAGATTACATGCCACTTGGCGCTCGTTGCGGAAACCTGGAATAGTGCAGCACACTCGTGGGTGGTTGAGGATGTAGCGTTGAGCGATCGCGGAGAGGTCTTCCGTAGTGGAGCCGAAGCGTGCCTTAAGTTTTTCCAATTTCACGCGAAGCTTGCGCAATGATTCCGGCTGAAAACGTTCCTGCCCTCTGCGGTGGTCGCCGTCATCAAAAGAAGGTGGATTTTCTGGATCGAATTTATCAAGGAGCAAACCTTGTGCGAGAGGGCTGAAGGCAACGAAGCTCATCTTGTATTCTTCAAGCAGCTTCGCCGTGGGAGAGCCGTTTTCAATATAGCGTGTATCCATTGCATGTGCCCAGCTTTGCAAGACTTGGGGGCGCACAACTGGCACGGCTTTGGCAAAATCTTCGTGACTGTAGGCAGATTGCCCTTTGATGCGAACCTTGCCCTCTTTTACCAATTTATCCATCTCGGCAGCAGCCTCGTGCAAGTAGGGACCAAAGCTGCCATGGTGAAAATAGTAGATATCAATATAATCACGTTTGAGATTGTGCAGCGATTGCTCGCATTGGTGCCTGATGTGGATCGGCTCATACGGGTGCTCTGCTGTGCCTCGAAAGTGGCCAATCTTGGTAGCTACGATGAAATCAGTGGACTTCAAACCGAGCTTTTTGAACACCCTTGCGAGCATATGCTCAGCGCGGCCATTGCCGTAGACATCGGCGTTATCGAAGTGATTTACGCCCGCATCTATTGCGCGCTTGATGGCAGTGGTGATCTCATCTTCATTCACATTGGCCCAGCCATTGGCTCTGCCGTCTACCCAATTGAGCCCGCCCATGGTCCAGCAGCCGAGGGAAACTTCTGAAACTTTAATGCATGAGGTGCCTATTTCTCTGTATTGCATGTGCTTTGGGGGTTATTAAAGATTAGTGCCGTTAGTTTGATGGGGTCCCTTTAGTGGCTTTGATCAATTCACCAATTGAGCGCAATGGAGTTTCGGTGACGACAGAGAGTTTGCCGTTACCCTGAAATACGGAAATGGTGACTGGCTCAAGAGAAACCGCTGCCAACCGATCTTTAAATGCGTTCGCCAGCAATGGGTCGTTCTTTTCCATTTCCATAGCGATTATCTCGGAGAGAAACGCCATGTCGTAATTTATGAGCGCAACACAGCCCTCGGGGAGAGTCATTGTGCTAAGGTTGTTTGGGATGGGCTTCCCAGCCTCTGCCGCTTTAAGCGTGAGAGTGATATCTGCACGATTTGTGGCTGAGTAGAGCACGCCATTTAATCCAGCCATAAAAGTAGATTCAGTAGTTACTTCCTCAATGGGAGGCTGTTCTTCCAGCTCTTTTTTCATTCTCAGTGCCTCTGATTCCATATCTTGATTACCACTGGCACGTGCCTCTTCCAGCATTTTCTCAATGGCCTCGCCACGGGAAATGGTTTGATCAATTGTGGTTTTGGTAATCATTTCCATAACGGGAATTTTTCCTACCTTAAAGGCCTCTTCTTTGGTCTCGATTGTTATCTTTACGCTACCTGTTGCATCTTCAGGAAGGATGGCCTGAATCTCATTCATGAAGTTTTCCAGAATTGATTGGGAGAGCTTGGCAATTTCGGTCGGGCTGTGGCTGCTTCCCATGGCTTGAATGATGACGGGCTTATCGCCATCAAGGTTGAAAGCAAGGGCGCTATCACCATCGTAGAGTTTCCAAACTTGACCGTTTAGCTCGTGAAATTCAGTGAAAAATGCAGCGAACTTTCCGCTCGTGGCCGCCACGGTTTTTTTCAGGAGATAGTCGAAGTAAGCTTCAGATGCGGAGGGGTTCATCTTGAAGACGATGTAGAGAATTCCTTTCTTGGGTATGTATTCGCTGCCTTTGATGGGGCCGCCCACAGAAGCGCTAAGGTATGCGGCAAGCGCTGTATCGGCTCGCCCTTTTAGTTGTAGCTGGGAGGTGATCTTTTCCTCGGAAAGGTTTAGCCCAATCATGAAATACTCCATTGAGCGGAGCTCGTCGTTCATAACATTGAGCATGCCGTTAATGGAAGACTTGGTGTCGGCGGCCGCAAATTCCTGGCTGTTGGCTGCAAGGGTTTCGATGAAGAGGTTTTTGTTGGCGTCAATCTGATCTGCAAGCCTATCGGTCCACAGGCCGATCTCAATGTCGGCAGCCCGCTTTTTGAGCGCAATGGACATTAGGCTTTTGGAGCCTTCGAGCCTGCGGATGAACTCGCCATTGCGTGCAAGCATGGTCCAGTCTCCGAGCTTGCCTATCTTGAGGCCCATTTCCTCGAACTTCGCACGAGCGGGTGCATCTGGTGTGAGTTTCGTTAGAAAAACATAGGGCTGAGGGCGATCCAGGGCATTGAGAAAAACGATGCTAATATCTGCATCTGGCACGAAGGACTTTAGCTCTGGGTCGCCGAGTGTGCCACCTACAATCAGTGGCAAGAATGCAGCTTCTGATTCGAGCCCGAGCGCTTTGGAGGACGCAATGAGCTCTGAAATCAATTCTTTCGGTTGCTGAAATTTGACAAAAGCTATGGGCAGCAGCTCAGGTTGTTTTAGCTCTCTTGCGGCAGGAGCCGGAGCGCTTTCTTGAGCAAAACTGAAGGTGCTTGCGAGGCAGACAGTCAAACACAGAAGGAGGCGAGTGCACATTTTCATAGAATAATTTGGGTTAGGCAGAGGATGCTTATTGAAGCGCTAGTTGTCCACGTATTTCAGCGGTGTTACGAATCTGTTGGATGCTCTTTACCAGTTTGTCAGACGCCTGACTCTCTCAAGAATCAGAGTATGCTATTCGATTTTAACCAGTGGCAGACATCATCAAGATCATTAAAGATGGCGTCTGCGAGCGCAGTAATTTCAGGGGTTGGTGCGACCATGTCGGGAACCATGAAGGCCGTCATACCAGCGGATTTTGCGGCCTTAATGCCTGTTGGGCTGTCTTCCAAAGCCAGGCACTCTTGTGGCGGGAATCCCAGACGCTTGGCGGCCAAAAGGTAAATGTCGGGAGCGGGTTTACTATGCTCCACCTCGTCTCCCGTCGTCAGTATTTTGAAATAATTGATAAGGAAAGTTGCGGTGAGTTTGTAGACTGCGGAGGGTCTTTTGGTTGAAGTGGCCACTCCGCACGGGATGCCGACTTGATTAAGTTCTGTGAGCAGACCCTTCAAGCCAGGCTTTACGGGTGGTGGTGTAGTGTGAATTGTTTCGTGGTAAAATCGGTTGGATTCTTCTATAAATGCGTCAACGGGGAATTCATTTCCAAACCACTCCAGCAGCATAGGGCGGATGGATTTTGTAGTTCTACCGATGACTCTCGGGTAATAGTCTATCGGCAGTGTGATGCCTAGTTTCTCGGCGGATTTTTCCCAACTCCGCTTGCCAATCACCTCTGTGTCGAGCATTAGCCCATCCATGTCAAAAATCACGGCGGAAAATCTTTTCATCGCGGAAACACAGCATTCGATCCAATTTGCTGCGAGCTAATTCGTTCATTTTGTTCTTTGCCCGCTAGTGCTTCGCGCTCGCATGGCAGCGACATTTTTATCTATCCTGTTTCCTTTTAATGGTAGCTAGAGAAATAGACTTAACCAAAGATTACACAACCCCCAAGAATGCGCCAAAAGAAGCATGGCGCAGGGCTTGGCCGGAATTGGGCTTTTATCAGCTAGTGGCGTCGATTGTTTTGAATGCAAATCGATTGGCCAAAGCAGGGCTCTACGACGACAAGGAGTGGGTCAACAGCAGCTTGGCTACCCTGAATGCCGTCGAGCGGTTGGGTGGCATGGTAACCATCAGGAACCCACAAGTCTTTTCTCAATTTGCAGGACCATGCGTGATCATCGGAAACCACATGAGCACACTGGAGACTTTCATACTGGCGTCGATCATACAGCCGCAAAAACCTGTAACCTTCATCGTAAAGAAGAGCCTCGTAGATTACCCTCTATTTGGTCCTATAATGCGGTCGCGCGATCCTGTTGTGGTGGGTAGAACTAATCCTAGGGAAGATTTGGTGAGGGTTCTGCAAGAGGGATTGGCACGATTGCAACAAGGCAGGAGCATAATCGTTTTTCCACAGACAACACGTTCGGTAGTTTTTGATATTGCTGAATTTAACAGCATAGGCGTGAAGCTGGCAAAGAAGGCGAATGTGCCTGTAGTTCCATTAGCTCTAAAGACGGACTTTTGGGGGAATGGCTCAATAGTGAAGGATTTAGGTTTGGTAAATGTTGACTCTCCAGTTAACTTTTCATTCGGAGAACCGATAAAAGTAGAAAGTAGTGGTAAAACAGCACAAGAACAAGTGACCCAGTTTATTACTAATCATTTGCGCTCTTGGGGAGTTGCCGTAAAGCTCGGAGAAACGGTATCAACCTAAGATACACTTCATTATTTCTACTGTCATTTGCTCTCTGCCTCTGGTTTACTGTATAACTCAGCGACTGAATCCCATGGTAAAAAATTCTTCTAGTGGCACTCCCGAACCTGTTTTTCTTGTCAACGCATATTCGGATCCTGTGGTTATCAAAATCAAGGGCAGGGCCAGCTACTTAAACTGTGCACCGCTTAGTGACTTTTTTCGGAGACTAGTTGCCCAAAACAAAAGACAGTTTGTCATAGATTTCCAGCAGTGCACTGCCATGGATAGCACGTTTTTGGGCATCATTGCGGGGGTAGGGTTGGAATTGGCTAAATCAGAGCCGCGGGGCACGCTGGTGCTGGCACGCCTAGGCCAACGCAATCTTGAGCTTGTGAAGAATTTGGGGCTTCACCGGATTCTGGCGGTTGATACCAACGGAGTGGATCTATCCAAGGATGAGCCTGCCCAGCAACTTGCATCCGAGACGAAAAATGATGTGGAGAATGCTCGAATGATACTTAAAGCACACGAAAACCTGGTAGCTGTCGATGTGTCTAACCAGTCAAAATTCCAAGATGTGATCAGTTTTCTCAAAGGCCAGATTGAGCAGCCTTAGGACTGCAGTTTTTTTTCCCGCTCCTTGTGGGCTGCGGATACAACTACATATTTTTCCGCCCACTCGCGCAGCCCTGCTTGCTCTTCCTGGCTTAGTTGTTTGACGACCTTCGCAGGGGCACCAAGCACGAGCGAACCTGGGGGCACAATCGTATTCTTTGTTACCAGCGCGCCAGCTCCAACAATGGAGTGATGGCCAATGATGGCCCCATCCAAAATTGTTGCTCTCATCCCAATGAGGCACTCGTCTTCAATTGTGCATGCATGGAGAATTGCTCCATGACCGACTGTAACGTATTTGCCAACCACTACGCCCAGATCATCGGCTAGATGCACAACAGAGCCATCCTGGATGTTTGAGCCTTCCCCGATTTCAATGGAATTAATATCTCCGCGCAAAACAGCACAGGGCCACACAGAAGACTTTTCATGCAGCTTTACCGCTCCGATAATGACAGCGGAAGGTGCCACATAGGCGCCTGAATGGATATCAGGGGTAGCGCATAGGTAACGGGCAAAACGCTCTTCGAGAGTCATGCCGTATGGCTAGTAGCTTTTGATTTGAGCCTCAATCTTTTTCAGCTCTTCTGCAATTTCTGCAGCCAACTGCACCTTTTCTCCCTCTTTTACTAGACGCTCTTCCAGCTTCATGAGGAAACGGGTATTTGCTTGAAGACGGGCGGCCAACTGAACGGCTACATAACGAAAAATTTCGGGATGACTCCATGCGAATCCAGCATCTACCTTGTAGAGACAGGTGTACTTCCCTGCCCGCAAAGAGGCGGATGCATTTTGATTAAGCAGGTAGGACATCTCACCGAAAAGTGAGCCTGGCTCGGTAACGCGATTCACGCATGCCTCACCTTTTACGACCTCTATTTCTCCCGCAATTAGCACGTAAAGGGTATCTACCGCATGGCCTTCTCTTAAGATCACTTCCCCCTCGGGTACCGTGATGGTGGGCTCATTTTCAAATAACTTGAGGAGTGTATTCATTGATGACAGGGGGTTGTCTTAATAACAGTGTATTCGCAGCGTTTCGTCAAACACCTATCGGCAAACTGAGGAAAATCCTTAGCAAAATATAAATAAAAAAGCCGCACTCCATATGAAGTGCGGCTTTTAATAAGTCTGATTAGTACTACTTACGACGACGCAGGTAGACTAGACCCAGCAACGCAGCCCCTGCCAGTGCGGCATAGGTGGAAGGCTCGGGGACAGCGACCATGTTGAAGTCGTCGTAGCTGATAGTGGAGGCTGCATCTGACTGCTGGATTACCCAGAAGTTCATAAAGGATCCTGCACCGCCAGCATATGCATCCAAGACAGCGTTTACCGGGTCAGCGCCAATGTTCTTAATGTTTTTGGAGTACTGAGTCTCCGCCACATTAGAATTTGGAGCAACGAACTGGGCAATTCCGTCAAGGACATTGAAGTCATTTCCTACTACTCCGACGGCAGACCAAGCATCCGTCTGAATGACAAACTGAATATTTATGAACGTCCCTGCATTGTCGGCGTCAAGCGATTGGTATTTGAACTCTAGTAAATCGTTGTTCCTGAAGGCGTCAAAAAGACTTCCTGAACGAGGAATAAATGTAGAGAAAGCTGTTGTAAAACCACTTGCCGCTGTAACCCTATACTCGTTGTCTGGGTCTCCGTCAACGTTTGTTACTGTTGCAGTGACGCCCCCTGCAGCGCTGAACGGATTGATCCCGTCAAAATTGGCAATCAAAACGGCGTTTGCGGTGCAGCAAGAGGCTAGCAACCCAATCGCGAAGAGCGTGGAGAACTTTGGTAGTTGTTTCATAGTAGGTAGTGTGAAATGGAGATTATTTGCGGCGACGGAAATAAACAAATACAATCAAGCCCAGCCCAGCCAAAGCTGCGTAGGTAGAAGGTTCTGGCACTAGGCTCACTTGCACATTGTCGAAATACATATCCATAGGTGTGAGTGCATCGCCTACCCACTCTAGCATGTAAAGCGTTGCTTGGTTGAAATTGTTGTTGTTATTACCATCAAGGGCAGTGCGCTCGGCAGGCGTTTTGACTTGGATGGTGAACGTAGTTTGGTGCCAATTGCCGTCAGCAACCAAGCCAGTCTGAGTAAACGGTACGGTAAGATCTCTATTTCCTGGATTTTGATTAGGACTTCCTTCTACTCCACTACCGTCTGAATCAAATGCTCTAAGTGCAAACTTAATGCTACTTGGCGCGCCCAAATTCAAAATTGTTGTGCCGTCGCGAGGATCAATAGCTGTACCTGTAGCAATTTTGTAGTGGATGGAGACCGTGGCTTGTCCTGTGAAGTCAAAGTTGGTCATTGGTCCCAGTGCCCCCTGTTCAGCAGAGCTTAACTGTTCTTCAATCGTCCAGCCTGCATTTGGATTGGGGCCAAATGGATTATCTTTTTTGAAAGTGCGAATTGAAGTTCCGGAGCCGCCGTCCCAGTTTTGGTTGGCTACTGAGGTGCTACCTATGGCACCACCATTAAAGATCATGCTGCCGCCGTCGTTTGAGATAGGTGTCCAGTTGTTGTAAGCTGTATCGCCTGGACGATTAGGGCCGAAACGACCCATGGAGAATGACACATTCCAATCGCTGTCTCCGATAACGGCAGCGTAGGAGGGTATGCACGAGAAGGCAGCAACCGCTGCCAAGAGGAGAGCTCTAGTTTTCATTGGGAGTATTTTGTTTGGCAGTAAACTGCGCGTGGAGTCAATCTAACTGTTCTTTTATCTTAATTTGAGAGGTATAAGGCAAGTAAAATTTTGGTTACAATTTTAACT
>CAZHQD010000024.1:17750-26038 GCA_964533835.1 uncultured Puniceicoccaceae bacterium | reverse complement strand
CTTCCCTTACTCTTTGAATACCATTTCCCGAGCTTCCGCGTCTATCTTTGCGGCGCGTACTCCTGGGCTTCCCGTAAATTGCCCTATCTTTTCATACACAAAGGGTATGCAGTAGAGCGTAAGGAATGTAGCCCCAGATACACCGCACACCACTACCACCCCGATGGCGATCCGGTTTTCCGCGCCGGCCCCTGTAGCCATTACGAGTGGTATTGCTCCCAGCACCGTAGATATTGCTGTCATTAATATCGGTCTTAGCCGCAGTTGAGAAGCCGTCAGTATGGCCTCTCTCAGCTCCCGTCCCTGATCGCGTAGCTGGTTGGCAAACTCCACAATCAAGATACCATTCTTGGCCGCCAAGCCTATCAGCATCACGATGCCAATCTGGCTAAAGATATTCAGAGAGTTTCCTGTAAAATAAAGCCCTGCAAACGCGCCTGCTGCCGCCAACGGCACAGTTACCATTACCGTAATTGGATGCAGGAAGCTCTCAAACTGCGCCGCCAGCACGAGAAATACCACTGTAAGCGCCAGCGCTAGCACAAAATAAATGGCTCCTTGTGAGTCCTTGAATTCGCGGGATTCCCCTTTGTAGTCAATCTGCGCCTCCGTGGGCAACCGCTCGCGTACTGCCGTCTCCATGTAGGTCAGCGCTTCGCCAAGCGAATAGCCTTCTGCCAGGCTCGCAGTGATGGTCACCGCCCTCAATCGGTTAAAGCGGTTCAGGCTTGGTGCATCAGCCGTTTCTGTCAGCTCAACTAGATTGCTCAGTGGTATGAGCTGCCCTGTGTTTGCGGAGCGCACATAAATATTTTCCAGATCCCTGAAGCTCTGCCTATCGCTGTCGGCGCCTTGTAGGATCACGTCGTATTCTTCCCCTCTGTCCAAAAAGGTAGTCACGCGCCTCGATCCAAAAAATGTTTCCAGTGTGCGCCCTATTTCGCTTACGGGCACTCCCAGGTCAGCTGCTCGAGCGGAATCTATGGCCACTTTCAGTTGGGGCTTTGTCTCCTTAAAGTCGCTGTCCACATTCAGCAAAAAGGGGTTCTCCCGAGCTGCCTCCAGGATTATGTCGCGCCATTCGCGCAACTCCTCGTAGGTGCTCCCGCCAATCACAAACTGCACGGGGTCTCCTGCGGAATTGCTCAGCGCGGTTCTAGCCACGGGAAAAGCCCGCACCCCTGCCAGGCGGTCCAGCTTTCCCCGCACCTCTGCCATGATCTGTGTATCTTTGCGCTCACGTTCATCCCAGTCACTCAGCACTACGACCGCGCGCCCCGAGTTGAAGGAATCGGGATTCCCAAACGTTCCTGGTGTGCGGATGAGTATGCGTGTCGCTTCGCCTTTATCTACCAGAGGCATCAGTTCACCCTCTATCTCGCGCATGTAGCGTTGAGAATATTCGTAGCTGCTGCCCTCAGGCGCTGTCATCACTACAAAAAATGCTCCGCGGTCTTCCCTCGGCGTAAATTCCTGAGGAAGCCTCTTGTAGAAAAATACCGATACCCCGATAGACACTAAAATTACTGTAGCTACTATACCACCGTTATTCAGGGCAAAAGCCAGGCTTTTGCGGTAAGTTAGCGCCACTTTGTTCAATGTGCGGTCCACCGTCTTGCCCAGCCAGCTCTCTGCTTGATTGCTTGAGAGGAAGTAGCTGCACATCACGGGAGAGAGCGTAAGCGCCACTATGCTTGAGATGGCCACACTCGCCGCAATCGCAAATGCAAACTCCGAGAATAGCCGTCCTGTATTTCCCGATAGGAACCCTATCGGCACAAACACCGCTATCAGCACCAGCGTAGTCGCGATAACCGCAAAAGATACCTGCTTCGTCCCTCTCACCGCCGCCAGGGCGGAGGACTCCCCAAGATGGATGCGCCGATACACATTCTCCAGCACCACAATCGCATCATCCACCACAAGGCCGATAGCCAGCAGCATGGCCAGCAGCGTTAGCAGATTGATCGAGAACCCCATAAAATAGAGGAACGCCAGTGAACCTATCAACGATATGGGCACTGCTATGGCGGGCACCATCACGGCTCGAAAATTGCCCAGGAAGAAAAAGATCACCGCCACCACTAGCACTAGTGCCTCAATCAGCGACCGAAATACGCCATCTAAAGATTTCTCGATAAAGACGGTCGTGTCGTAGCTATCGTAAAACTGTGTCCCTGGCGGCAGCGTTGGCGCCAGCCGCGCAATCTCTGCTTTCACGCCTTTGGCTACTTCCAGATTATTTGCTGTGGACTGGGCCTCGATTCCCAGTCCTACCATGTCTTGCGCGTTGCCTCGCAATTCTTGTCGGTATTCTACCGCGCCAATCACCACATTGGCCACTTCGCCAAGGCGTATTAGGTGCCCGTCAGTTCCCTTGCCCACCACCAATTTCTTAAAATCATCTGCCGTTTGGTAGAGCCGTTCTGTTCTCACCGTGAAGGAGCGATCTTGCGAGTCCACGCGCCCTGCTGGCAGCTCCACATTTTCCTGCCGAAGAGCATCTTCTATATCGGTTGTGGTAATGGCGCGCGCCGCCATTGCCTCACGGTTAAGCCACACCCGCATGGAGTAATCACGCGCTCCGCCGACACGCACTCGCGCCACCCCGGGCACCGTGCTCAGCCTGTCCACTAGAAAGCGGTTTGCGTAATCCGTAAGCTCTAGTCCGCTCAGCGTGTCGCTCCCAAGATTTTGCCACATGATCACATCGCTGCCAGAGTCCACTTTGTATATTTCAGGTGGATCTGCCTCCACTGGCAAATCTTCCACCACGCGGCTTATCCGCTCCCTGACATCGTTTGCCGCCGCGTCAATATCCCGATTCAGCATAAACTCTATCGAGATACTCGATCGCCCATCCACGCTTGAAGATGTTATCGACCTCACTCCCTCTATTCCGCTTATGCGGTCTTCAATCTGCTGGGTTATCTTCGAGTCCACCACCGATGCCGAAGCCCCTCGGTAATTCGTCTCCACAGACACTATCGGCGGGTTGATATTGGGGAATTCCCGCACTGGCAGCCGCTGCCACGCAATGATGCCGAGCACCACAATTATCAAATTGATAACAGCCGCGAATACGGGCCGCTTTACGCAAAATTCAGAGAGATGCATGGCGTATTCCTTTGATTATTCTCTTGGATTGCCCGTCTTAGCTCTGCTGCTTTGCCGTCGCTTCTTTGGTGTTGGTAAACACCTCGTTCGCTTGCAGCACCCTTATCTTCTGCCCGCTCTGTGCTCGGTAGCCATGCGTCACGATGGTATCCCCTGCTTTCAGGCCTGCCCTTATCTCCACCTTGCCGGGATACCGCCTGCCAAGCTGCACCTCCACCCGCTCGGCAACCCCCTCCGCATTTACACGCAGCACATATTGCCGCTCCCCGATTGGCGCAAGGGCAGACTCTGGGATAGTTACCACGCTGGATTCATCCATCACCAGGTTTAGCTTCAGCAGCATCCCGGGTTTCAGCTTTCCCTCCCTGTTGGGAATCAGCGCCCTCACTTTTACAGCGCGCGTGATTGGGTCCACTACCGTATCGATCCCCGATACGCTTCCCTTAAAGGGCTGGCCCTCCCATGCGGCGGACACTCCTTCGATGGTCATTCCTGGCTGGATTTTTCCCGCAAATCGCTCAGGCAAAGTGAAGTCCACCTTTACCACATCGCTATCCGTCAGGGTCACTAGCGGCGCATTATTGCTCACCATTTCGCCAGGGCTCACATAGCGAAGGCCCACCACACCGTCAAACGGCGCTTTTATGTAATGGTCGCGCACCCGTGCCTCAAAGAGCGCCACGCGGGCCTTGGCCGCATTGAAGCGCGCCGTCCGCTCATCTATATCCGATTCCGTGATCGCCCCTGAGTCTATCAGGCTCCGTGCGCGCTCCAGTTGGCGTGTGGCCTCCACGAGCTCGGCCTCTGCCTCCTCCAGTTGCGCCACTATCTCGCGATCATTCAGCGCTATCAACAAATCACCGGCCTTTACTCGCTGCCCTTCCTCAAATCGTATGCGCTCTATCCGCTCGTTCACTTTCGATGTCAGCGTGACGGACTCATTGGCCAGCACTGTCCCAAGCGCATCCACGCTCTCCTGCACCAATTCCAGCGCCACGCTATGCACCATCACGGGCGCAGCGACTGCTGGCCGCTCCACCTTCTCGGGCTCTGGCGGATCGCCCATAATCAAGTATGCTGCCAACCCTATCCCCGCCACACAGCACACGGCTACCAGCGCCTTGCTCTTTTTTTGCACGGATGCGGCTTGCGCATCGCTTTTCTGTTCATCGCTGCTCTTGGCCGTAGAGTTCGCTTTTTCCATAAGACTTAGTAATACCTATAAAGCGCCATTTGTCGCCTCAGTTGCAAAAAAATCTTCCCCTAACCAACAAAACCTTCCAGTCCACCCTGCACCCTCCCACCTACTAACCTTGAACCTTTAACTTTTAACCTCTTCCCTTCCCCTCCTTCTCCTACTCCAGCCCAAGCGCTTTGCGGCCATCAGGGGAGATCATCGATGGGTTCCACACGGGATCCCAAACGATCTGCACATCGGCGCTCTGCACGGTGGGCAGCGCCTCGATTTTCGCGCGCGCATCGGCAGCTATCGCGGGGCCCATCCCGCACCCCTGGGCAGTTAAGGTCATTTTGACGTGCACGGCTTGCTTCCCGTTCTCTGCCGCCTCAATGCGTAGATCGTAAATGAGGCCAAGATCCACGATGTTGACGGGGATCTCGGGGTCGAAGCATTCCCTCAGTGCGTCCCACACGGCGGCTTCGCTGAATGCCCCTTCGCCAGTGGGCTTGGCGGGCGCAGTGGGTTTGAGTTTGGCCGCCAGCTCTGCGCCGAGCGCATCAATCTGGGAGCCCGTCAAGCGGTAGAGGCCACGATCCGTGCGGAGCGTCACAGTGCCGCCGAGAGCCTGCGTGATGAAGGCGGCAGTGCCCTTGGGCAAAGTAGTTTCCAGCCCATCGGGGATGAGCGTGGCGGTGGCATCGGATACGAGGGTGACTTCAGTGTTTTTCATTGTGTAAAGGGGTTTGCGATTGGTCGCCTAGGGCAGGCGAAGGTCGAAGGGCGCGCGCAGGTAGAGGTGGCGCGGGTCGTTGAGTGCGTTGAGCTGGCGCAGGGTGGTATTCGCGTGGTCTATCGCGGTGTCCAGCGGCCCACGGGAGCGGGTGCCCTTCCATACGGCTCCCAAGCCCCCGCCACTGAGTGCCTCGGTAAACGCCTCGGTCAGGCTTTTCTTTCTTGGATACTCAATCACGGTGTAAGTTCCTTCGGCGAGCGCGGAGACGCTTATCGCGTAGTCCAGCGCGTCTTGCAGGCCGCCCAGTTGGTCAACAAGACCCAAACTCTGCGCGGCGCTTCCTATCCACACGCGCCCTCCCGCAAGCGATTCCGCCGCTTCGAGCGGGAGACCGCGCTCGGCGGACACCCTGGCCAGAAACTCATCATAGATCGTATCGGCCTCGGCCTGGAGCATAGCCATCTCTCCCGCAGAGCGTGGGCGCGTAACGGTGAAGAGATCTGCGTAGGGGCCCGTCTTCACACCGTCAAAAGTCACTCCCCAATCGGCGGCAAACTCGTCTATGTGTGCCACCAGACCTACGACACCGATAGAGCCCGTGATGGTGGTGGGCTCGGCAAAGATGCGGTCTGCCCCAAGCGAAATCCAGTAGCCGCCGCTGGCTGCCATGCCACCCATCGAGACCACTACGGGCTTTGCCTCGCTCAGCAGCCGCACTTCGCGGAGGATCACCTCGGAGGCAAACGCGCTCCCTCCAGGGCTATTCACGCGGACGACTACCGCGGCCACATTCTCGTCTTTGCGGAGCAGGCGCAGGGTGCGGCTCAGCTTATCCCCGCCAATCACGCCAAACTCCCCCTCCCCGTCCACGATTTCGCCCTCGGCATAGACGATGGCGATCTCCTTTGGGTCCGCAGAGCTGCTAGGGCTTAGGGTGGTTTGCTCCACGTCCACCTGATTGGCAAAGGTAAATAGGTCCACCTGCTTGAAGGATTTGATGTCCACATCCTTCCCCGCGATCTCCTCCATTTTGAGGATAATCTCGTCGAAGTAGGCGGTGCCATCGGCAATGCCCAGCTCCACGGCCTTAGTGGCCTGCAAGATAGGCGCGGAAGTGGCCAGTTCGGCCAGGGCAGCGGGCTCCATCCCCGATTCTTGCGCGAGCTTGGTCACAAGCTCTTCCCATATTCCGTTGATCAGGGCGGTGCGGGCCTCGCGCTCAAACTCGCTCATATCCGAGCGGGAAAACATTTCGCCTGCGCTCTTATAGTCACCGCATACAATCATCTGGACGCCGATGCCGTATTTCTCAAACGCATTCGCGAGGTAGAAAGACTCGCTGCTCAGACCCGCAATCATCACCGATGTGAACGGGTGGAAGACCATCTCATCGGCCACGGAGGCCACATACAGGTCGCGCAGCGTCGGGTTGTCGAGATAGGCAATGATGGGCTTCCCGGAGGACTTAAAGGCTTCCAGAGCGGCCCTCGCTTCACGCAGCGAGGCAAAGCTGGTGCCCCAACCGCGGGGCTGAAAGCTTCCCGTAATCAATATCGAGCCTATGCGCGGATCGTCCTTGGCCGCGTGCAATGCGGTCACCCAATCGCGCAGCGAAAGCGCATCGCTATCGTCGCCCCCCAATGCCGCGCGCAACACGGCAGACGGGTCCGCATCGGGCGGCGTGTCCACCAAATTAAGCGAGAGATCGACCACCAGCGCCGAGCCCTCCTCTATCGTTACCACGGGCCCCTGATCTATCGCCGCAAGGATAGCGAAAAACAACACCAGCAACACGAAGGTGAACACCGCGTATGCCAGCAGCATTATCAGAGCCTTCTTTAGCACTTGTCCGATGAATTTGAACATACCAGACAAGATGCCCGACGACTAAAGAAAGACAAGCAGGTAAAGGAAGAAGCAGAAATGAAATTATAAATGCAAAATTATAAATTATTTTCCAGCCCCAAATCTGCCCACCAATTCTTAATTACTAACAGTGATTCGTTACTTGTTTTTGCCTCTCCTCCGCTTCCCCTTCTCAATCCCTATCGGCCCCTCCGCCAGAAGCTGGTAACGCTCAATCAGATGGGCAAACCGCTCCGTGTCGCTCGCAAATCCTTTCTTTCGGTAAAGTCGATCCACTGCCCTGTTAAGTGCCTGATGCGCCTTTAACAAGATTGTCGGCGTAACTAAAGAATCATACAGCGCCGCAAGCGATGATTTCGGATAGGCTGCCCGTGCGTCCAAAACTGCCTGGGCAAGTCCGATAATTTTCTCTTTCTCCTCAAGCGTCACCTCAGGCCACGGATAATTATTATACACCAGTTTAGCCGAATAGCGATAATCACTTTTTAGCCTACCTGCCACATGCTGCATCCATACCATATGCATTTTTGATGTCAGTATTCCGAATTCGTAGAGCGTTGCATTCGGTATGGTAAGATTGGCATCGGTCGAGATTGTATTTCCATGAATAAATCCTATCGGAATATAATCACGTCTCTCAGATGATACACGTGGCACTAATAAATACGGTTTATTGGTGTGGCGTATCTCTTGAAACTCATGGGCTCTGCTTGCAGATTCCCTGGTTGCTTGTTTACTGCTGACCGCTCTAAACGCCCTTACATTTTCTACGCGTTCCATGACAAGCGGTATCTCCTTTATTACTTGAGGATCAACGCCTCTTAGCCACAGGCACCAACGCTCGATGCCGTTTATGTATTCCTCACTTCCTAGACACGGCCTAAAAAAACGGGCTGCTTTCGGTTCTAGCTTAATAAACTGTTTTTTTTCCTCGGTTGTGAACAAAAAATTCCCATCGTCAGTGGGTTTGTTTCCGTAAACCATTTCTGGCACATTGCAAATTGGCTTCGCCCTGCTTTTGACAGTTATTTCCGGGCCGTCTATCAAGTAGGGATTAATTCTCTGAACATTTAAGCGAATAGGCTTCTCCGCATTTTCCTCGTAGGTAAACACATGTTTGTTTGGCTCCTCTGTCAGCCCAAATCCAATTATCACTACATGTACATGCGCCTTTCCTTTTGCCTCACTCATCCACGAGAAAGTGCGATGCGCGAAGTGGATTTTTATCCCCTCCCTTAGAAGATATGGCCACAGCACCCCCACCTGTTCTCCTTGGCAAATACTATTGGTAGATACAAAAGCGCATCGAATTCCTGTGCCACTAATGTAGCGCATTGCCTTTATGTACCAAGCAGTCACAAAGTCCAGAAGCCCAAATCCTTTTATATGCCC
>CAZHQD010000024.1:16459-17650 GCA_964533835.1 uncultured Puniceicoccaceae bacterium | reverse complement strand
CTTCATTATATCCCGCTCAGAGGTATAGTGCGCCCCTATCTGCCGCCGCTCACGGGGCTCCATAACTGATTGAAAAAGCGACCCGAATATAACAGGCGATATTTTCGACCAGTCAAAGCGCGTGCACTTCAGCAGCGCATCACGCATCGGGCGGTCAAAATTTGCAAAGGTTAGCGACTCCACAAAAAGTCCCCCATTCACAAACGGCAGCTCGGCCAGTGCTGGCTCCAGTAGCATAGACCGCCTTTCCATTGGCGTATTTAAAACTTCAAACATTTGCGCCAAGTGCAGCCCTGTATCGCTTCCATCCTCTCGCGTGTAGTTTTCGATTATATAGCGAAAATTATCCCGCTCAAAAATCCCTGTATCATCCGCAAACAGGCAGAAAAGAATCCGCACCAAAAATCGCTCCAAAACGTGCCCAGAGTAACCCCCCTCTTCCAAGCGATCTCGCAGATTTGCCATCAGTTGCACCGCTTGAAAATTGGCAGGGTCTTCCTCGTGATGCTCATGCCGCTCGTAGCCCGCTATGAACGCGAAATGATGGATATTCTTATAGAGGTCCTTCAGGACAAATTCTGTCTCCGAGCCGTGTTCCAAATCATGCAGCCGAAACCGCTCAAAATCCGATACCACTAGATAGCGCGGCATATCATCCCCGCGCCCCATCTTGTGCAGATTTTGTATATACTCAAAAGCCTGTGAAGCCGCCTTCCCCAAATCGGCCCCCCTGCTCTTATGCTCCACCATCAGCGTCCCAGGCCAAAACAAATCAATAAATCCCGTGCTTCCTGACCGCTTCCGCACAGGCTCCTCGAATGTGGCCACCAGCCGCCGCTTTATCCCAAACACCAGAAAAAACGCTTGCCAAAAGGGCTTCGCCTCCGCCGTCTCTCTGGATTCCCCTTCCCAATCAAGGGAAAACTGAAGCGCATTTTTCTTTATATCAGTCCACGACAGAGGCATGAACCAAATCTAATGCCATTTCCTCTCAAGACCACAAGAAAACATCTCACGTTTCTTGTTCCCTCTATCACTATTTTATACTCGACAAATGTTCACCATTCTACACCATATATAGTAAATACATCATCAATCCCACCCCTCCTGCTCCGACCCGCTCCGAGCGGCTTTTTTTGTTTTGCCTAATGAATCCATCCCCCCACTCAGCGCCCACCGCGTTCACCATTC
>CAZHQD010000024.1:12533-16359 GCA_964533835.1 uncultured Puniceicoccaceae bacterium | reverse complement strand
ACCACAAAACGCCCTCAAAAGAGAGTGAAAACAGGGCGAAAACACCTCGAAAAAAGAGCGAAAAAAGAGTGAAATCACCCACAAATCGTCCATACCCAAACGCCAAAAATCATAAACCCCTCATAACCAATCATTAAAAAATCTCAAATTCTGCAATAAACTAACGCATACCTGTCTTTATTTCTTCATTCTTCATTCCTCATTCTGCCTTTACATCACCGAGACCCAAAACGTAACGAAATGAGTCCCAAAAATGCACGAAACGAGACGCACAATAACAAAATCCAAAACTCACCAAACGGCATATTTCATAACCCGCTTCCCACCAACCACTAAAAAATCTCAAAATCTACAATAAACTAACGCATACCTGTTTTTACTTCTTACTTCTTCCTTTCCCTTCCCCTCTGTGCTCCTCCAAGCCTCCGTGGTGAACCTGTCTTTCAATCCGTTCCGAGCCCAAAGGGCGACATGCAGCCAATCCGAAATCTAAAATCTGAAATCTGAAATTCCAAATCCCTCTTGACTTTCTTTACCATCTTGCCTTTCTTACTCAACTTTAGCTTAAACAACTCACTGCATGTCTCATAACAGCTACACCATAGACCATCTTCGCACGCTGGAAGCGGAGGCGATATACATCCTCCGCGAGGCGGCGGCCCAATTCCAGAAGCCCGTGATATTGTTTTCGGGAGGGAAGGATTCGATAGTGGTTGCGCGGCTCGCGCAAAAGGCGTTTTGGCCTTCGCGGATGCCGATGCCGCTGATGCATGTGGATACTGGGCATAATTTCCCCGAGGCGATCGAATACCGCGATTGGCTGGTGGAGCATATCGGGGCGACGCTCGTGGTGGCCAGTGTGCAGGAGTCGATTGACAAGGGGCGCGTGGTGGAGGAGAAGGGGCCATTCGCCAGCCGCAATGCCCTACAGACAGTTACGCTGCTGGACGCAATTGCCGAGCACCAGTATGATTGCGCGATCGGCGGGGCACGGCGCGACGAGGAAAAAGCCCGCGCAAAGGAGCGCGTGTTTTCGCATCGCGATGAGTTTGGGCAATGGGACCCGAAGAATCAGCGGCCCGAGCTGTGGAATCTTTTCAACGGGCGCAAATCCCCTGGCGAGCACTTCCGCGTGTTTCCGCTCTCGAACTGGACGGAGATGGATGTGTGGCAGTATATAAAGGTGGAGAACCTGCGTATCCCCGATATTTACTACGCGCATGAGCGTGAGGTGTTTCTGCGCAATGGCACTTACCTGGCGCTGACGCCGTTTGTGACGGTGCAGCCGAATGAGAAGGTAGAGCGCAAGGTGATCCGCTTCCGCACAGTGGGTGATGCCACTTGCACAGGATGCGTGCTTTCGACGGCGTCGAACATCGATGATGTGATTGCCGAAGTGGCTGCCGCCCGCCAAACCGAGCGTGGCACCCGCGCGGACGACCGCCGCAGCGACACGGCGATGGAAGACCGCAAACGCCAAGGCTATTTTTAAATCATAAAATCTCTGCCAACCACAGAGTCGCAGAGATTCACAGAGAACTAATTTTTAAATGAATCCTCTGTGCTCCTCTCCGTCTCTGTGGTGAAATAACTGACTTACAATTTTCTTTATGGACTTACTTCGCTTTACGACTGCTGGCTCAGTTGACGACGGCAAATCTACGCTGATTGGCCGTCTCATGTATGATACGAAGACGATCTTCGAAGATCAGCTTGAGGCGATCGAGCGGACCTCCAAACAGCGTGGGGATGCTCACGTGGATCTTGCGCTGCTCACGGATGGGCTGCGTGCCGAGCGCGAGCAGGGCATCACGATTGATGTGGCCTACCGCTACTTCGCAACGCCGCGCAGGAAGTTCATTATCGCCGATACGCCAGGGCATATCCAATACACCCGCAACATGGTTACGGGGGCGTCCACGGCGAATTTGGCGATCATCCTGGTGGATGCTCGCAAGGGCGTTATTGAGCAGACATGCCGCCATGCGTTTATCGCAAGCTTGCTCCGCATCCAGCATGTAGTAGTGGCCATCAACAAGATGGACCTCGTGGAATACGGAGAGGGGACTTACAATAAGATCGTGGAAGATTTCCAGAACTTTGCTTCCCGCCTGGAAATCCCGCAAATAACCTTCATCCCCATCAGCGCGCTCAATGGGGACAATGTGGTGGAGAAATCCGCAAACATGCCGTGGTATCAAGGGCCTACGCTGCTTTACCATTTGGAGACGGTCTATATCGGACCCGATGCGAATCATATCGATCCGCGCTTCCCCGTGCAGTGGGTGATCCGCCCCCAGAATGACCAGTGGCATGATTTCCGTGGCTACGCGGGCCGTGTAGCGGGCGGTGTCTTTAAGCCAGGGGATGAAGTGGTGGCGCTCCCGAGCGGCTTCAGCACACGGGTTAAAGCGATCCACGGATTTGAGCAGGAATACAGCGAGGCCTTTTATCCGCTCTCCGTAAGCATAACGCTCGAAGACGAAATAGATATTTCCCGCGGGGATATGCTTGCCAAGCCAGGCAACCAGCCCCATGTAGGCCAGGACCTTGACGTGATGCTCTGCTGGTTTAGCGACAAAAAGAAGCTAACATCCCGCGCCCGCTGTCTCCTGCGCCATACCACAAAGGACGTGAAGGCAATCGTGCAGGAGCTCGTCTATAAAGTGGACGTGAATACGCTGCATAAGAGCGAGGAAGTGGCCGAGTTTGGCATGAACGACATCGGGCGCGTGAAGCTCCGCGTCTCTGCCCCTCTCTGCTACGACAGCTACCGCCGCAACCGCATCACAGGCTCGATCATCTTAGTGGACGAATTCACTAACGAGACGCTGGCCGCAGGGATGATACGTTAGGCTTTTAAGAAAGCCTCCAACCCCGAGAGCGGAATGGCCTGTGCGCCGTCGCGCAAGGGGTAGGGATTGGCCACGCGCGCAATAACGGCGGTAGCTGGCATGCCCTCGACTTCCTTTTGCACTGAGGCCAGCTTCCCGCCAGACAATGGGTTTTCGCTCCACTTGGCATCTGCCAGGAGGAACTTCCCTGCCCGATGGAAGAGGAAATCGGCCTCCTTGCTGCGGTCGCGCCAGTAAGCGAGCTGCCATGCGCCGCTGACGGCTAAGAGCTTCCGAATCTCGGTGAACACGGTGGTCTCCCAGAGAGCGCCTGCCAGAGGGGACACATAGTAGTCGTGGGTAGACTGTATGCCCATCAGAAAGGCGCAGAGGCCACTGTCATTGAAATGGAGCTTGGGTGTCTTTACGAGAGTCTTGGTGGCATTGGAAAACCACGGCTCCAGGAGCGTGATAATGCCCGATTGCTCCAAGGCAGAAAGCCACTGGCCCGCAGTGGTGGGGCTGATGCCCACATCCCTTGCCAGCTCGGCTCTGTTTACCAATTGGGCCGTCCGCAGCGCGCAGGCACGCAGGAAGCGCTCGAAGTCCCGCAGGTTTCCCACTTGGAGCAGCGCCCTTAGATCCCGCTCCAGATAAGTCGCCACATAGGAGCGGTAGAATCCTGTGACCTCTATATCAGGACGCTCGTAGAGCTCAGGAAAGCCGCCCTTCCAGACAAAGTCATCTATGGGAAGACGGGGGGTATGGGCCAATAATTCCTGGAAGCTCAGTCCATCCAGTTGCAGCACGGCTGCCCGCCCAGCCAGCGATTCCGATACCCCCTTCATCAACTGAAAAGGCTGCGAACCCGTGAGAATGAAGCGGCCATTAGCGGAGCGGTCCGCATCCACTACACGCTTTATGTGCCTGAACAAGGCGGGAGCGTATTGGACCTCATCAATGATGAGATTGCCGCTGAATCTGGAGAGAAA
>CAZHQD010000024.1:0-12433 GCA_964533835.1 uncultured Puniceicoccaceae bacterium | reverse complement strand
GATTGAATGCGCTATTCACAGACGCTACGAAGGCTTACCACGGTGGCGCCCCAGGCGCCGCCTGAGGCGTCTGCGAGGGCGAAGTCTGCGACGAGGGGGTGGCGTTTGAGAAGGGCGTGGGTGGTTTGGCGGAGGGTGCCTATGCCTTTTCCGTGAACGATGCGGAGGCGGTAGATGCCACGGCGGTGGCACTCGTCGATATATTCGGGGATCAGCACGCCCAAGTCACTCGGCCTGAAGGAGTGGAGGTCGAGCGTGCCATCAATGGGGAGCTCAAAGATAGGCTCATCGTGGTCAGGGTTCATGGGGCAAAAGGTAGGGCAAAGTGCGAAACGAGGCGAGCCGAAGGAGCGATTGGGGCGCAAGTGGGAGGATTATGTGAAAGGGAAAGAAATGGGAAATCTGATCAAAGACCAGGCCATGCAACTTTCCTAGCCTTGCCATCGGGCACATTTCTGCAGAATGTGGGACTATAGTTAAGACAATGAAAAAAGCCATCCGCACCCTCCTCGCAGCGGCAGCCCTTGCTGCCCTGCCGTTTACAGCCACCGCAGAAGCTCTTTCGCTGCGCCAGATAATGGATGCCGCAGAGGAGGCTACGTTGCCAGAATTTAAGAAGCTGCTGGAAACAGCTGCGGCAGATGGCACGCCTGCACAGGTGATCATGGAGGCACAGATGGTGTATCCGTTTCGCACGGGCGACTTTCGCATCTATGCTGAGGCGCTGCCTGCCATAGAGAAAGCCGCTGCGGAGTGGGATTACTCGAAGAGTGAGCTCTTTCAGGACAAGAATGGGCTGCAATCCCTGATCGAGACAATGCGTGCCCAAATCGCTTTTGAAGTGGGCGATGCGGCCAATTTTGAGAAACATGTGAAGGAGGCATTTTGGCTCGACCCGAAGCTGGGCACAATTCTGGCCCGCTGGGTGGGTGACTTTCGCCAAGCTGAAGCCATGAAAGCAGTCAAGCTGCCCATGGACACAGAGCTACTGACATCCAAGGGAGAAAAAACCTCTCTTTCCAAACTGGCGGACGGGAAGAAGGCCGTGCTGCTCGATTTCTGGGCAACCTGGTGCGGGCCATGCGTGCGCCTGATGCCAGAGCTGGTTGCCAAAGCAGAAACGCTGGAGCCACAGGGCATCTTGGTGGCAGGGATCAATACGGAAGCCGATCCCGAGAAGGCGGAAAAGTTTCGCGTGGAGCGTGACATTAAGCTAACGTGGCTCGTGGAGCCTGCAGCAGAGCCATTCTCTAAGGCGCTGATGATTGACTCCATACCAAGGATGATCCTCGTGCAGCCAGATGGCACCATTCTTTATAATGGGCATCCAAGCGATCCTAAGCTGAGTGAGGCTCTCGCCAAGATTGACGTAAAGCTCTAGGACTGGTCTGAATCAAAGAGCCTGGCCACGGCCTCGGTAGCGGGAATGGCGCCAGTAGCCACATCTGATTCCAGAGAGGGCAAGAGGGCGGCCATGCGGGCATCCTTTAAGAAACGGCGGCGGAGCTCTTCTTCCACCAGGGCGCGCATCCACTCCACGTTTTGGGAGCGACGCCTCTTTTCAAATTGACCGTTATCTTTTTGCGATTGGGCAAAGCGCTCTACCGTGGCCCAGACTTGTGGGATGCCTTCACCAGTGAGGGCGGAGCAGGCAAGAGCGGGTGTGGCCCAGCCCTCGGTGGCTGGCTTGAGGTAGTGTAGGACGCGCTCGTATTCGGCTCGGGCAGAGAGGGCGCGGGGGAGATTTTCCCCATCTGCCTTATTGACCAGGATGGCATCGGCCAGCTCGACTACGCCCTTCTTGAAACCCTGAAGCTCATCCCCAGCTCCCGCCAGAGCAACTAAGAGGAAGAAGTCCACCATGGAGCGGACAGTGACTTCACTTTGGCCGACACCGACGGTCTCCACCAGAGCGACATCGAAGCCTGCGGCCTCGCAGAGGAGGAGGGTTTCACGGCTCTTGCGAGCTACGCCACCGAGCGCACCACTACTGGGCGAAGGACGGATAAAGGCATTGGGCTCGCGAGAGAGGCGCTCCATGCGGGTCTTATCCCCAAGGATACTGCCGCCACTGCGTGAGCTGCTGGGGTCTACAGCCAAGACGGCTACTTTTTTCCCTTGATGGCAGAGCCATGTGCCCATTGCTTCGATGAAGGTGCTTTTGCCTGCGCCAGGGACGCCAGTGATGCCTACGCGGAGCGAACCGCCTGCGCGGGGCTGTAGGGCATGAATGATTTCCGCAGCCATGGCGGAGTGGGCCTCGTTGTTGCTCTCCACCAGAGTGATGGCGCGGGCCAAGAGGGTGCGGTCCCCACGAAGGACGCCCTCTATGTAATCGGCAGGAGTAAGCACGCGACGCTTCACAGAGACAGTATGGCGGCCAGAGGCCATACTGGCAACCTCACGAATGCCTGGCATCACCGAAGTCGTGAAGCCATCTGTAGCGCCATCGGGAACCCATTCGGGTCTCTTTAGCGAGTCTTTGGGGTTGCTGTGCACCGCAAACAGTTGTCAGAAACCGAATGGAAGGGACAAGCCAAAAGAGAAGAATCCTAGAGAAGCGCGCGCCAGCGGGCAATTTCTGAGGCGACGGCAGTGGGGCCTGGCATGCCCGTGTTCTCACGCTTGGCCATGGCGGTCTGGAGATCGAAAACTTTAGTCCAGTCTTCGGGCAATTCGGGGACAGCGGCACGGGCCTCAACCAGAGGGAGCTTGTTGAGGGGAGTCTTTTTTTCTTCCGCTAGTTTTACGAGAGCGCCGACAGCGTGGTGGGCCTGGCGGAAAGGCATGCCGAGGGTGACCAGAAGGTCGGCAACATCTGTGGCGAGGAGGAGGGGGTCTGCCACGGCAGCTGCGCAGCGGTCGGGCCTGATTTTCAAGCCGGCGAAGACCTCGCGCATGACCTGGAGGCAGAGGTCTGTTTGATCCAAGGCATCAAAGACGGGAGGCTTATCTTCCTGAAGGTCGCGATTGTAGGTAAGAGGGAGGCCTTTTACCATGGTGTAAAGGGAAGTGACGTGGCCGCAGAGCCTGCCTGCCTTGCCGCGAAGGAGCTCGCAGGCATCTGGGTTTTTCTTTTGGGGCATGAGGCTGGAGCCAGTGGTGTAGGCTTCGGGAAGCTCAACAAAGCCAAACTCCGCGGTGGACCAGATAATGAGGTCTTCGGAGACGCGGGAGAAGTGAACACCGCAGAGGGCGCAAGCATTGGCGAACTCTATAAAGAGGTCGCGATCGGCAACGGCATCGAGGCTGTTTCTGGTGACAAGGGGGTTGCCTTGGGAATCGACAAAGCCCATGGCGCGGGCGGCAAACTCGCGATTGATGGGAAGCGTAGTGCCAGCGAGAGCGCCCGAGCCGAGGGGAGAGCGGTTTGCACGCAAGAGGATATCAGCAAAGCGATCCCTATCGCGGCCAAACATCTCCACATAGGCAAGAAAGTGGTGGGCGAGGGAAACGGGCTGGGCGCGCTGGAGGTGAGTGTATCCCGGGACGTAGATGGCGCGGGTGCGCTCGGCGAGATCGAGCAGGGAAGCAATAACCTCTGTAAGGCGATCATGGAGGCGGGCGCAGGCATCTTTGAAGAAGAGGCGCATATCGGTGGCCACCTGGTCGTTACGGCTGCGCGCGGTATGGAGCTTGGCGGCAGCGGGAACGCGCTGGGTGAGCCGATGCTCGATATTCATGTGGACATCCTCCTGCTCCGTATTCCACTGGAAGGAGCCTTCCTCAATCTCTGCGGCAATCTGATCCAGGCCAGAATGGATGGCATCGCGCTCGGCAGGGGTAAAGATGCCGACGTGGGCGAGCATGGCAGCGTGGGCCTTGCTGCCCTGTATGTCGTAGGGGGCAAGGCGTTTATCGAAAGAGACGGACTCGCTGAGGCGAAGCATGAGGGCAGAGGGCCCTTCGGCAAAGCGGCCGCTTCTGGAAGTAGGTGTGGAGGCGCCAGACATCGTATAAAAATATGAATTAGCTGTTGATTGAAAGGGAGAATGAAGGCTATGGAAGAGCGGTTCAAGGTTGAAGGCAGGAATAGAAAGAGGCAATCTGGGAAGGAAAAAGGCGGGCGACAGGGAAAAGCAAGGCACCTAATAAGAAAGGGCCATGCAATAAAAGGAGGGATATTTGATTTTTGGCCCTAGGTAAGTTTCGCGCTTTTAATCGGGGAAAAATTCTTTAAGATTCTTTTACAAAATAAATAAACAATACATGTCTGAAAAAATTATCTGCGGAGTAGTGGGAGTTGGCTATCTGGGCCAGCATCATGCGCGTATCTACAGCACCTTGCCCAATGTGGAGTTTGCGGGGGTATATGACGTGAACGCAGAGCGCGCAGCGGAAGTTACGGAGAAGTTCGGCGGGAGGGTGTTCGGGAGCATTAAAGAACTGGGTGCAGTGTGTGATGCCGTGAGCGTGGTGACGCCAACCAATTTGCACTGCGCAGTGGCGCTGGAGCTACTGGCGGAAGGCTGCCACTTGCTAATCGAGAAGCCGCTCTGCACATCTTTAAGTGAAGCAGAGCAAATTCTGGCTGCCGCAAAAGAGCGCAACGCAGTGGTGCAGGTGGGGCATATTGAGCACTTTAATCCTGTAATGGGCTTTCTGGAAAGAGCGGTGACGAATCCACGCTTTATCACGGCAGACAGACTGGCACCCTTTAACCCAAGAGGAACAGAGGTGGGCGTAGTACTTGATTTGATGATACACGATATAGGGATCATTTTGCAGCTGGTGAATAGCAAGGTGGAGCGAATGGAGAGCGTGGGGGTATCGGTATTATCTCGAAGCGAAGATATAGCGAACACGCGAATCACGTTTGCGAACGGGTGCGTGGCGAATATCAACACAAGCAGAGTGAGCGAAAAAAAACTAAGGGAGATACGGGTATTTCAGCCAAGCGCGTATTTGTCATTTGATTTTATGAACCAGACAGGGCACCTGGTGAAGCGAGAGGACGGAAAGCTGGTGCGCGAGGACATACCGCTGGAGAAGGAGGAACCGCTGAAGGTGGAACTGGCACACTTTGTGGATTGCGTACGGCATAGGAATGACCCCAAGGTGAATGCCGCTCTGGGCAAAGAGGCACTAACGCTTGCCATACGAGTGACAGAGCAAATTCTGGAGGGGTGGAAACAAACACAAACAACCTAGATGGACCCTATCACACAGTTGCCAAAACCCGCAAACGGGAGGCCCGACGTGCTCATAATAGCAGGAGAGCATTCGGGAGATGAGCACGCGGCCAAAATGGTGAAGGAGCTGCTAGCCACGCAGTCTTGGGCGAAGGTGTGCGCATTTGGGGGGCCGAAGGTAGAGGCCGCGGGGGCGCAACTGATTTACAATATGGTGGACCACTCTGTGGTAGGCCTTGTGGAAGTGCTGAAGAATTTTTTCTTTTTCAGGAATCTGATGCGGCGGACGATAGCGTGGATCACGCTCTATAGGCCACGGGTGGTTTGTTTTGTGGATTATCCTGGGTTTAACTTGAGGATAGCGGAGCAGCTTTACAACCAACGGATTGCCAAACAGAACGGCGGCGATGTGACCCTGCTCTACTACATAAGCCCGCAGATATGGGCATGGAAAGCGAAGCGGCGCTTTAAGATGGCGGATTTGCTGGACGGGCTAGCGGTGATATTCCCGTTTGAGGTGGATTGCTACCGAGACACGCAACTGCCTGTGAGGTTTGTGGGGCATCCGTTTATGGATGAGGACTATGTGATGCCCGTGCGGTATGACAAGAAGGGGGCCATACTATTGTTGCCAGGAAGCAGGACGCAGCCCGTCTCAAAGATATTTCCCGCAATGGCACGAGCGTGGGCTCTGGCAGCGCCTCAGCTACCGAAGGATGAGGCTATCGTGCTTTACCCATCGGAAAAGATAAAAGGAGTGCTTGAGCGGGTGCTAGAAGAGATACCCGAGGCAAAGGTGCGCCTGCGACTCCAGAAGATAGAGGAGTGCACACCCGCAAAAGCAGTACTGACGAGCTCCGGAACGATGTCGCTGGCATGCGCGTTGGCAGGCATACCCGGAGCCATTGCCTACCGCACCCACCCGCTGACGTTTGAGATAGGAAGGAGGGTCGTAAAGCTGAAGCATTTGGGAATAGCCAATATTTTGCTAAATGACAGCGAGGCCTATAAGGAATACCTGCAAGATGATGCCACACCGCAGGCGCTGGCAAATGCGCTCTTGGAGCTGGTGTTTGACCAGTCTTCGCGGGCCAGGGCATTTAAGAATGCAACACGATTGATGGACCTGCTCACAGAAAAAGTGGAGAGCACCCCTGCAAAATGGCTGGCTGACAATTTGGGTGATAGCTTCCGCGTGGCACCTGTAGCGGCTACCAAACCGCCGCGCGGCGTGCCTGTACCGCTGGATGCCACACCGCCACCGATGACAAGGACGGAGCACCACGCGGGGCATGAAATAACGCTGCCGCCCATAACGCCCATACAGGAGATACCCGTATTTAGTGATGGTGTGGTGAAACCACAGCCTGCCACAAAAGAAGCAGAGGCAAAGGCAGCTGACAACACAAGTGAAGCGGTAACCAGCACAGCTCCGACTAACGATTCCAAGCCTGCACAGGTAGCCATAGATGTGACAAAAGAACCTGCAGCGCCAGCTGTGCAGCCCGTGATGAACGCTAAGGAATCCCCAAGCGAACACAAAGCAGAGGAAACGAAGAAGGAGGTTGCCGTAACGCCTGCCCCAGCAATAGATGCACCAGTGCCTGTGGCCACAATAGAAGCCAAGCCCCAACCAGCAGCGGCAGAAAAAACTACAGAGCAGCCAAGCAGAGCTCCTGAGATAGCGGAAAAGAAGGCTATTGCTGCGGAGCGCTTGAAGCAGCCGCCGCACGTATTTTGTCCGCTAATCAAGCAGAACGGGCACTACAGCAGCGTGGATACGCTTGCGAGCGTGAGGCACCATTTTGGTATGGGGCAATTGAGACTGCCAGAGCCGGTGGAGCCGATGTGCGAAAAAGCTGATTACTAGCGCGAAGCTTCGGTGAAGGACTCCATGTAGCGAATGAAGTCGGTGACGTTGGCATCGTAGAGCTCTTGGGGTGCGGAGAAACGAACGAGTATCAATTGTTCTCCGTAAATGAAGAAATAATCCACGAGACGAAGCGTGCGATCTTCAGGTAGCTTGAGCTGGTACTCCACTTTTGCGCTGGGCTTATCAAGGAAGGTGACGTCGGTAAGCTCAGTGGCGGTATTCTCGTTTAAGACAACGAGAGCGCCCTTGTGGGAGTATTTGAGCCCCTCAATATAGCCGAGAATATTTTCGGGGGAAAGATTGGGGAAGAGCTCGAATTTGCCATAGGTAAAGAGCTCTAGGCGGACGTCCGCGCGAAGTGGTAGCTGAAAGGCAAGCGCGGCTTTCCCCTTGTCCAGAGCGACTGCGATGACAGGAGAGGGTTGATTCTGCCAATTGATAAAGGGGCCAGCGACACTGGCTTGGGGTATGTCGTATCCATCAAACTCGACCATATTGATGGAGAATTTGAGGGGTACTTGGGGGCGGCTTGGCGGGATCAGGGGGCGGACATTGAGTTTGAGCTTGGCGTCGCCGCGCTTGATTTCCTTCTCAACAACTTTAGCCGCCGGAGGAAGAGGCTTGTTGTGCTTGGAGGCTTGGGCAATGGCCTCTTTGAGCTGAGCTTCTAGTTGCTCTTGCTCTTTGCGTTCGCGCTCCAGACGCTCTTCTTCGAGACGCTTTTCTTCGGCCTGGCGGACGAGAAACGCTTCGTGACGCTGCTTTTGGAATTCAAGGAGTTGACGCTCATACTCTTCACGTGTCATTCCAAAGAGGACGTTAGTAAAGGAGACAAGCACGAGAGCCCACGCTAGTGAGGAAAGCCATTTTTTCATGCCAGGAGCCAATTAATAGGTGGAAGCTTGGCTTTGAGAGCTAGAGTTCCAAGGAAGGGCCGCTAGCTTCTGCTCATACTGAGACTTGGTCAGGAAGCGGAAATCGAGCTTCTTGTAGTCGCGAACATTGGGCATGATGGGAGGAAAATTGCCTTCAGCGAAAGGTGTGTAGTAACCCCATTCGCGCTTTGGGGGATTATAATAACCTGTGCTCCATGGCTCCGCTTGTACTTCACTCTCGTAGAGAGCGATCAAAGAGCCACGGTAGCGAAACGTGTCACCGTCCCAGTTTTCAAGGAATCGTGGGAAATTATGGCTGCCACCCGAAGAAACGTTGGCACCGCCCTTGTTGGTGGGAGAAAGGCCCGATATGATTGCAGCGGCAAACTCGGTGTGGACGGCGGCAGGTCTTTGATTTTTAGAATCAGCCATTTTCCAATTATCGGATAGAATGGTGATGGCATCTGCTGCGAGAGCAACAGGGGGCCTTGGCTTGGCTGGATCGTCAGAATTGTTAAAGTCAGTAGTACTGGGAGTATTGAGGTTGCCATCGGCATTAAAGTGACCTCTTACGTAAAGGGGAGCGTTGGTAACAAGGGTAAAGCCTTCGTCGCGATTGACTTTATTTTTGTTGAATGATGGATCTGGAACGCGGCCTAGGAGTTGATTGGAGCCGCCACCTTCAGTAAGCATAACACCGATGTTTTTTACGGCGGGTGCAAGATTGTCGGCGCGCGCGGTATAATTGGGGTTTCTCTCCAGCTCGACATAGACGGCGCCGTTATACTTTTTGTCGGCCTCGTAATTTTGGAAGAAGTCGGTGTTGTAGATTTCTATCGCGTTGGCGAGTGCTGCGGTATTGATTTCGACAATGTTCATTTTAGAATCAGCGGTTGAACCGTGCGATTTTACTTTCTGGTCTTGCATACCGCTGGTGATATTGCCGCTAGATTCTTTGAAGGGATGAGCAGCAAAAATGTCGTCGAAGAGTTTGCGCTTTTTTTGCGCATCGGAAGCAAGGAGACCAAGCCCTGGTAAGCCAGGAGCGTTTCCTGCAGCATCGAAACCAGGGGCCATGTAGATGGGTTCCTCTATGGCTTCGGTGTAGCGGACTTGGATAGATTCGCCAGAAACGGGATCGGTCTCGGTAACAATTTTTTCGTTAACGACTATGTCACTGTTTGGCTCGGCAGGGTCGGAACGTTTGAGAGAATAGAAAGCGACGTAGAAATCGGTATTAAAGGTGGTGGGGTTGGCGGCAGTAACACTATTGAGGTAATTAGCGGTGGCAGAGGACCAACCGTCGTCACGGTCCGGGCGGCTGCGAAGACGAACGGCATTAGCGGGTAGTTTTTGACCTGTAGCGGTGTTCGTGCCATCGGTGGAGCGGTAAACTTTGGCAATCAGCCCAGCCTTACGGGCAAACTTCTCTTCTTCCCCGTGGCCTTTATACTTGGGGTCGGTGAATTTGAGGTTGGGTTCAATAAGAGCGTAGGCGTGGTTTTCGAGTTTTTGGCCTGTTCCCTCGTCCGGTACATATTTATCGTAACCAACGGGATTGAGGTTGGGGACGCCATGGGCAGAAGTCATGATGGCACCACCGAGATAGTTGTCTGTGAATGCCTTCCAATTGCCCCACTTTTTGTCGCCAGAGAAGATGGAATCAGCAGTCGTGCTTTGATAATAACTGGAGCCCTTGTTGATGGGGCCTGTACCACGATAAAGATTCTTCCAGTTACCTCCGAGGTCTTGAAATTCGACTTTCTGACCGCTTTGGTCGCTCTCACCAGAAAAGCCACTCCAGTCGTCCTGGTATTGCTTACGCATCATGCCGACACGGAGATTCTGAGCTGAAGTGACGATGCCGTGAAAACGAAGCTTATTTTTAGCGGCTACCCAGATATTACCGTTGGCATGAACGGGGCCACCGATATCCATGATGGGGCCAGGGTGGAACTCCAAGTCCATATTGTAAAAGATGGCGTGAGAGATAAGGGGGGCGTCTCTCAACTGAAAGACCTGCATGGCGTAACTTGTGTGGTCGCCGATGTTTTTGCTGGTGTGGGTGACGGTGGCGCGACCGTATATTTCGATATTGCGAGCGAGAACGTTTTTGCCCTTGTGGCGATCCTTAATGTTGGCTGGATCCTCTGGATCAACGTAAAACTGAGCATTAGGAGGAATAACACCACCCATGAGGGCGACGTCGGAAACGGCTAGTGATTGCTCTTTGAAAAAGTTGGTCAGTTCATTTTCGATTGTGAGAGGTTTAGATGAAGGCGACAGCTCATTGGAGCGGAAATTAGTTTGTGTGCGCCAGCGCTTGATGAGCTGAGAGGTGCCGTATTCAACGACGGACTCAGCGGCATTGTTAGCTTGTAGAACAGTGAAATGGCGCTCATTCATCTTCCCCTCATGGACGCTGTTCTGTAGCGTGCTTGCGACCCAAACGCCAATGGCCGCTGTAAGTGTAAGCGCCACTAGAATTGCCGAACCTTTATTACTTTTAATATTTTTATTTTTCATGACGCAAAATAATTATTATTCGAGACTTCTAGTAGATATAGTAAAATTGTAAGTGTCAGTTACACGCTTAGCTTCATTTCCGTGAACGATTTTCCCATTAACCATTACAGCTTTGTTACCAATATTATAAAATAACTGCTGATTGGCTAATCCTTCTGAAAGTGCAATAACTTCATCTGCATTAGCTTCTATTTCACTTTTTGAAGGTATCAGATCTAAAAAGTATTTAACTCTATTACTTCCAGTAATGGTCTTATCATACTTCATCACAGGTCCTAAATTTTCTTCAGGATTTGTCACTTTTCTGTAATAAATAACAACTCTATCAGTAGGACGATCTGAGTAGTTTTGAGGATTAAGTGGAGCCCCCTCAAAATAAAGAACTAGGGCGTCACCTGTTGAACTAATGCCTTGAATGTCTTCTTTTGAGTCTCTTTCTGATTCTTCAATAGACTTAAAAATCAGAGCGTAATTGGCTTGCCTTGCAATATCAGACATTTCTCTTGTAATTGCACGAATATCAGAATTTATTTCATTCTTGGCATTACTTACAAATGTAAGCTTAAAGCTGTCCATAAATAAAGTCATAGCAATGGCCGTAGTCATTGCCAAGATAGTCATGGCAATTAATACTTCTGTAAGAGTGAATGCTTTCTTCCCAGAAAAATTATTCATATTAGGATCCGCTAAGCGGTTGGTTGTTTGATTTAATTGTAGCTAGACGGATAGACTTCTTAGGAAGGAAAGCTGCAGTCAGGCCATCGGTTGAATAAATAAAATCTATCTCTATAATGTAACCACTGCCTTGCTTTAGTTTTTCGATATTTACATCAAGCCACATATCCATAACTATGCGTTTAAGGTCGCCTGACGCGGTTTCTTGCAAATCAATGAGTATTTTTTTGTGGTTTTGCCTACCTTGGGAGTCAGCGGCGGGGTCTTTAAGATAGATATAATCTTTTTCAAAGTAATCACCATCTAGCGCCTCAAGTGCGGATACACTCACGGTTTCGAGAGGAACGGTCTCTGGTGCGGCAACGCTGGCTTCTATATCCTCGATTTCCAAGCTGCGTATCTGCTCCAAGAAGCTCTGGGCAGTGGAGTATGCGGTGTTGCGAAGCACGGCTGCGTGGGCCATCTTCATATTGAGGATGGTGTTCCCAACCAAGGATAGGCCAAGTATAGAAAGAATACCTAGACCGATCATCACCTCCATCAGGTTGAAGCCCTTACGACTACTCCTAGCGGGAGACGAGGAGAGACGGTTTGTGCTGGAGCGTAAGGATTTGTGCGCTGCCTTCATTGAGCGAAGGGGTTAGGAGTGAATATCGAGACTGATTTTAATATTCACATTTTAGTAATCGCACTCCATCAAGTCAAGTGAACACCCTAGATGAAAGGGTGCCATTTGGACGTTTAACAAAAATTTTAGACAGGGGATTAATAGGGCCAGACAGCACTGCTAAGCTATAGAGACAACGGAAAGCCTATAGCTGCTCTTCCTGGACGATATCTAGGAGCTTATCGGGAGCGCAATCGGCGCGGAGGGCGGTGAAGTGGTCGCGCTTTTCAAACCAAAGAGGCCATAGAGACTGGCGATCGGTCTCGGGGATGGGCAAGGAAAGGATGGTTTCGGGCTTATGGAAAGCAAAAGTGCCTTCCGGCATGCGGGGAGGGAGAGAAACGAGGCGCTTGCGGCAGTCGAAACAAAACATGAGCCAGTGGCTACCGCCTTCATAGGCTTTTTCGGCAATCATGCAAAAGAGGTGGAGGTCGCCATCGGCAAGGTCGAGGCCAATTTCCTCTTTGGTTTCGCGCATGGCTGCCTCGTAGGGGGACTCGCCGGTGGGCATTTCAAGTTTGCCGCCGATGCAGCTCCAGAGGCCGAAGTTTGGGGACTTATTGCGGCGCATGAGAAGGAGCTCTCCCTGCGTATTTTGGATAAAGATTAGAGTGCTAATTTTGTAGGGAGTGGCAGAGGACATAATGAGTAATGTGCACCAAGGAAAAGTGTAGGCAAGTCCGGT
>CAZHQD010000023.1:24409-26703 GCA_964533835.1 uncultured Puniceicoccaceae bacterium | reverse complement strand
TAAAATATTATTCATAAGCTGCCTCCTATGGTTTTGACCATAGATACGCAAAAGAGTTCAATGCGGATGCCAGTCAGTCAGTTTTCTCAAGACGCTCTTTAACTACTTCAATCGTCAGCCCCTCTATTTTTACGGTCTTATCTCTGGACTTTGCTCCGTGAAGCAGCAACACGCTACGTCTGGAAACGCTCAACGTTGCCGCTAGTATATTAATGACTGCCTCATTTGCTTTTCCGTCTTCTGGTGGGGCTTGCACTTTCACTCGCAGCGTATCACCCTGCCAGCCAAGAATCTCGCTTTTCGAGGCATTGGGCACTACTTTGAGTTTTATCTGACACACGGCTGTCACGCCTTAAGCCTGGTGCTCTATGGCAGGGTAACTGCCAAGCCACTTTACCATCGGAGATTGTTTTTTGAGTTCTTGCAGGACTTCTTGCACGTGTGGTTCATCGTGATGGCCGATGAAGTCCACGTAGAAAATATAATCCCATATTTTCAGGCGGCTCGGGCGTGATTCTATTTTTACTAAGTTAATCCCGCGATCCGCGAAATACTTGAGTGCTCGCAGCAGTGCGCCAGGTTCATTGAACCAGGTAAAGGCCAGACTGGTGCGGTAGGAGGTTCCACTTTGGTAGGGTGGCGATTTCTTAGAAACGACCAAAAAGCGAGTCACGTTGCTAGCTTTATCCTGTATATTCTCTGCGATAATTGGTACCCCATAGACTTCACTGGCAATCGCACTGGCTATGGCAGCCACATGCGGATTTGTCTTTGCATTTTTAACTGCTTGGGCAGTGCTGCTTACTTCTACAATAGTCGCCTTGGGGAGCATCCTGGCCAGCCACTGCCTGCACTGCCCGATGGCATTGTCTTTGGAATGAATTTCTTTAATGGAATCCAGCGAAGACTGCGAAATTAGGCAATGGGCAATATCGAGATAAACCTGTGCCACAATCTGAAGGTCTTCCTCTAGCAACATATCAAGCGTGGTCACGACAGTGCCCTGAGTGGAATTTTCAATTGGAATGACACCGTATTGGGCGTCGCCTCGTCGCACGGCCACGAATACATCGGGCACCGTTGCTAGGGGAAGGTAATCCACGCTATGGCCAAAATTTTTGAGCGCTGCTTGCTGGGTATAAGTGGCCTCGGGGCCGAGGTAGGCAATTACTAATTTGCTTTCCAGCGCGAGGGCAGCAGAGATGACTTCGCGGTAGATACTACGGATGGCTTTGGCATCCAGTGGCCCCTTGTTAATGCCTGCCAGTTTCTTAAACACTTCTTCTTCTCGGCTGGGCACATAGAACTCGGCGCCATGGGCATGTTTTATTTTGCCTACTTCAAGCGCGAGGGAAACGCGTTTGTTCAGCAATTCGATGATCTCGCGATCGAGGATATCGATTTGGTCGCGTAAGGCTTTTAGGTCGTGAATCACTTGGGTGAGGATTTAAATATCGAGATTTACTGTTCTTGCTGTTCCGCAGTGTCTGAAATGGGCATTTCTTCCTGGGCTAGCCCTACATCTTTGTCCGTCACTGGGTTTTGCGGCTGAGTGGCGCGGCGTATCCACTCAGTCAACTCGTTCGGAGAAAGAACATCACTTGCGGGTAATTCCTCCAAACTCCTGAGCCCGCAGAATTCCAGAAATTTCTGAGTGGTACCATACTGGATTGGTCGCCCTGGCAAATCGGCACGCCCAGTGACAAGAATGAGTTCCAGATCAAGCAGCTTGGTAATTGCCGTATCGCAAGATACACCACGCACTGCTTCGAGCTCAGATCGAGTGACGGGTTGCCGATAGGCAATGACGGCAAGTGTCTCAAGGGCAGCTGGAGAAAGGCGTTGCGGTTTTGGCTGGCCTCTGAGCAAGCGTATCCAGTCGGCGTATTCGGGTGCTACCGCCAGTCTCCACCCATTTGGTCCCTCTACAATTCGCAAGGGCTCTTTGCGTTCATTAAGGTCGGCACCGATTGCCTCAATAGCGTCCCTAATCTGAGTGGCCGTTAGCAGTGAAGGCACCTGAGCAATCAGATCGCGCATTACACTCTGTGTCTTGTCAGATTGAGGAGGCGATTTTTCTGCGTCCGTCGTTGTATCTGTTTGCTCTTGTGCAATGGCAGCAAGTTCCTCCTCCGCTTGTGCATGGTAGCGGGTTATTACGGTCTGAATATCTTTGACCGAGAGGCTGTCTGCCGTTGAGTGCAGCAGGGCTAGCAGGATTTTTTTCAGGTTGAATTCCAAGACCCCTACAGTTTGGAAGTTAGTGGCCCGACAACAAGCCATAAATATGGCCC
>CAZHQD010000023.1:0-24309 GCA_964533835.1 uncultured Puniceicoccaceae bacterium | reverse complement strand
TTTATGTCGGGGTAGCGATACGGATCAAACTGTTCAGCTCCCATCACATGGTCAAAGAAAGCCTGTTGTGCGCGCTCTACAGCCACTATTTGCCTTGAGTGGTGTAAAATCCACTGGGCATCCAGCTCGTCGAAGAACGTCTGTGTGTTGTAAGTGAAGCGGCCATCGTTTGGAAGGGCAAGATCGGGCATACCAAACGAAAATACTTAGCCAAGAATGGTTTGCAACTGCCGCGTTGATTGTGAGGCTGCTGTTTATATTTTGACTGTTAAGCCCGCATAGACTTTCTCTCATTGGTAACTCTGCTTCTCTCAAAATAACTTTTGCCCAATAAATATAATGTCTCGAATTCAATTCCCTCTCGAATGGAGTGTAGGCTTTGCTGAATCTGCAAACGAATCACCCGTAAAGATGGTGCCTGCATCTGTGCCTGGAGCGGTGCAATTGGATTGGGCCAAAGCCACAGGCATGCCTGATCACAATTTCGGTGATAACTTCAAGCAATATGCTTGGACTTGGAAAAAGTACTGGCGTTACCGTACAGAGCTGGCTTTTCCCGATTTAGAGAATGGAAAGAGGATTTTCTTCGTCAGTAAGGGCATAGATTACGATTATGAGATCTTTCTCAACAATAAGCTGATTTATTCCCATGAGGGGATGTTTACACCAGTTGAGATTGATCTCACAGGGAAGGCAACTACAGGCGCCATTTTGGAGATTATTATAAAGCCTGCTCCTGATTCCGGTGATTATTCCACTCCCCGTTCTCCCGCAAACAACTGTGCAAAGCCAGCCGTAAGCTATGGGTGGGATTGGCATCCTACACTCATTCCGCTTGGTATCTGGGATGAGACTTATCTTGAGGTGCGTCCTGAATCACATTTTAGCAATGTAGATTTTGACTACGGATTGGAAGACGATCTTTCGGTCGCCCATATTTCGATAATCGCTTCATTGGCACGGGTGCCTGCTGGCGCCAGAGTTGAGTTTATTCTTGATGGACCAGATGGCAGCATGGTCTTGCGACAATCGCAGGAGGCCACGGAGTCTGTTTTATTTAGTCCACATTTGCCCTTTCCACAACTCTGGTGGCCTCATGATCACGGGGCACAGAATCGCTACACTGCTACGCTACGACTGCTTTCAGCTGGAAATACAGTCATTGATACGCGCCAGATTCGGACAGGTTTTCGCAAAGTTCGCCTAGTCATGCATGAGAATGCATGGAGTATGTATGGCGAATGTCCTGCCACTCAGCACCCCGTGCCCTTCACTCTAGAAATAAATAACAGGGCTATTTTTGCAAAGGGAAGCAACTGGGTGGCTCCCGAAATTTTTCCTGGAATTATTACGGCGGAAACCTATAAGCCACTGCTTGAGGCTGCAAAAGAAGCTCATTTCAATCTGCTTCGCTCTTGGGGTGGAGCGATGTTGAGCAAGGAATCATTTTTTGAGCAGTGCGATGCCTTGGGTCTGATGGTGTGGCAAGAATTCCCGCTCTCATGCAACTGCCATCCAGATAAGCCAGAATACCTTCAAGTGCTCGACAGAGAGTCCCGCTCTATGATTGCTCGGGTGAAGCACCATCCCTGTCGCGTCCTTTGGTGCGGTGGCAATGAGCTTTTCAATCCATGGTCCAGGATGACGGAGCAATCCCATGCGCTGCGCTTGCTGAATCGCAATTGCTATGATCTCGATAAGAACACTCCATTTATCTACACGTCCCCTCTCTACGGCGTGCGACATGGCGATTATCGTTTCCGTATGCCCAATGGAGAAGAAGCGTTTGCCATTTTCAAACGCTACAATGCGACTGCCTATGTGGAGTTTGGCTGTCCCGGGCCATCTGATGTGGATTACTTGAAGACATTTATTCCGGAAAGTGAGTTATTTCCGCCACGAGAAGGAACGGCCTGGGAGTGGCATCATGCATTGAAGGCATGGGATGCCGATATGGGTTCTTGGCTCTTTCCAAAAACACTTGCGCATTATTTTGGTGAGGCTGATTCTCTTGAGGCGCTGGTTTCACAAGGGCAATGGCTGCAATGCGAGGGCTATAAGGCTCTTTTTGAGGAAGCGCGCAGACAGAAGCCCGTTTGCTCCATGGCGCTCAACTGGTGCTACAACGAGCCTTGGCCCAGCGCTGCCAACAACAGCATTCTTAACTACCCGTATCGTCGCAAAGCCGCTTACCATGCTGTAAAAGTGGCTTGCCGCCCCGTGATGGCCAGCGCTCGCATACCTAAATTCTCCTGGGGATATGGGGAAACCTTTACATGCGAACTCTGGCTTTTTAACGATCGTTACAAAATAGAAAAATCCGGAGAAATGCGGGCCGAATTGCAAATTGACGGCGGTCAGCCTTTCGCATTGGGAAACTGGAAGTTTCCGCAACTGGAGCCTAATCGGCACCAACAGGGCCCAACGCTTTCCTTCCTTTTGCCGGATGCACCATTCAAGAAACTAACGCTGCGCCTTCGAGTCGTAGGGAAAGCGGATTGGGATTCTTCGTATGAACTGGTTGCAGCCCGCTAGTGATCGTTTACCAAATCGTTTCCACAAGGCCAGAGTCTTGGAGTTTTGCGTCAACAGTAACTAGTTTGAGCTTATGGTGGCGGGCCGTGGCAGAAATAATGCGGTCAAATGGATCATTATGCGGTAAGTTTAGTGCCACGGCATCAAAAGCTATGGCCGAATTTATATTCAGAGTGATTAGTTCGCTCTCTATCTTTTTCAATACTCTTGCAATGTCGATACGGGTGCCAATTTTGCCGGCTCGCTCAAGCATCGCTATCTCAAAAAAGCTTATCGAACTTATGCATAATGTACCATGCTTCTCCTCCGAGATTATCTTGTAGGCTTTTCGACCGAGGCGAGGATTTTGCTCGTAATACCAAATTATTGCATGGGTATCTAGGAGGTATTTCATTTATCCTCGAGCTTAGGCATCCACGATTCTTGTGCAAGCGTTGGTTCGTTAGGATCCCAATTTTGTGTGTCTATTTGACCACGTAAACTTCCGTAAGAATCAGAAATTCCTTTTTTCACGACCTTAAGCTCAAGATCTCCCTCACGAGTGCGTATCAAAACACGCTCGCCAGCCAAAGCAGCCTTCTTTACCTTTGGGAATTCTCTGAGCAAGGTGGTTACGTTTGTTTCCATAGGCTAAATTATTCGGATATCTGATAAAACATCAAATGTATTTTGCTGATGCCACACTCCTCCAAGCCCCAACCAGCTAAAACTAGAGTGGACAATACCACGGCTTTGGCCACGCATTTAGGGCTTTCGCGCTGGACGGTTTCCCGTGTGCTAAACAATCATCCAGGCATTCGCGAGGAAACTCGCCAGCGTGTATGGCAAGCGATGGCGGAATTGGGGTTCACACCCAATCCAATGGCTCGCGGCCTGAGGGGATCGCGAACGGGTCTTATTGGTGTTTGTTTTCAGGAGGTTGAGTCTCCAATTTTGGCTCGAAAAATTGCCGTGCTGCAGAATCTTTTGAGAGGTGAGGGCTATCGTGCATTACTTGAATTTACAGGTGGGGACCCTGCCTACGAGGAAGAGACTATCAGGCACTTTCTCTCTTTGAAGTGTGATGGTATTATACTGGCGGCAAGCACATTGCCTCCGGGAAGTCCGCTTCATGAGATATTGCGTCAGGGGAAGCCACCCGTGATCGCGCTTGATCCCGTTATGCCACTGCCTTACCCGCAGGTTGTGCTCAATCGTGAGCTAGGTATGCAGCTCTGCTTGGAGCATCTTTATGAGCTTGGGCACAGGCGATTTGCGTTTTTGGGGTTTGATGAGTCCGTTGCCTATGGTGCGGTTAGGCTAGAGGCTGTGCGGAAATTTGCCCGCCAACGAAAGCTTTCTCTTAAAAATGATTGTCCGATTTTGCGAGTGGCAGGTAGAACTGCCCATAATTATGACTATGGTCAGATGCTGGCCACGCAGTATCTCGCCCTGGAAAATCCCCCGCCCGCTATTCTTGCTCTCAACGACCGAGTGGCAATCGGCGCCATTCATCGTTTGGCCGAGTCTGGCTTGTTGCCTGCCCGCGATTTTTCCATAGTAGGATTTGATAATTTGGACGTATCCGCCTACATCAGGCCTACGCTTAGTTCGATAGATCAGCAAATCGAAGCTATGATGAATACGACGGTGCAGCTTTTGAAATCTTCCATTGAGGGGCACCCCAACACAAATGCCACTCACTTCATAAGCCCACTTCTAATTGTCCGCGACTCTTGTCGTTTGGGATAGTTGCCCATGTGTTTACCAAAGAAAGCGCCCTGCCGGAAGTAGCCGACAGGGCGCCGTGTTAAACCATCACTCTTTGTTGTTACCCCTAATAGTTCTACTCAACTGAAATTTGACGAGGTTTGATGGCTTCTGTCTTTGGAAGAGTAAGGGTTAATACGCCGTCTTCCGTTTTGGCGGCTATTTTGTCGGCGTCGATATCCACATTAAGCGAAAGCGCCAGACGGTAGTTGTCCTCGTTTAGAGGACGGCTTACGGGGCGCCAATCAGCAGACGCCTTATGCGTGCGTGTGCCGGTTATCGTGAGGGTATCGGCCTCATAATTTACCGTAACACCTGTCTTTGAAACACCGGGAAGATAAACCTTTACGTTAAAGGCATCGTTCAGCTCAGAAACCTCGTAGTGAGGTCTCGTGTAGCGCTCAGCTGCCGAAGCAGCGGGCGCTTGAGCGCTATTCTCTTTGCGTGGTAGAAAGTTCATGGGTGGAATTATGGTTAGTGTTTATTGATCACAATTAGTGGCCCATGCGGGTGATTAAACCACCCGTATGGCATTGGATGGAAGTTACCTGACTTCGATGGCTTTTGGTTTGCGGCTCTCAGCCTTGGCAAGAGTGATGGTTAAGATTCCATCCTCCAACTTGGCCTTCACTTTGTCGGCATCCACTCCGTCGGGGATGGAGATGGAGCGGGACGTTGCATAAGCAGAACTCCCGTTTTCACTTTTTTCGCCTATGTTCACGCTCACAGTGAGCACAGCGTTTTCAAGTTCCACTTTGACTTGGTCCTTCTTTACACCGGGTAGCTCGAAGCGTGCATAAAAATTGTTGGTATCTTCATGCAAGTCCGCGAGCGGGGCAAAGGCGCGACTGCCAAACCCAAAGCTATCGAAGAAGCTGGGTACGCGGGCAAAATCATTTAGTGCTTGCTCGAAGAGGCTGTTTACTAGATCAGCTCTCGAAACGGTTGGGTATTCATAGCGAACGAGTTTCATGGTAGGCTCCTTTTCTTTTTAATTGGTTGGTTGTTGGTTTTGTCTGTTTGTTTAGACGATATGTATTATGCAGTTCGAATGCCATAGGGCTAAAATTATATAACTATCTGATTTTAAGTAATTTGTGAATCTTGCCTGCAGTTTCACTGAGCGCATTTTGTGTCAATTTGTCGCACTATTGGGTCAGTTTTTCATCAATAAACTACTTTCTGGGGTGTGATTTTTGGGTCCAGCTCGCTCTAATTTTTCTCAGAGAGAATTTTACTATGGACTTTGTGGGGCAAATACGTTTCTTTCTGACCTTTAAACCTAATTTCAAACATGAGTGGACGCATCAAATCCCTAAAAGGCGACGGAACAAAGCGCACGTCACGCAAGAAGAGCAAACCCAGCGCCTTGCGCCAAATGGAGCTTGCCCGCAAGCGCCGTCGTACCCAGGCCTCCGCGCTCTATCAGCTCAAGCAGGCAAAAGCAGCTGCTGAGAAGGTGGAAGCTGCCAGCGCAACGGTAGCTTAAGTTAAGCGTCGTTATGACTTTTCGGACCCCATCGCAAGATGGGGTTTTTTGTTTATCAATCGTTAACGGTTTAAGTTTGCTTTAAGGGATTCGTGCTTGGCGGACTTCATGGGGGTTGCTTGGATAATGGTTCCTATGCCTAACTCCACAATCGATTATCCGTTTTACAATCCTGATCTGCCTGCTGAAGAGCGGGTGAGCGACTTGCTTTCACGTCTTACTCTGGAGGAGAAAGTAGCCCAGATGCTTCATTCTGCTCCTCCTGTGGAGCGTTTGGGAATTCCGGCCTATGATTGGTGGAATGAGTGCCTCCACGGCGTGGCTAGAGCAGGGATGGCTACGGTCTTCCCGCAAGCCATTGCCTTTGGTGCTACATTTGATCCCGAGCTTATAGGACAAGTAGCAACGGCCATCTCCGATGAAGCGAGGGCGAAGCATCATGCTGCTGCCGCAGAGGGTAATAGGGGGCGCTACCGCGGGCTTACTTTTTGGTCGCCTAATATTAATATCTTTCGTGATCCACGTTGGGGGCGCGGCCATGAAACTTACGGAGAAGATCCTTTTTTGACGGGCGAGATAGGGAAGGCTTTTGTGAGGGGGTTGCAGGGCGAAGACCCGAACTACCTAAAACTGGCTGCCTGCGCTAAACACTACGCGGTGCATAGTGGTCCCGAGGCGGAACGCCATACCTTCGATGCTATTTGTGACGAGCAAGACCTGTGGGATACCTATCTGCCTGCCTTTGAGCAACTTGTTACGCAGGCCAAAGTGGAGATTGTTATGGGGGCGTACAACCGCGTAAACGGGCATCCTTGTTGCGCGCATCCCCAACTGATTGGGGAAATCCTGCGAGGCAAGTGGGGTTTTGGCGGCCATTTTGTTTCCGATTGCTGGGCAATTGTGGATTTCTATGCCGGGCACAAGGTTTTCTCTGGTCCCGCTGAGGCGAGCGCCGCTGCTGTAAAGGAGGGATGTGATCTTTGCTGTGGGTGTGCTTACGAGCATTTGGTAGATGCGGTAAAAAATGGCCTCATAAGTGAGGCAGAGCTTGATGTGTCACTGGCGCGTTTGATACGCACAAAGCTTAAGCTTGGGCTTTTCGATCCACCGGAACGCGTGCCTTTTGCTACTATTCCGCAGAGTAAAGTTGGGTGTGAAGACCATAGGCGGTTGGCTCGTGAAACGGCTGTTCGCTCCATGGTGCTTCTTAAGAACAATGGTATTTTACCTATCAATCCAAAGGTTAAGTCCATTTATGTATGTGGGCCCAATGCTGCTGATATTGAGCCGTTGATAGGCAACTACTATGGGGCATCGCCAAATCTAACGACTGTTTTAGAGGGAATAGTGGCTTCTGTGCCGCACTCTACCACAGTTGAGTATAGACGCGGTTGCGAGCTGGCACACCCCAAAGTGAATCCCATTGATTGGGTTACGGACGAGGCCGCTTTGAACGAGGTATGTGTGGCAGTAATGGGCTTATCTCAGCTCCTGGAAGGTGAGGAGGGTGATGCCATCGCGAATGAACACAAAGGTGACCGAGTCTCCATAGAATTGCCACCACACCAACTGGAGTTTCTGCGCAAACTAAAGGCTAAAGGGGCCAGACTAGTGGTTGTCATGTGTGCGGGCAGTCCTATCGCGATGCCTGAAGTCCATGAGTTGGCAGATGCGATTCTTTGGGCTTGGTATCCAGGTGAGGCAGGAGGCCATGCCGTGGCAGATGTGCTTTTTGGTCGCCGCTCACCTGGTGGGCGCTTGCCTGTCACGTTCCCTAGAAGCACGGCTGATTTACCACCCTACAGTGATTACTCCATGCAGGGACGCACCTATCGCTACATGGAGGCAGACCCACTCTACCCATTTGGCTTCGGTCTTACTTACTCCAAGGTTTCCTATCGAGAAGCGAAGCTCACTCAACAATCGTTTGCGCATGGGGACAGGATTTACCTTGATGCGACTATTATAAATAACGGCTCGGTTCCAGTTGATGAAGTAGTGCAGCTTTATGTTTCGCCACCAAAGCAAGCCTACCGTCTCCCGCAATACGCATTGCGTGGGTTCCAGAGAGTCAGCTTGCAGCCATCCGAATCACGCCAGATACGGTTTGAGATTTCCGAAGAGCAGCTTCGCTTCGTGAATGACAAGGGCGTGCGCCTAGTGCCAACAGGTATCCATACCATTCACGTGGGGAGCGCTTCACCGCATCCGCGGTCTGTTGCATTGGGTGCGCCCGTTCCCGCGAGCGTGAAGTTGGATGTAAAGGGCTAGGTAACGCGTTCTGCGATGAGGGATTGGTGGTGCGGTGCTTTTTTCTGAAAGACCGTTTCGATTTCCAAAGGCCATTCGGGATTTTGCAGCAAAATCCATTGTGGGTGAGCCTCAATGTGTTCTTTGGCCCATTCGAATAATCCCTCGTGGTCAGTGCGAAAGTGAAATCGTGCGCGGGGTTTGCATTTTTCAGCCAATCTGGTCAGGAAAGCAGTCTGCAACATGCGGTTTTTCCAATGCCTCTTCTTGGGCCAAGGATCAGGGAATAGCATATACACACTGTCATAGCGCAAATCTTCAGGAATGGCCTCCATGAAATCTTCTATACTAGCCCTTATGAAGGCCAGGTTTTCTAGTCCCAAGGCCAAGCGCTTCTTTTCTGCTTTTCTAATGCGGTCGATATTCAAATCCACCCCCACTGCAAAAGTATCTGCAAACTCCTTTCCGTAGGCAGTGAGGAAATGCCCATGGCCGCATCCAATCTCAAGCGTTAGCTTTTGAGTCCTGGCATTATGATAGAGCGATCGTAACTGATCGCTCAGCGTACTTATGCGCTGACGGACGTGAGCCTCGTGGGCCACACGGCTTGGTTTGGCTGCTAGTGGGATGGTTGTTTCTGAGTGCAAACCGAATAGTTACTACGCATCCTCTGCTCGCTGCAAATCAAAAGCCATTCTAGGCTCTGAGCAATAGCAGCCAATCCTGCGGCAGCCCTACGGCATCTTTTCCTTCAGGCGCCATAAATTGTGCTGATTCTATTTGCTCTGCTTTATGAGAAGCGCCAGTGCGTGGGTCTATCCATTGAGTGTTTCCGTAGAGCAAAGGAGCATCAATCTTAACACTCCCTCCTGTAGGCAGATAGACAAGTGCAGTGGTGCCGTCTTTATTGCTCAAGGCCAATGGGCGATAGCCTGAGGGCGCGCTGGATTCGCAGATTATTTTATCGTTTGGAACAAGCTCGCGGAAATTAAGCGTCTCAGTGAGAAGTGTTCGCATGTGCTTATACTGAGCTGCACCAGGCGGATCACCAATCATGGTATATTTTGGTCCCCATGTATTGTCGAAACCGTGTATGACTGGCAGTCCTTGCATTAGCGATCTCCAGCCACAGCGGCGGCTGTGATCAGGCCCAAACTTTACGGGTTTGCCTGATTCGGTACCTGCGGAAGGGCTGTTCTCATAGCCGTATTCAGACATGATTCGGGCTTTGCCAAGCCCTGCGGGTATGCTCCGTTTAAGCTCTTCGTCCATTCCAAGGCCGAGCGCGGTGCTCTCGTGGGTGCTGATATCTCCCCAGTATTGCATAAGCAGGACATCAATTTCAGGAACGTCTCGAAAACGCTCTCCAAATGGTATTTTGAGATGCTCCGCCGCAGTCACGTGATTGGCAATTGGGTGGCGGTGGCCATCCCATTGCCTGAGGAGTCGCCCAAGTCTTCGTGAATACTGCATAGATAGCTCGTCTTCACGATTCTCTGTATAAAGATTATATTCATTGGCTACACACCACATGGCAATTGCGGGGTGATAGCCTAAACGAGCCACAGTTTCCCTAAATAAAAGCTCTTCGTGTTCAGTCTTAAACCGTGAGCGATCATTAAATGGAGATTCCATGAGCCAAGCCTCAATGATCAACTCTACACTTATCTCCATGGTTGCGCACAAATCCAGCGTGCGCTCAATTGAATCAAAGTAATCTTGGTTAAATTTATCGTATTCAGGGCACTGTGGAGAACCACCCCAAAGCCAAGCACGGCTTTTCATCCAATCGCTAAAGGGAGTATGCGGGTGAAATGGGCTGGTGGCCAGCCGTGCTCTCACATGGTTAAATCCTTGCGTTTTGCGATGGCGTAACATCGCTTCCACATCCAGACCGCTATGCGCGGCAGCAAAAAGGTTATATTGTGTATCGCCGATAAGAAGTGGTACGCTGCCATCGTCGTAACGGAATTCCCAAGGCTGCCCTGCGGCCGCCCTCAGCATCCCTTTGGATTTTACTCCTGCTGTTTGCCATGTGATTTTTTGGCAAAGCCCAGCATCTCTGGGTATTGATTGAATGCTGGCGCTCCATTCCCCTGCCTGTCGGCAATACAAGCGCAGTTTCCATGTGCCATCTCCTGCATAAAATAGCGGCTGTACCAGTTGCTCACCATCGGGTGAGGTTACCGTGGCAAATACCTCTGGCCAGAGTGTGGGTTGGGAGAATCGCTTTTCAGCGCGAAATGTCCATTCAGACTTCATGGGAGTTTATAGGGAGTGTGGTTATACTCCTTATTCTCAATGTCTTATCGCAAGGTAAAATCAATCTTGTTTCAAAATTGCCTTCATTTAGGCGAAGGGTTGGTTACTCTGGGCGCATGAAAATTTTGGTCACTGGTGGCGGGGGGTTTCTTGGGCGCTATGTATGCTTGCAAGCAATGGCAAGAGGTTGGACTGTCGTGGCGCTTGGCAGATCGCCTAGACCTGATCTAGAAGCTATGGGCATACGCTATGTGCGCGCGGATGTTACCGATATCGAGGCGCTCACGGCAGCTTCCCGCGGTTGCCAAGCGGTCATTCACACCGCCGCCAAGGCGGGTGTCTGGGGGAGCAAGGCCAATTATGAACGTGCCAACATAACGGGCACCGAGGCTGTGCTGGCAGCTTGCAAGCGCAACCAAGTGCAGTGCTTGGTGCACACCAGCACGCCAAGTGTTGTGTTTTCGGGGCAATCTTTTGAAGGGGCCGATGAGTCCCTGCCTTATGGCAAAAACTGGCTCTGCCATTATGCCGAGACAAAGGCTCGCGCCGAGCAGCTCGCGCTTGCCGCTCACAATGCCGATGGGTTGAGGGTATGTGCTTTGCGCCCGCACCTCATATTTGGAAAAGGAGATCCGCATCTGTTGCCACGTGTATTGCAGCGAGCAAAACAGGGCCGATTGCGAATTGTAGGTGATGGCACGAATCGGGTGGATATCACACATGTAGCCAATGCTGCAGATGCGCATCTCTTGGCAGTAGATGCGCTTTTGGCGGGCAGGGCAGGGGGGAAGGCATACTTCCTTTCGCAAGGTGAGCCAGTGGTCCTATGGCCTTGGATTAACGATTTTCTTAGGATGGCAGGTGTGCCAATCGTTTCCCGCACGGTTTCCGCCTCCATGGCCTATGGCATAGGCGCTGTTTGCGAGGGCATTTGGTCAGCCTTGCGCCTTGCCGGAGAGCCACCAATGACGCGCTTCGTAGCAGTAGAGTTGGCCAAGAGCCATTGGTTTTCCATAGAGGCCGCAAAAAAAGACCTTGGGTATGCACCCAAGGTCTCGACTAAAGAAGGTCTTGAAGAATATGTGCGAAGCCTAAAGCTCGGCGGGCATCAGCGCTAGTTATAGTACTACCTTCACCTTGCAGCGTTTGCCTTCGGGCTTGATTACTTGGCTGGCGGCGCGGCGTCCATTCACATAGATTTCGCGTACACCGCGGCAGCCACCTGAGGTGTTGTCTATCTCGATCTCGAAGCGTGTGCCACGGAAATTGCGCACTACATTTGCCCTGGGGATGCTTGCCGTTAGGCAGGGGTCTATCAAGAGCCCATCATAGTGGCGGCGTGCGCCGAGAATCCATTCCAGCACACCTTGCGTGAACCATCCTGCGGTGCCCGTGCGCCAAGGGTACATACCCATGCCAGGCCACTCATCGGTGCGGCTAAAGCAATTCGTAAAACTGAACGGCTCTATGCAAGAGTTGCCGAGTGGGTTCCATGGGCTGTCAGGCATTACCTTCTGCACGGTGCGCCAAGCTTGCTCAGCGCGGCCCAGCATGCAATCGGCAACAATCTTGAAGCCTGCAGCGTGATTATAGCAGCCACCGTTTTCAGCATAGTAGGGGCGAGATGCGGAGTATTTGCCGATTCTCTGGTCAAATTTGGTGAAAGCAGGCTCGCAGATAGCGAAACCAAAGTCAGTTTCTATCAGCTTGTCCACAGACTCCATCGCTATACGGCCACGTTCGCCAATAGCTGATTGCGAAAGGACGGCCCAGCTTTGTGTGTTGATAAAGATGCGCCCTTCGGCGTTCACTTTAGAGCCTAGAGTGTATCCGCTCTCTGTCAGCGTGCGCACATACCACTCTCCGTCCCAAGCCACCTTGTTGAGTAGGGCAGTGAAATGGGCGTGAAGCTGGCGGGCCTCTTGTTCTATTTCCTTGTCGTTGCGTCTACGGGCCAGTTCGGCCATCTCCAGTAGCCCCAGGCAGAGCTGCTGGGTGACCATCACGCTTTCGCGCGCGCCTGTTTGCTCGCTAGGCTCCAGGCCGTCATTCCAATCGGCAAAGTGCTGATCGCAGAGCCCGTTGGCTCCTACATCTTTGCTCAAGAAGCGCATAGCGCGCACCATATGTTGCCAGATCGGCTCGCGCAGATCGCTCTTGTAGTAGCCTACCACCTCGTCCAGCAGAGTCATGTCCCCGCTTTCTTTAATTACCCAGGGCACGCAGTGTAGCAACCATGCTGGCTTGTCTGAATATTGGTGCAAATTAAAGGGGCGGAAGCTGTGAGGCACCGAGCCGTTCTCATATTGGGAGGAAACCGCGCGGAGGATGTTGGCCCTCGTTAGGCCGTAATCCACGAGCGACATCGCGAGATCATTCTGCATGTTGTCGCGGAAGCCGCTTTTGTTGATCGTGTAGCTCACGATCTGCTTCTTCACAAAAAGGTTGAGCAGAGCGTCGCGGTTCTCATTGCCTACTCCAGTATTTACGGTAAAAGCGCTCGCTCGGGCCGCTTCGATCTGCATCTGCTCTTCACAAGCAGCATCCAAACTTTCGGCTGTCGTGCGTGCGTGTACTGCCGCCAGCTCTTCATGGTTGGCAGCTTGTCCAATCAGATAGTCTACCCGTGCCGTGCTCTTTGGGGCAATGGTAAGCCTAACCTGAATGCACCCTGCGCTGTCGGGCCCGCGAAAGGCCTTGTTGTTGAGATCGGAACCATCAAGGATCACAGGCGCGGCCAGGCTAAATGCGCTGCGCGTAAAGAAGTCACGGTAACCGGTAGCTGCCACGTATTCACTCTTGTTGAGAGTGGTAACATAGCCGTTATAGCGGCCATTCGGCACAGAGCGCTCGCGATTTACGCAAAATACTGCGCAATGCTCCGACAGAATGGTAGTGGAGTTATCCTTCCACACGCCTTTGCCTTCCCACGTTTGTCCAGTGAGCTGGAACATGGCATATAGAAATACGGAGACTGTGCGTGGCTTGGCAGTGCTGTTTTTGAGGAACACAGTGTGCGCTTCAAAGATTTCCTTGCGTGGTACAAACACCCTGTGAGTGGCACGCAGCCCTTTGTATTCGCTGCTGGTTTCCGTCTTGGCGGGCCAATAGACCGTCTTTTTGTTTTTTACAGGTGTCGGCACCGGATCACCACCTGGGTTCCAAACCACAGGCGCGCCCAGGGACTCCTCGCGAATGTAGATAAACTTGGAATCATAGCCCACAAGCTGGCAAGTATTCCCGGGATTATCACGTACCGTTATTGGTCCGTCCCCAATGTTAGAGACTTCGGCATATACTTCATTCTCTCCGGGCTCGTTGTAGTGGACGTTGTTCCACTTGCGAGGGGGCTCGCCCGTAAGGACAAAGCTGCCATTCTTCGTGTCAAAGTAGCCGTAATCGGCAATGCGCTTGGTGCTATGCATGGTGGGTTTTCAGTAGAGATTTACAGGGGGTTAAACCATGCAAACTGATCATTTTGAAGACGCTAGGCAAACAAAAGAAGGTGGGACCGCAAGAACTTGGTTTAATTCAACTAAAGTATGGCAATTAATAAATCTTCTTGATTTATTGATATTTATTTATCGTTTTATGGTATTAAATTATTAAAAACAAGTATATATAAATTCATTGTGCTTTTATGGAAATATTATAAGAGGCTGTGTGATATTAATGAATATAAAACCTGAAAAACCAAATTCAAAAATTGGGAATCCTGTCGTGTTCTCTCCCCCCATCGCTATTGGTGAAGCACCTAAACGCACGGGTAAAATTATCGATGAAGTTTGGACTGAAGTTTTACTCGACAAGGAGTGGGGGTGGTATGTTTATACTTCACAACTCATTGAATGGACAGATACCTCACGGTCAATTCGTATAACGTATTATTATTGTCCTCAAGGTGGCAATCAGTGGATATTTGGAGGACAATATTCTATTGAAGATACGCCAGAAGTAATCCAAGGACTAATCAAAGATACGCTTGCTAAAGGGTGGTATTAAAACAACGGAATAAATAACTCTCCAGAAAACACCGTATATTTATTTTGTAATGCCACAAGACAATCTACCAAAATCGGGATTTGACCTCGCAGGAATAGGAAAAATTGCTGAGGCAATCCCTGATGAAGTTTATACGAGAACGACAGAATCATTAGTGAAATCTTTCGAGAGCTTAGTGGCACCTATTGTAGAAACTTCTGCTGGGCTTGGGCGCTACATAAGACAAAAGTTTGACAATATGGTCGATGTCGAAAAGGCACTCGCCATTTACGGACTGGAGCAAGCCATAGCGAAGGCTAATTTGGAAGCTCGAAATGGCTACAAGCCCACCCAACTACCAAGATACTCAAAAAGTTTTGTCCGAGCAATTGAAGAGATATCAAGGGAAACGAATCCTCAGCTTCACCAGTGGTGGGTCAACCTAATTGCCTCTGAACTTGTCGAAGGAAAATGCCATCCTCACCTTATTGAAATTTTACCCCATCTTAGTTCAGAAGAAGCTAAAATATTGAGTATCCTCAGAGAACTGAATAATGTAGGAGAGAATGGGGGTGGGTACTTGCTATGTTATATGGACACCTTCAAACATTGGGTTCTCGGTGCTGACGATAAGAATCTTAAGCTATGGAGTGTATCGTGCGTGCTTCTCGTTCAGCTTGGATTAGCGGATATTTTAAGTATAAATGGTAATGATAATACTACTATTCTTTATAGAACTACTTGGGGCACACAACTGCTACGTGCTGTAGCAGATTAAAGTACTAGCAAAGAAGCCTACGGGCAACAATCGAAATGGGTCCGTTTACATTCGGAAGTCCATTTTTCTTGACCACGCCTGTTATTGGACAATATCCTGTCCGAATGAATGCTATCACTTATTCGGCGGCGCGCGAAAACCTAGCCTCGACTATGGACCGCGTATGTCAGGATCACGATCCAGTGATCATTACACGCAATCGTAATCAGGCTGTGGTCATGCTTTCGTTGGAAGATTACGAATCCCTCCAGGAAACAGCGTATCTGCTCCGCTCGCCCGCAAATGCAAGACGACTCTCGGCGGCTGTTGAGGAGCTGAACAAGGGAAGAGGTCTCAAAAAGAAGCTTTCAGACCTTATTGAGGTATGAAACTACTTTTTGCCACACAAGCTTGGGACGATTATCTCTACTGGCAGGAGACGGATAAAAAGGTGGTGAAAAAGATAAACGAGCTTCTAAAGGATATCACCCGCCATCCCTACGAAGGCATTGGAAAACCCGAACCGCTTAAGTATGGCTTCAGTGGGTATTGGTCCAGAAGGATCACCGATGAGCACAGAATCGTTTACAGAGTTCTTGAAGGCACTGTCCAAATTGCACAACTACGCTATCATTACTAAACAACGGCTTGTGGTTTTAAGTGAATGCTGGTCTCGATTGTTGCTTCGTCTACGACACACTGATCTCAAATTAGTATCGTAATCCCGTTATTTAAATAAATATGCCGCTTAGCCTTGCCAGCAAGCGGTCTGCACATAATATCCCGCGCTTGATTTATGAAAAATATCCTCAAATCGCTCGTTTTGTCCTTTGCTTCGCTATTTATGTGCCAGTCGCTATCGCACGCTTGGTCCACTTTGGCCAGTGTGGATAACATAGCAGGTTACAACAATGTCTATTATTTCAACGGGAAGTATATTCTTCTTGCGGGGCAAGGCCCCTCTTTTTGGAGCTCTGATGATGGGATAAATTTTACGGCAAATCCCAATCAATATTTTGCTCAGGGCTACGAAGCTTATATCTTTGAGGACCTGATGCTAATAGCGTCATATAGCACCATTCAGTATACCACGGATGGGGTTAATTTTGTTACCATATATGAGACGGGTATAGACAGCGCTATTCGCGGCATTGTTAAAATTGACGGCACCTATTTTGCAGCAACTGAAAAAGGTGTCTACACAACCACCGATCCAAAGGGTTCCAACACTTGGACGCCTGCCGCTGGTAATGCCTCCCTTCCAGATCCTCAGTTCGGCACCGATAAGAATATTTCCCACATGATTGCTCTCGATGGCAAGCTATTGGCTGCAGTGGCTTTTCGGGCTCCGCACGTTTCAACGGATAAGGGAGCAAGTTTCACCCCTTTGACAGCGGGGTTGCCTGCTAATACCAATGAACAAAGTGTCCATTCCATGGTTTATGATGGCAACTATATCTGGGCTGTCATCGGCAATCGCGGGCATCTTTACAGGACTGACCTATCCAATAACTCTTGGGAACTGGTTAACGACCAAATGAATACTGATTTGATTGCAGCCGATCCCAAGGGCGGTATCTACCGCTACTTCACCGATTACCAGCCTGGCAAATCGGGCACCACTCTTCAGAAGTCGATTGATGGAGTAAATTGGAACGATGTGTTCGATTATAACGCGAACAATACAGGCACCAGCAATCGCTGGCTCACTTTTGCTGGCGACAAAGCCTACCTCGGTGGCACAGCCAAGCGTGTTTTCTATACTCTGGCGGACGATTTGTTGGCGCCGGGTGAATTCATTTTCCGCAGCGCCTATGATCTGGGTGATGGCTGGTGGTACTCATTCCAATGGGGCTTCTTCTGGGCAGGAGCCTATCCCTGGATTTATAACTTCTACCTTGATTGGACTTATATATTTGGTCCGAATGAGTCTGGATACTACGCATGGCAACCTTCCTTCGGCTGGTTCTTTAGCGGGCGTAGTTTCTTTCCGTATATCTACGTTTTCAACAATGGTGAAGGCTACACCATTGATACCAATACACAGTATCCCAACACTTTGTTCGAGAAGAGCAGTGGAGGCGGCAAAGTGGGTATCAATGAAGTAGGTATCCTCTCTGTCAATTTTGGCGACCTTGCAGGAAAGACCATCACTTTCAGCGACAGCATTGGCTCGCACACACTAGTAGTGAACAGCTTTGGCAACGAGTCCGATCGTGGCGATCTTACCATGTCTATAAACGGGCAAAGCTACCTCTTTAATTTTGTACAGCTCACTTACACTGCGCCACTGGGCGTCCCGCAAATCCTTTTGCAAGCACAATCTACCACCGGCAATACCGTGCAAGTTGGCTTGCGCTATAGCTCTACATCTGGTGGAACGACAAACTACCTAGGCTACAGCTTGGGGATAGTTCCTCCTGTAACCGGCGGCAATGGTGTGCAGGGTACCTTTACCATTGAGTAAATGGACTGTGTCCACGCTCTAGCCCCCTATTCCAAAAAAGGATAGGAGCTTATGGCCGTAGCGATTGAAGCTTTCCACCACTACTGCGCCCCAGAAGATGAAGTAGCCTACGGTAAAGAGAAATATGGCGTATCCCGCAAGGATGCCGATACCATCTCGTTTTAGTATGCTAAAGGTCATTACTACGGCTACTAGTGCAGGCAAAGTGTTGGTAAAGGGCGGAAGAGGGGGGAGTGGTATCATCAGTAGCAAAGCGGAGAAAATCACTACTCCCGTATGGACGCGTAGTTTCCATTCCGCATCGGCCAATAGGTTCAGACGCGTTCTGAGCCGCCGCTCTAACCAGCCTACCAGCTTGCTGCTGGCACTTAAGACCTTAGTGAAAAAAGACTCGGGAAGTATCACGCGTCTTAACCTCCCGGGCAACCATGGTGGGAGCCCCAGAAAGTATCGAGTGGCCAAAAGCAAAATGACTAAGCCAAATGGAGTCGATAGGCCTGGTATGCTAATTGGTGTTGAGAATGGCAACGCACAGATTACCACCATAAGGGCTGAGGCTCTGGCGCCGAGTGTATCAAGTACCGTCCCTAGAGAAGCAGGTTCGGTTTTGTAGCGGTCCGCTAAAACGCGGAGTTCTTCTGAAAAGTCCACTGACGAAGTTAGATGGTGTGCAGATTCAGACATCAGGTCGGTATTATATGTTAAGCTGTAGTTCGGTTGACACGGGAATGGTCGGCCTGAGTATTTGCAAATGGAGTCAACGGTCAAGAAATGCTGGTCGGGGATCGCAGACCGTCCTCTGGTCTGCCCAAGTGCCTAGAAGGTGTAAGACACGCTAATGCTGCCGTAGGCATGTGGGCGGGCCTGTAGCTCAAATTGTTTCGTGCGGTAGATCTGTGTATAGGTAAACTTCCAGGAGCCTGCTACAATGCTTGCTCCCGCTCCAAAAGAGGCAACAAATGGTTCTTTGTCTATGCTGGCGCTGTCGCGAAAAGTATTTCCGTCCAGGAATATGTCACGAGCTATGGCGCGTAAATCCAAGCCTGCAAAGAGATAGGCACCCCAGTCACCGCGAAGGCGTGGATCGCTTGCCGAGGCAGGAGCAGAGGTGTCCCCGCCAAATCGGATTGTGGCAGCGCCGAAGTCCGCAGGCAGGTTCCAGCCCAGGCGCGCCTCGCCGTCCAGTTTGGCGTAGATGGCTGCATTTCCAAGGGCGGCGCCATAGCCTGCAATAGCGTCAACGCCGACACCTTTGGTTAAGTTATGCTCAAAAAGGCGATGCCTTCTGCCCCAAAAAAGGTTAAGCGTAGGTTCATTCCGCAATTGGTTGTCCCAGCCATTTGCCTTGGGTATCTCTCTGAGGCTATGGACAAAGTCCTGCATGGTTTCGCCGAGCGACCACGGCCCCACAATGCCGAAATTGACTTCCATAATATCCATGCGGTTTTCATTTTTTGCCTGGAATCCCACTGAGAAGTAAAGCCAGCCCGCGTAGGGGCGATCTGTGGGGATGTAATTAAAGGCGCTTATGTCTTTGGGTGTGTACATATTTTGCCCCAAGGAAAACACCACGTTTCTCGTGTACCCCTCCTCGTGGATAAATGGCAGGATATCAATGATTCCGTGCGTCCATTTTGGCAGCTGCCTGTTATCGCGGTAATGGGCTAAGTCTCCTGAAACGAGGGATAGCTTGGTGCCATTGGTATAATTTTCGTCGGTATTGGCAAAGAGGTCGTTTTCAAAGTAAAGGTTCACTGTCCAGGCTTCCTGCAGGGTGACCATTGGCACAGGTTTCTGATTAGATTCGACACTAAAGGGTGGTAGTTCCCCCGAAGCACCTGCAGTGAAGGTGAATACTCCCAAAAGGATGGCAAAAAGTGTACGCATGATGGGTGTTATGCAGCTTGGAGATGGGATGACAATTGCAATGAGGATTCGCGAGATAATTAGCTTGGGAGCGGCTTACAATAGGGAATAGGCACCAGACAGGCATACGCGTAAAGTTGTATAAACTTCGCATACTTTACCCAATTCGTGCCCTTAGGCGGGTTAGGGGTAACTTCAAGTTTGCCTTCCGGTGGCAATTCTGTAACGATTAAATAATCTTATATTGAGCTGTGTTTCATGCACGGTTTCACATTAAAAAAGGCTGCCTGCACAAGGGCTTAAACTTTAAAAAGACTTTATGGTATCACTAAACACTGACTTGTTCTTCGAGGTAATTCAACAGCCCTCAGGCGGATTTACAGCACAGTGTCTCAATGCGGATATCTCGACAAAGGGTGATCGCATGATCGAGCTGGCAGACAGCATTGCCCTAGCCGTTTCCGAGCATTATGGAGAGCGCCCCAAGCCACCGGAAAGCGCCATACACGTCCTTTTCTATCGCGAGTAAGCTATTCTACTGCGACTTGAATATCATGATTTGCGAAGACGTGCTGCACGTCGTCCAAATCTTCAAGTGTCTCGATTAGGTGGAGCAATTTCTTGGCAACCTCAGCATCGGTAACGGGATTTAGGTTGCTGGGTATGTAGGCGATTTCCTGTTGATCAGGAGCAATGCCTGCTTTTTCGAGAGCGTGAGACACGGCGTCGTAGGAGCCGATGGCGCAAAGAACTTCAAAATGGCCTTCTTCGGTGACGACATCATCCGCGCCCGCCTCCAGGGCCACTTCCATGAGTTTATCTTCAGTTGTCTTTGATGCGTCTATTAGGAACTGACCTTTGCGCTGGAAGTTGAAGGCGAGAGCGCCAGGCGAGGCGAGATTGCCCCCGTGCTTGGTAAAAGTGCTTCGGACTTCGCCTACGGCGCGATTCTTATTGTCTGTGGTCACTTCCACGATAATGCCCACGCCACCCGGACCGTAACCCTCGTAGGTGATTTCTTCGTAAACGAGGCCCGGAAGTTCGCCTGTTCCCTTTTTGATTGCTCGCTCAACATTATCACTGGGCATGTTAGCCGTCTTTGCCTTGGCAATGAGCGTTCTCAGGCGCGCATTGCTATTTGGGTCGCCGCCACCGCTGCGTGCAGCAAGGGTCAGGTCCTTGGAGAGGACGCTGAAAATTTTGCCTTTTTTGGCATCAATTGCGGCTTTATGCCGCTTGGTGGTTGCCCATTTGGAGTGGCCAGACATGGCGGTAAAAAGGGTTAGATGGGATTCTGGGACGAAATTTGGGATTTCTTTAGGCGTTGAGCAACACCGAAATCAGCAATCGGGGTTAGCGGGATTTTTTCTTTTTGGTTAGGATTTGGGCATCAACGACTTTGCCGTTGGCAGCTGATGGCGTTTCTTCGGGTTCTTTTTTGCGATTTGTTACCCACTGCTGGGTTATGGAAACGCAGTTCGATATTGTCCAGTAAAGCACCAAGCCAGAGGCGAAATTGTAGCAAATGAGCAAGAAGACGAAGGGCATGAACTTGATCATCTTTTGCTGGAGAGCCTGTGTCTCGTCTGTGGGAGGAGACATCGGGGTCATGCGCATCTGGAAGAACATGGAAATACCCATAAGGAGAGAAATGGGGTTGATAGGCACGGGGCCGATCTTAGCTACGGTATCCGGTAGGGAAAGGTCTTGAATCCAGAGAAAATGCTCAAAGCGCAGCTCCGAGGCAGATTGGAGCATGTAGTAAAGCGCGATAAATATGGGCATCTGAATGAGAATGGGCAGACAGCCCGCCATGGGATTGACCTTATGGGTCTTGAAGAGGTCCATGATCTCGCCCTGCTTTTTCAGCATGATCCGCTGTTTCTCTTTGGGGTCGAGGGATGGGTTATCGAGCTTGGATTTGTAGCGCTCGTTTATCTCCTTCATGGGGCCTGCCAGCTTTGCCATCTTCTTGGACATTTGTGTGGCTTTGGCGGTAAGCGGCCAAAATACAGCGCGAACGCAGAGGGTGAGCAAAATTATGGAGAGACCCCAATTAACGGCTACGTTTTGAATACCAGAGAGCGCGTAAAACATCGCTTTGCTGATGAAGCCCACCCAACCAAAAATGCCGCTAGGGTAGCCCATCACGTAATCTTGATGCTGCCCCAGCTTGTCAATACGGGTTAGCTCCTTTGGCCCAGCGTAGTAGCTAATGCCCAAATTCTTGTCTCCCTTGGCAGGAATAGAGCCAAAATCAAACTCAATGGCTGCGCTTATCCCGTCGATAGTCGGCACGCCAACTTGCGGGGCGTCCACAAGGTCTTCAGGTTTATAGGCTACGGGCAACAACCTAATGGCACGGGCTGGCTCGGTAGGAGTAGCGATGGCCGTGAAGAACTGATTTTTGACCGCGGCCCAAACAATGGGTGAATCTTTTTCAATGCTAGGTACCGGGGAGCGCGCTCCGATGCCGAGAAACCCACGGCTACCTTTGAAATAGCTGGCCGGCTCCACTTCGAGATTCTCACCATCGAAAAAGCTAGCGTTGAGGTTGCGACCCGCAGGGTCGGCCTTGGTTGGAGCGGCTGCGCCTACATTTACCAGCAAGGAAGAGAGGGGGACTTGGCTATCGGATTCATTTATGAAACGAGTATCATGCTGGATAAGATAAGGAGCTGGTCCTTTCGTATCTGAGGATAAGGTGTAGGAGCGAATGACTTCTAGGGGGCCTTCTTGACGAGAGAAAACAATGCTGGAACTTGTTTGAGATACTATCCTGTAGGTTGGCGCGTAGGCCCGCACATCGGCGCCCTCACTTCTTAGAGAGAGACCTAGCGAAGGAACCGGCGCCCCCTGCCCGATTATGTAGGGATTTTCGGAGCCTTGCGTGGCTGCATACTGCTTCAGGGCCACTGAGGCTATCGCGCCACCCCTGTTGGTGAAGGTTACAGAAATATAGTCGTTTTCCAGCATGACCGTCTTCTCGTCTTCAGTGAAAACGTCTTTGACGGCTCCCGCGGCGCTCTTTGCAGCATTTGCGATAGAATCGCCCGCATCGCTGATGATTTCTTTCGTACGGTCAATCAGCGGGGATTCTGACGTGGCGCTGGCAGATTCCTCAGATGACTGGGCCGATTGGGGAGCGGGCGCAGGGCCAGCAAGCGCGGCAATACGCTCCGCTTCCTGTTTTTCCCGAGCCGCATCTGCAGTGCGCTTGGCCTCCCAGGCAAACAGCCCAAAAGCCGCGATTAGCAACACTACGCCTATGATGGTGTTCTTCTTGTCCATTACCTATTGCAAAGAGTGATATTGTTGGAAAAGGACAGAGAATCTTCAACCGCGTGCCACTTCGCAACCATTAAAACATTAAGAAGGAGGAAGGAGGCAGATAGGGTGGGGAAGGAGTTTGAGGTTTTGAGTGGTCGGTTTTTAGGTCGGAATTATCGGATGGGGTGTGTAGCCATGTGAACCTGACAGGAGTTTTGAATATGGTTCGGATGGATTTTTAGACGTTAGTAATTTTATGATTTTGAGATTTTTTAAAAGCTGATAATGAGGGGTTTACAGATGAAATAGTTTTGGAGATTTAGAAATGTAGTCTTTTTGCGTCTCATTTCGTAACGTTTTGAGTCTCGTTTCAAATAGGTCGAATGTTGAAGGATAAAGGTTAAAGGCTGGAAGTGAATTCGTTAGTAACGCTTTGATTTTGAGATTTTTTAGAGTCTGATGGTTCGTGGTTTATAGATTTTATGGTTAGTATTAATCATGGATTTAAGTTTTTATGCGTCTCATTTCGTTACGTTTAGCGTCTCATTTCGTTACGTTTTGAGACGCATCGGAAAGGATGGGAGAAATTTGGTGGAGAGGTTATTTTAGTTGGGGCGAATGCTTGGCAGAGGAACACAAGGGGTGTGCGGGTGGCCATTGGGGGAATAATTTGGAATTATGGTGATTATTTGTATAGTAGTAAGGATTCAAAAAGTCCAGGCAAAATACGGTGAACAGGATGAAGGAAGCCGATGCTTGAGCGGCAATTCGGCGGCAGGTCGGCGATCGGCAGGTATTATTCCACGAGGTCAATGCCGCCCGGGTGCCAGGGGTGGCACTTAGAGAGGCGTTTGGCAGAGAGGAGGCTGCCTTTGGCGAGGCCGTGCTTGAGGAGTGCTTGGCGGGCGTATTCTGAGCAGGTGGGGTAGAAACGGCAGCCGCCAGTTGAGCCTGTAATGGCGTGGACGGCGGGAGAGACGACGACTTGGTAGGCACGCAAAGTAAGGGCCGCGGCGCGCGCTGGAGATTTAGCAATGCTTTGCCATCCATCTTTCATGGCGCATTCTTACAAATCAGGTGTCGCTTGGCCTGGCTCGGAGGCGATTTGTTCGGGTTGGTTGCCGAGGTAGCGGCTGAGTTGTTTTAGATAGAGGGAATTAACCTCTCCGAACGAAAGGCTAGCCAATGGATGGCGTGCCTGCAAGAGGACTTCGCAATTGCCCGGCAATTGGTGCTGGTTCAGCCGAAAGACTTCTCGCAGGAGTCTTTTACAGCGGTTGCGGACTACAGCGTTTCCCACACGTTTTGATGCCACTATACCTACCCGACGCCGAGGTGATTCTGTGATAACGGCGGGGTTTGACAAAATTTGCAAAGAAAACGCGCCACACTCCAAGCGACGGGAGTTGGCGCGAATGGCGGCGAAATCGCCGCTAGTTCTCAGGCGCATAGCCTTGGATAGGCGGTAGCGCATGGATAAATACCAGTAAAAAGGGACCTGCTTAGACTACTGTGAGTTTCCAGCGGCCTTGAGAGCGACGATTACGGATGGCTTTGCGGCCACCGCTGGTCTTCATGCGGGCGCGAAAGCCACAGCGGCGAACGCGCTTGATTTTAGATGGGCGGTATGTGGGTTGCATGGCGAGTTTTTATGATTAAACGGCAGAAAGAATCGGAAGAGGG
>CAZHQD010000022.1:0-27079 GCA_964533835.1 uncultured Puniceicoccaceae bacterium | reverse complement strand
AAAAATAGCGTCTGATGCTGAGGAGGGTGCGGGTTTCGGAGAAGGATTCGCCTGGGCGGTTGCTGCGGTAGTCGAGGTAGTCAATGTTGGCGAGGAGGATCCAGTAAGAGGTGAGGGCGAATTCGAGGTCGAGTGAGGCGTTGGGTTCCCAGATATGGGAGAGCTGGCCGCTGCCGCTGGAGCGGGTGCGGTAGTCGGTATAGTTGCCGCCGAATTCGAGGCGGATGGTCCATGGGTCAGCTTGGTATTGGAGGCCGAGGGCAGAGGAGAGGTAGTAGTAGTCGTAGTAGCCAGAGGCGTTGTCGGTGCGTTGGCGCAGGCTGAAGCGGAGGGTGGTGGACCAATGAGCGGCATTGTCCCAAGAGTGTTTCCAGCGGGCGGTGAGGCGGTGCTGGTATTGATTGAGCACGGGAGTGGTTAGGGATGCCCCAGAGGCACTTAGTGCGGTCTTGGAGTCGTAATTGCGGTCGTGGACGGAGAAAGAGAGGGAGAGAGAGGATTTTTTTGCGTAATCCCAGCCGAGAGAAAGAGCGCCCCAAGGTTCGGTGGAATCCCCAATGGTTTCCTGGCCAGGTATGCGTTGGCCCGGGTTATTGTAAAGGGAGCGGTCAGCGGCGAGCGTGAGGGTTGAATAAAGGCCGTGCGCGAAAGAGCGGCGCAGGTCTAGCTTGCCTTTGATGCCTGTGAAACGGACAACGGCGAGATCGCGGGCGGTGTCTTCGGCGAGGGCGGCATCGTAGGGATTTTGCAGGTAGATGCCTGTTCCCGTAAGGGTGAGGAGCCAATGCTTGCCGAGGGGTTGCTCAAATTGGGCAACGGCGAAGCCGAAAAGCTCCTGGGGGAGATTGGAAACAGTGGAAAAATGGACGATCTCGGCTTCGGCGAGGAGGACGAGGTTCGCGCCTGCGGCAAATGAGCGCTGGGCAAAACCGCTAAGGAGGGTACGCAAAGCGAGAGCGCTCTCCGCTTCGCGGACACTTTCAAGGGAATTAGAGGACCAGAGAAAGCCGAGGTCGGCGTAGGTATCCGTTATCCAGAGGGACGGAACGGAGGATGCGAGGTCGTCTAAGAGAGGCTCATCAAGAAGGAAGGCCTCCCATTCGGCATCCGACTGGGGAAGCGAGGAAGGCTCTTCGAGAGGAGGTTCAGCAAAGAGGAGAGCGTGGCCGAGAAAGAAAAGCGCAAATGTCCAAAGGCGCAGGTGCATCAAAACTTTCGAGTAAGGGTATTTCCTTTTGCGTCCTGGAACACGGCCTCATTTGAGGACTCGCGAAAACCCGCAAAGCGAACACCTAGCTCAGGCTCGATGATGGTGTTGGCGGGATATATAACGTCGTCGATGACAAGAGCGATGCCGCTCTCTGCATTGAGGAGCGATGGGGAGAGTGATGCCACGAATGCCTCCGGTGTGCTGGGTATTTCGATCTCAGGAGCCTCAACTGTGGTAGCAGTGGAGCCAGTAAGCACGACTTCTTCCGGCACGGGAGCAGCTGTGGTGGCGGTCGCTGCCGGAGCTGCAGGCGCGGGCGCAGCTGGCGCAACGGGCACTTCGGGCGCAGGCTTGAGGAGGAGAAGCACGAACATACCACCCAGAAGAATGATCACGATTGCCGCAAAGGCACCAATCAGGATCAGGGGGTTTAGCTGCTTTTGGGCAGGTGCGGTAGAGGGCCCGACAGACGGAGCGCCCTTGGCCTTTGATGTCGATTGCTTAGGTGAGGCAGCCCCTGACTGCTCTGGGGGTAGGTCCTGGCGCTTAGGGCTAGTAAAGCTGAGTTTGATCTTGGGGCCACTGGGCGCTGCCTCCTCGGGCATGGCCGTGGGTACCAGTTTTACGCCAGGTGGGGGCTTGGGGCCTGAAAGATTGGGAGGAGGAATAGGACCAGCGGCGGTAGGGGCCCCAGGTGCAGGCGCAGTTGAGAGTGAGGGCTTTGGGATACTTGGGGGAGGAGGGGGGACTGGGGCAGCCGGAGTTGCCGGAGCGACTGCACCCGCCGGAGCGGCTGGGGCGGCGCCAGCTGGGGGGCGCTTGATGGAGAGACCTTTGCGCCCAGCGTCTGCAGGTGGCGGAGGGGGGGCTGATGCGGGCTGAGAAGGCGCTGCGGCGTCTTCTTTTGGCTTAAACTTCAGCTTGATAGCGGGCTTTTGCCCGTTGCCATCATTGGAATTTGATGTAGAGGGCTCCGGCATTGTCGGTAAAGTGGTATTCGCCGCCTTTTACGGCAGTGTAGCGTAGGCCACGCTCGGGTGAGACAAATTGCCCACGATTGATTACTTTGGTTTTTTCCAGATCGGGATCGAAGATGAGGATACGCTCACCGCCAGACATCATGCCACGAATTTCGAGACGTGAAATAAAGGCTTCGATATCGGGATTGGGTTTCGGTGGTGCGGGAGCGGCCGTAGCGGCAGGGGTGCCTGCCGGAGTGATGGGGATGACTTGTAATGGGGGTGCAACCTCGACAACGGACCCCGGGCTAACAGCAGGTGGAGGAGCCACACTAGGCGGAGGTTGTACAGGGATGGGTGTGGCAGGCTGGGCCGCTGGGACGGGGGCAGTTGCAGCAGGAGCGGGCGCGACTGCTACGGGCGCTGCCGGCTGAGGGGCAACAGGGGGCGCAGACTCTCCCATTTCTGTGATCGCATTGACGCCATCCGCGTTCTGGCGAGCCTGATTTAGAACGGAGTTGGTCTTGTCGATGACAGTTTTCGGAGGAGCAGAAAGGAATCCCTGGGCGGGCTTCTTCTCTTCAGTCTTCGTTTCAGACGGGGGTGGTGCCGCCTCCGCGACCGCTGGGACACTTTCCGGCTTGGGAGGCTCCGGGTTGGCAACCTCGGGCTGAGCGGGCGCAGTGACAGCGGGCGTCATCTCGCTTTCAATAATATCGTTTTTCTCTGAATCGATATCTTGTTTAAATAAGAACACAACGAGTGCGACAACCCCGCCGCAAAAAAGAACCGCAATGGCGCCTACGCCGAGCAGAGATTTTAATAGGCCACTGTCTGGCGGTGGTGGCGGTTTTACAGGAGCGTTTATCGGCTGCCTGTGGGAGCTCAGTTGTGGTTGAAAGGGGGGGGCAGTGACCGGGCCGGCGGCAGGGGCAGCTGGGGATGGAGCAGGGGCAGCGGCGGGGAAAGCGGGAGCTGCCTTGGGCGCCGAAGGGTTAATGAGCGACGGAGGTGTGTAATTGAGGGGTGGCGGGGGCGCTTCCACCTCGGGTTCTGGCTCTGGCTCAGGCGGAGGGGGAGGCGGAGGGGTGGCTGCCGCATCTTGCTGAGGAAGAAGGGGGGACTGCTTAAGCTTCAATCCGAGGGGGCGGGAAGGCTCTTGCCCGGGAGGATTTGAAGGTACAGAACCCGATTGACCGCCTGTTTGGGCGGCCTGCTGCTGGGCCTGGGCTTTTTTAAGGGCGTCGTTTATCAGGCTCATAATAGGTGGAGCTCCTTTTTGGCGCGGCGCACGTCCCACCACGTGACTTCATCTCGATTCTTAACGTAAGCAGAAAGGACTGCTTTGTCACACAAATTGTTTATCAATCGGGGGACGCCGAGGCTCTCTTTGTAGATTTTTTTGCAGGCATTGAGGGTGAAGCGAGGACGCCCGTGGCTGCCTGCCATAGTAAGGCGGTGTTGTATGTAAGAAATGGTTTCCTGAAGGTCGAGAGGCTCCAGCTCGTAGAAGACCAGAACGCGCTGAAGGAGTTGGCGGAGGTCTTTGCGCTGGAGTTTGTCTTTGAGCTCGGGTTGGCCGATAAGGATGATCTGGATGAGCTTTTGCTTATCGGTCTCCAAATTGGAGAGAAGGCGCAAGTGCTCCATGGTCTGCACTTCAAGGTTTTGGGATTCGTCTATAATGAGAACGATGTCTTTACCTTGCTGGATGAGTTCGAGCAAACGATGGTTGAGGCGGGCCAGGAGTTCGCTCATAGTGCCAGAGACATTACTGACTCCCATCTCGTGAAGGATGACTTGGACAAGCTCGAACTCGTTTAGGCGGGGATTGAGAATGAGCGCGGTCTGAAAGCGATCGTGATCCAGCTCCTCCATGAGCTGGCGGCAGAGGGTAGTTTTCCCGCAGCCTACTTCTCCCGTGAGCACGATGAAGCCCTTTTTCTCCATAATGCCATAGCGAACATGCTGGAGCGCCTCCTGATGTTTTGGGCTCAGGAAAAGAAATTTCGGGTCGGGAGTGATATTAAAAGGCATCTCCCGTAAGCCGTAATATTCCAAATACATGCGACAGTGGGCTGCAATCTGACAGGTCTTTGGAAAAATGGAAACTCTAAAAGCTAGCACTGAGGTGTGCCCTTCACCCAGCTGACCACCATCGCTTCTCTATTGACGTTTGGCTCCCCCTAAACGTTACTAACCTAGAGAAAAACAAACAACACCATGAATGACTCAAATCCCCAAGCAACGATAGAGGACGTTTGCATAATACACATTAGGAGGATAAAGGCAGCCTCGCTTTTCAAACTCCTCTTTATCGGGACAATAACAATTGCCGGCCCATTTTGTCTCTTTTGTGGCATCCTTGCCCTCTTTGGCGCAAACACGGTAACCTTTAATAATTCCTACATAACCGATGCCTGGGGCCTGATTACCGCACTTATAATGGCCCCCGTTTTTAGCGCAATCGCCGCTGCCTTCATCTGGATAGGCTGCTACCTCGGCATCCGTATCTGGGGGAAATTCAACCCCATCAAAATCGAGTACGTTCCTGCCGAGGGCTAACTAGAGTAGGGGATAGCTGTTTACTAACGCCTTGAGCGTAATAGCCCTAATGCGATTCCTAGGGCAGCCAGCAGCGCGAAATGAGATGGTTCAGGCACGGCAGAGTAAGTAAAATTGGTTATGGTGGCTTCACCAGAGGCCAGTACGCCGTTTTGGGCATCATCAATACCTCCGATTGCAAAAATGGCGAAGCTTAGAATATCGCCCGCGGAGACGGGCGCAGGGCCGTAGAAGTTGCTGGTGGTGCCGTTTGTACTGCCGACGATGGTGCCATTAATGAGCCAGGCAAAGGAGGCACTCGCGTTTTGGCCGTCCACTACGAGAGTGGTGTAGTCGAAAGAATAGAAGCCATCTGAAGGGAAGGCGGGTGCCTCAATATACGAATCGGCCTTGTTGGCAAAGAACTGCTGATCGATGAACTCGCCACCGAAGGCAGAGCCGAAAATAGTCAATTCATTTGGTGCAAGAGTGGTATCGACCGAAGTTGCGGAAATTCCGCTGACAAGACCATAGGCTGACCACTCGCCGAGGGGGATGGTGGTATTGGCCGTATTGTAGCTATCACCAGCGGGAGGCGTAAGGGAGAACGCTCCGATAAATTGCCCATGGAGAGGCGAAAATGAAGACAAGAAAACCAACAGGAACGCGCCCGACAGAAACGAAGACAGATTGTTCATAAGATAGGTGTGAGTAAGTAGGATTCTGTATTCGCCGCAGGCGATCAAGGAGATTCTGCTAAGGTGAAACCATGAGAAGGAGCGGTAAGTTGTGTAAATGACGGAGCGGATGGTTGTTGGAGGGGAAGACGCAGTGGGCTATTTTTCAAAGCAGGTGAGGCAATCGAGATTTTCAACGTAGTCCCAGCAGAGCATGTGCTGCGTTCAGGGTTTCTCTAAGCCCTCCAATTCATGAGTCAGTTTTTCCCAGCGGGAGTAGGTGGATTCGAGTTCGGCTTTGGCGGATTCGTAGGTGCGGACATCGTTGGTAGTGGCTTCGCCGCGCTTGAAGAATGCGGGGTCCATCATGGCGGCTTCGGAAGTTTTTATAAGTTGCTCGAGTTCAGAGATGCGTTGCTCGCAGTGGGCGGCCTCTTTGCGGAGGGGGGCTGTGGCGGCACGCAGTTCCGCTTCGCGGCGGCGGCGTTCTTTGGGAGAGAGGGAGTCCGAGGAGGTTGTGGAGGATGGGCCTGATGACTTGGAAGGAGCATTGATGGCGGCGGCTTTTTGTGCTGCCTCTTCCTCCTCTTTTTTGGCGATGAATTCCGAGAGAGTGCCGTGAAAGATGCGAATATGATTTAGGCGGACTTCGATGATTTTTGTTACTAAGGGGTCGAGAAAAGCACGGTCGTGAGAGACGATGAGCAGGGTGCCATCGTAGAGTTTGAGGGCATCCTGGAGCACCTCTTTAGAGCGCATATCCAAGTGGTTGGTCGGCTCGTCCATTATAAGGCAGTTCGTTGGCCTAAGAAGCATCTTTGCGAGGGCAAGACGGCTTTTTTCTCCACCAGAGAGCACGCGGGTTTTTTTGAAGACATCGTCTCCCGTGAAGAGAAAAGCGCCGAGCAAGGTGCGGAGCTTTTGGCGGATTTCGAGGGGCTGCCCCTCGGAGACGTTTTCCAGGGCATCCTTTTCAGGATCAAGCTCATCGGCCTGGTGCTGGGCGAAATAGGAGAGGACGACATTGTGCCCAAGGATGCGCTCTCCCGATTGGAAAGGCTCCGCGCCCGCCAATATACGGGAAAGAGTGGACTTGCCCGCGCCGTTTGGTCCTACGATGGCTATGCGCTCGCCGCGCTCGATTTCGAGGTTCACTCCTTTGAAGAGCTCCAGGGGGCCGTAACTCTTGTGGAGGTTTTTTAGCTCAATGCTGGTGCGGCCACTGCGTGGCGCGGGAGGAAAGCGAAACTCTATGGTGGGGCCTTCCTCTTCGGGCGCTTCCAGGCGCTCGATTTTGTCGAGCATTTTGATGCGGGACTGGGCTTGAGCGGCCTTGGTGGCTTTGGCTTTGAAGCGCTCAATGAAGCGCTCGGTTTTGGCGATTTCCTTTTGTTGTTGGAGGAATGCGCGCTCTTGCTGCTCGCGACGGGCCACGCTCTCGGTCTCGAAAAAGGAGTAATTGCCTGAGTAGGTTTCCAGTTTTCGGCTGACGAGGGCAAAGGTGCGGTTCGTGAGGGAATCCAGAAAGGAGCGATCGTGGGAGACGAGAACGATGGCGCCTTCGTAGGCCCGCAGGTAGGCTTCGAGCCAGCGGAGGGAATCGAGATCGAGGTGGTTTGTAGGCTCGTCGAGCAGGAGAAGGCTAGGGGATTTTAGAAGGAGCTTGGCGAGGGCGATGCGCATTTGCCAGCCACCGCTGAATTCGCGGCAGTCGCGGGAGAGGTCGGCCATGGTAAAGCCGAGACCAAGGAGGATGCGCTCGATGCGTGACTTTAGGCGGGCCGCGTCGAGGTCTTCGAGCTGGTGCTCCCAAGCGCCAATCATTTCCAGGAGCTCAAGGTATTCTTCGGCGTCATGAGGGAGCGCTTGAAGCCGATTGGAGCTTTCCTCAATGGCCTTTTGAAGGCCTAGAATATCCCCGCAGGCTGACTCCACCTCGGCATAAACAGTGCGCCCTGCGGCGATCATGCCTTCCTGGGGCAGGTAGCCGATAGATACGTGGCGGGCACGCTCAATCTTGCCCGTCTCTGCTTCACCCACGCCAGCGAGGATACGGAGCAGGGTAGACTTGCCAGCGCCATTGGCCCCAACGAGGCCGATGCGGTCACGCGGGTGGATGACAGCGCTCACGTTCTCAAAGAGAACGCGCGGTCCGTAATTAAGGCCCAGGTTGTCGAGCTGAATCATGCGTAAAGCGTGACAAGCTAGGCAGAGGAGCGGGCGGGGACAAACACATTTGCGGGGGAGGGGACTGCTAAAGTGGCCAAACGGGGTCGTCTATACGGGCAGAAAGGACTTTTTCTGTGAGATAACTAAGCTTTTCCTGTGAAGCATCGGCGAGGTTGCGTTTTTCAAAAGGGTCTTCGCCGAGATGATATAGCTCGAAAGGCGCATTGCGATCCGGGCGGATGAGTTTCCAGTCATCTTCACGATAGGCTTGTTTGAAGCCACCGTGTTCGTGCAGTTCCCAGTAAAGGCTTCTTCCAGAAAGAGTATTGCCCGGATTGGTCAAAAGGGGCGCAAATGAAATCCCCTCTGTGGGTTGATCCTTTGGAAAGGGTAAGCATAAGCAGTCACACAAGGTTGGGAAAAAATCCCAAAAAGTGCAGGGGAAATCAGATGTTCCCGATTTTACGTTAGGGCCGTTGATAATGAGTGGGACTCGGATGCCGCCTTCGTAGAGCGAGCGCTTAATGCCACGCAACCCGCCAGAACTCTTAAATTGTGGCAGTGAAAGGGCTGGCCCGTTATCGCTAGTAAAGATGACAATGGTGTCTTGAAGTAAATTGGCATCTTCGAGCGCTTTTAAGAGACGGCCACAATCGGCATCCAGACGCGTGATCATGGCTGCGTAGATGCGCTCAAGAGGATTCAGGGGGGTGTCTTTGTAGGCGCCAACATCCGGAATTTCATAGCGGGAGTGAGGCAAAGCAGAGGTAAAAAAGAGAAAAAACGGATTCTCGCGTTTCTCAGAGATGAAACGTTCTGCGTCTGCAATCAATAGATCAGGAGAGTAGGTTTTCCCATCCAGGGGAATTCGTTCACGGTTTTTCCAGAGAGAAGGAGGGTAGTAGTGATGGGCTTGGCGCTGACAGTTATAACCGAAGAAATAATCGAAGCCCTGATTTAGCGGATCGCCACTTGTATCTACACCGCCTAACCCCCATTTTCCTATGCAGGCAGTGCGGTATTTTGCGGCCTGCAGGTGGCGTGCGACGGTAAGTGTCTCTGCTTTCAAAGGGTGTTGGCCTTCCGGCTCGACTTCTTTATTGCCCCGAATTTGCGAGTGACCGCTGTCTCTGCCAGTGAGCATACAGCAGCGCGAAGGGGCACAAACGCTAGTTCCGCAATAGGCCTGCGTGAAGCGCAACCCATTGTTGGCAAGGCGGTCGATATTTGGTGTCTTTATGATAGATTGACCGTAACAACCTAGGTCCCCGTAGCCCAGGTCGTCAGCCATGATAATGACTACGTTTCTCTGGCGATAATTGATGGGCAACGATAAACGGTCCGTACCGGGGAATGCCCTGTGGGAAATGCCTGCGAGAGCTGAGGCCCCCAAGAGGGAGACAAAACGTCTTCTTGAAAGAGGAGGATAATTCATTGGTTAGGGCGGATTATCTGAAATAACACAAGAAGGAGTACGCTAATCTATGGCATAAAGAAGTAAGGAGTCAGCGATTTTCATTTCTGCGCTAACTGATATGAGGTAAAGTGAGCGTGATGGCAACAGAGCGCTATAGCCAAAACAAACCAGAGCGGCCCACGATGGTGTGGGACGGTGATTGTGGATTTTGCGCGAAGTGGGTGGCGCGGGTAAGGCGGCTGACGGGGGATAAGGTGGCGTATGGGCAGAGCCAGATACGCGGGAGGGATTTTCCAGAGGTATCCGAAACTGAATACAGCGAGGCGGTGCATCTGGTGGATACGGATGGGGGCATCTATCGTGGGGCGGCGGCAGTGTATCGGGCGCTGCTGGCCGTATGGTGGCTGGCATGGCTTTGGTGGCTTTATGGGCGCTTGCCCCCGTTTGCGCGGTTCAGTGAATGGGCTTATGAAAGGGTGGCGCGGAATCGGATGCTCTTTTCAAGGGTCACGCGCTGGCTGTGGGGGCAGAGTGTGGCGCCCTCCACGTATGTGTTTTCGAGCTGGCTCGTGCCGCGGTTGGTGGGCACGGTGGGGCTGGTGGCGGTGGTTTCGCTAATGATTCAGGCAGATGGGCTAATTGGGCACAATGGGGTGCTGCCTATGGAGACCTTTTTCAATGCAGCGGAAACAGCGCTTAAAAGGAGCGCGCCAGATACTCACCCGTTCTGGAAGCTGCCCGCAGTATTTTGGTGGTGGAACAGCGATGTGGCGCTGGGAGTGGTCTTGAGCGTGGCTGCATTGGCCTCCTGTGCCATGCTGGCAGGCAGAGCCACACCGCTGGCGGCGGCAGTGCTCTGGCTAATGTATCTTTCGTTGGCCACAGCGGGGCAGGTGTTTCTGGGATTTCAATGGGATAATCTCCTATTGCAGGCTGTCTTCCTGATGGTTTTCTACGGGGCATGGCGATGGCGGGATGACTTGCGCACGCATCCCAATCCGAACTTTTTAGCGAGATGGATGGTGTGGCTGACGCTCCTTTTGCTGATGCTGCAATCGGGCGTAGTTAAGCTGCAAAGCTACGGGCTCAACGGGGAGAATACCTGGCGCGAATTGACCGCGCTGAATTACCATTACTGGACGCAGCCGATACCGAATCCAGTGGCGTGGTGGATGCACCAGATGCCCGACTGGGTAGGCGAGTGGAGCGTGCGCTTGCTGGTGTGGCTGGAAACCTGGCTGCTGCTTTTGCTTGTGTTGCCAAGGCGCGTGAGACACGTGGGAGCCATTCTGCAAATCGGGCTGCAACTGGCAATTATTGCGACCGGTAATTACGGGTTCTTTAATTACCTAACGATTGTGCTTTGCGTAGCCTTTTTTGATGACCGATTCTGGCCTAAATGGATTAGAAAAAGGTTTGAGCCACTCACAGAAGCCGAGGCTGAAAGACCAAAAGTTTGCGAGTATTCTCTTGAACAAGAATGGCGACCGGCAAAGGAGGCACGGTTCGCGCGAGGCGCAAAATGGGTAATGGTTGTGCCGATCTTCATCGTGTTTGGCGGAGTGAGCACTTTTCAGCTCGTTTCCTCGTTTGAAGAAAATCGAACAGGAGTGCTGCGGGAGTCCAAGGCTTGGAAGTGGCTCGAAGAGAATGAGCCATTTCGCGATCTTTATTACACGGTGGCGCCATTTCGGACATTTAACAGCTACGGTCTATTTCGGGTAATGACTACCACTCGGCCAGAGATAAGGGTATTTGGAAGTTTGGATGGCAAGGAATGGCGCGAATACACCTTTTGCTACAAGCCTGGCGAGGTGGGACGCCCGCCGCCACAGATTTTTCCAGGACATATGCCGAGGCTGGATTGGCAATTCTGGTTTGCGGGGCTCCAGTTTGAGGGTGGGCGCATTCCCGGGTGGGTGCCGAATTTCCTGGAGCGATTGGCGCAGGGGAGTCCCAGCGTGGCAAGGCTTCTGGAGAGCAATCCGTTTCCGATAGGCAGCCCTCGGTATTTCAGGCTGGAGCTTTATCAGTATGAGTTCACCACAACAGAAGAGCGAGAAACCTCGGGCGAGTGGTGGAAGGCATGTGAACGGGGAAAGGTTTGGGGTTATGAGGCACGTGGGCAGTAGTTTTGCAGGGTATGGCTTATCAAGAGATGGGATAATTTATAAGACCCACTATTAGAGGAAATTATCCACTAGTTTTAGTTGAAGTTATGAGGCAAGGTTGCTCATAGTGGTAGCATGGTCGATATTGCCTTATTTCCACTAGCTGATTACTGGACGTTCTATCTGGGATTCACCTTCTTTGTATTGGTGATTCTAGCCATAGACTTGGGCGTATTTCACAGAGAGGCACACGAGGTGTCTTTCAAAGAAGCGCTATCGTGGAGCGTAGTGTGGGTAGTACTGGCGTTGCTTTTTAATCTAGGATTTTATTTCTACGCGGATCACAAGTTCTCCAATGATGCACGGTTGCTGGCAATTCCCGGGTTTGTGCCAGAGGTGGCGGCCAAGCAATCGGCGCTGGAGTTTTTAACGGGGTATGTGGTGGAGAAGTCTCTGGCGGTGGATAACATCTTCGTCTTTGTGGTGGTGTTTAGCTTTTTTGGAATCCCCGCAAAATACCAGCATCGCGTGTTATTCTTTGGGATTATCGGAGCCCTAATCTTCCGCATAATCTTCATAGCCATTGGCTCTGTGCTCATACAATACCACTGGGTGGTGATACTCTTTGGGGTATTCTTATTGTTAACGGGGGCAAAGATACTTTTTAGCCCTGAGAAGCCGATGGATCCTTCGAAGAATCCTATCATCAAAATGATGAAGAAGTTTCTGCCGGTCACGCCTGCGCTTGAGGGGCAGCGATTCTTCGTAAAGAAGGAAGGCAAGCTGTTTGCAACGCCGCTTTTTGTGACGCTCATCTTTATTGAAATAAGCGACATCATTTTTGCGGTGGATAGTGTGCCGGCCATCTTTGCGATAACCAAGGAGCCACTGATCGTGTTTACCTCAAATGTGTTCGCGATACTGGGCTTACGGGCAATGTTCTTCCTGCTTGCGGGAGTGGTGCACAAGTTCCGCTATTTGAAGTATGGATTGGGCCTGGTGCTGATTTTTGTAGGCCTGAAGATGGTGTGGCTTAATGAGGCCTTCGGCGGCAAGTTCCCGATTACCTGGTCGCTGCTGATTATTGTTACGATAGTGGGGACATCCATTGCGCTCTCCTTGCTCATTCCTGTGAAGGAAAAGCCGAGTCTTGAGGAACATAAAACCGAATAGCTAAGCGCCTTTTCTAAGGAGGGTTTGTCCTTCATGAATCTCCCCTTCGACAGTGCGGATGATGGGGTAGGGAAGCAGGCCCTTTTGGCCTGCTTGAAGGAGGTGGTGGACTATGTCCACGGCATTCTGCCCAAGGATATAGGGACGGTGGCTAATGGAGGTTACGAATGAATCTGAGGAGCTGTCTCCTTGCCTAAGGCTAATAAAGCTGAAATCCTGAGGCACTGTAAATCCAGCCATTTTCAGTATATGAAAGGGCATGGTATCGCTTGAAATGATGCAATCGGGCTTTTCTTCCCTCGCCCAGCAGGACAAGGGGTGCGATGCCCAAGGGTAGTTCGGCATGGTACCAAAGTCCTTGTGCGCGAAGGGTTCTTGAAGGAATTTATAGATAAGTAATCTGGGTTGTGCGGGATAAAGCGATTTTAGCTCAGCATGGTTCACTAAGTAGGCCGAGTGAAGGTGGCGCTCTTCGTAGGAGTTCATGATCGAGCTAGAAACGAATCCAATCCTACGGTGCCCATACTCTGTCGCGAGTTTTACGGCAAAATCCACGGCTTTGAGCCAGTCGTAGCGCAGTTGATTGAGGTGGGAAAATTGGCTATGGCCAAAGAGAAAAACGTGATAGAGACGATTCCAGTCAATGTCGATTTTCTGCCAATCCTGTATGGAAAAGCTGATCAACGCGGTAACCCCTGAGCGCGCAAGCAGTTGGTCTATGCTGGAGTGCTTTTTGTATTGATCCAGAGAATAGTCCCGAAGCACATAACCCAGGGACTCTGCTTGAGTAAAGATGCCGTCACGGAGTTCCTTAAAGTAGCCGCTAACCGATGGGACCCCCGAAGTCCATAGGAGCCCTATGACAACACTCTCTGAACGGTGGCCACGATTCCAGCGGCGCCGAATAAGGGCGCTCAAAGCGGGATCAGGTTTATAGCCGAGCTTGGCCGCGGCTGCCAATACTGTTTGGCGAGTATCTGCCGATACGCCTGGGTAGTTGTTGAAGACTTTACTAACGGTTGAAGGGGCAACTCCAGCCATCTTGGCCACAGCACTGTGGTTTTTTGATGAAAGCATGGCTATCGGAATAAGTATTCCATAAGTGCGGTTTGAAGTGAAAGAACGCAATACTAATAATCACAATCCTACCCTAGTCGCATATTCAACCGTGCGACTTTTCCAATCACTCCAATACTCCAAAATAAAATGAAGAAGGCACGCTATTCTGCGGCAATTCTGTCGCTGTTTTGCGCACTGGCCCCTGTTGTCAGCGCTATGCAAGTAGGAACGAACTTCTGGTTCGCATGGAACTCTGGTGGGACATACCCCTATCAGTCCAACGCAACGTTTGCAGCGGGGCAGAATCCATGGAAACCTGAAGTTATCAGTGAGGCACAGGCGTATAATGGCCCCCTCAGAATGATGGACTGGTTTGCCGTCAACAACTCAGGGCAGATCACCTGGGGAACCCGAAAGCTGCCAACGAATTCAGACCAGACAGCGCCGTGGTTTGGCCCAGGCAGCAATCCTGTGGGGCAGGGAATGGCTATAGAGTGGCTGATTGATATTTGCAATCGGGCCAATCGAGACCTGTGGATATGCATACCGCACCAAGCCGATGACAACTTCGTGACCAACCTGGCGAGAGCGATTAGGTTTGGTACGAATGGAACCAATCCCTACACCTCCACACAAACAAACCCAGCGTGGGCACCGCTCAATAGCAACCTCAAGGTGTATGTCGAATATTCCAATGAGGTATGGAACAACAGTTTCTCACAGAGAGCCTATGCCAGCCAAAAAGGCGCGGAGCTGGGCTTACAAGGCGATGAATGGACACAGGGCATTCGTTACTACGGAAGACGTTCCGGCCAGATATTTAACCTGTGGGGGCAAGTTTGGTCTGGATCCATGAACAGAGTGGTGCGCGTGATTGCGGGCCAAAACAATGACAATGGCTGGCAAGCAGACCGTATTTATGAGGAAATGCAAGCTGTGGGCGCATCTGCCGATGCGTGGTCGAATGCCCCCTACTTTGCGCGTAGCCTGGATGGAAATGATTCCCAGTTTTGGACTAAGCAAACGCAGAGCATAGACGCAGAAGCCATAAATAGCGGCATCATGCGGACATGGGCAAACAGCAAGGGGCTGCTCCATGTGGCCTATGAAGGAGGGCAGCACTCGACAATCAATAGTATAACCGTGAATCGCAGCAGCCAGATGTACGATGCCTACATCTACTGGCTCAATAAGATGAAGCCGCACTACCATGTGCTTTGCCACTACGCGCACGTAAGTGATTATTCGGGCAGCATGCAAATATGGGGCGCAAAAAATGCCTTCGGTGAGTCTGAAACCACAGCGCACAAGTTCCGAGCATTGAAAAACTGGATTATCAATAATCCTGTAAGCTCGAGCTCATCCTCAAGCAGCTCCAGCTCCTCTTCATCAAGCAGTTCGTCAAGCAGCTCATCCTCAAGCAGCTCGAGCGGTGGTACAGAGGTAATCATAGATAACACGAGCGCGAATTTCTCAAACAACGGCTTTTGGACGCAAACTTGGGGAAGTGGATTCAATGGCGCTGACTGGATGGGAAAACCTGCCAGCAGCTCGGCAACGGATACGGCTACATGGACAGCGGGCGTATCTGGAAGCTACCAGATATACGTGCGCTCTGGCGGCGGCAACCAAACCAATGCGCAACCCCACACCGTGAATCACACCGGCGGCAGCACGAATTATACGGTGAATATGTCTGCCAATCCTGGCACGTGGGTATTGCTGGGAACGCATACTCTGGCAGCAAATTCCACGATTACTACGCGCAATAACTATACCCCAAATATCTCAAATGGGTATGCCATTGCCGATGCGGTGAGGCTTGTGCCAGCGGGAAGCAGCTCGTCCTCAAGCAGCTCCTCTTCGTCGAGTTCGTCGTCATCTTCTTCCAGTAGCTCCTCCTCAAGCAGCACTACCACAAGTAGCGGTGGTTCTGTAACGGTGCGAGCCTACACGACGGGCGGCACAGGCAGTGGAACGCTTCAGCTTAGGTTAAATGATAACATCGTGGCGACCTGGAATGTGCCCAATAATGGCACGTATGCCAACTACACCCATAATGGCATTACAGGCTCACCTAATGTGAAGGTGTATTTTGTGGATAATAATGGCACTGATGCACGAGTTGATTACATCGTGGCCAACGGAACTACCATTCAGGCTGAGTCGCGCTCCAGCAATACAGCGGTATGGCAAAACGGTACTTGCGGGGGAAGTCTCAGCGAGTGGATGCACTGCCCGGGGCACATTGATTTTGGAACGATTAATTTTGGAAGCTCCAGTTCTTCGTCTTCCAGCAGCTCATCGGGTGGAACGCTAAATCTTACCGCAACTGCGGATAAGGACACACAGGGAACCAACTCGGGCACGGCTGCCATTATCAACACAAGCCAGTGGAATCTAGCGCTGTTTAAGTTCAGCCTGAGCAGTGTTGGCACAGTCAGCAACGCCAAGCTCCGTGTGTATAAGCCCGCCAGCACGAGCGCAGCGAACTTCAGTGTATTCAAGGGTTCATCGGACTCTTGGACTGAAGCGAGCGGCACGACAACGGAAACGGGGTCTGCGTTGCAAACAGTGAATGTGGGAACTGCCGCACAGTGGATTGAGTTCACAGTGACCACCGCAGTTCAGCAGGAAGCCAGCGGAGACGATGTGGCGACATTTGTCATAAAGACGGATCAAGGTGGCTGGATACAACTCAACGCTCGTGAGAGCAGCACCGATAAGCCGACGCTTGTGGTGACACCTTGATAAACCTTCGGAACAGGGAACAAGGGATAACATCGGATAAGTCAGTCTAGGACTACACACACGAGAGCCCTCGCCGTAAAAGGCGAGGGCTCTTCTATTGGTAAATTAACTGAAGAGGGAAAACGGGCTATGCAGGGATAACCAATTTCCGAATGCAGAGACTAGGGAAGCTGGGTGCGCCCCATGAGGTAGCGATCGACTTCTCGAGCGCAGCCACGGCCTTCGTTTATGGCCCATACGACGAGGGATTGGCCACGGCGGCAGTCACCACAGGCGAAGACGCCTTGGACAGTGCTATTGAATTTGCCGTGATCAGCCTTGGCGTTGGAACGGGGGTCTTTCTCAACTTCGAGTTGATCCAGGACAGCCGTTTCAGGCCCTAGGAAGCCCATAGCCAACAGGATAAGCTGGGCTGGGAGGACACGCTCGGTGCCTTCGACTGGCTTGGGCATCATACCGCGCTGAGGGTCTTTTACCCACTGGACGTTGACGATTTCGACACCAGTGAGGTTACCTGCCTTGTCACCTACGAAACGCTTTGCCGTAACGAGGTATTGGCGGGGATCGGAACCATAGAGGGCAGCGGCTTCTTCCTGGCCGTAGTCCATTTTATAGACGCGGGGCCATTCCGGCCAAGGATTGTCTGAGGCACGGGATTCAGGCGGGCGCCCCATGATTTCGAGCTGTGTAACGGATTTACAGCCGTGGCGGATGGAAGTGCCCACACAGTCGGTGCCTGTATCACCACCACCGATGACGATCACATCTTTGCCCTTGGCAGAAATATTTTGTGGCTCGCCGTAGAAATTATTGTCGAGGAGGGTCTTTGTGTTGTCCGTCAGGAACTCCATAGCGAAGTGGACACCTTTGAGACCGCGGCCTTCGATGGGGAGATTTCGGGCACTGGTAGCACCCATAGCCAAAACAACAGCATCGAAGTCTTTGCGAAGTTGTTGGGCAGGGATATCCACGCCGATATTTACGCCTGTCTTAAAGGTGACGCCTTCAGCAGCAAGAAGATCAACGCGACGCTGCACAACGCCCTTATCAAGCTTCATGTTTGGGATGCCATACATGAGGAGGCCGCCGATACGGTCTGCACGTTCGAAAACGGTGACCAAGTGGCCTGCTTTATTTAGCTGGTCAGCGGCAGCCAGGCCAGCGGGGCCCGAGCCGACGACAGCGACTTTTTTGCCAGTGCGCTTGGCGGGTGGCTTGGGGGTTATCCAGCCTTCACCCCACGCCTTGTCAACGATGGCACATTCGATGGACTTGATAGTGACTGGGGGCTCAATGATGCCCAAGACGCAGGAGCCTTCGCAGGGAGCGGGGCAGACGCGGCCCGTGAACTCCGGGAAGTTGTTGGTCTTGTGGAGGCGCTCAATGGCTTCCTTCCAGAGGCCGCGATAGACGAGGTCGTTCCACTCGGGAATCAAGTTGTTGATTGGGCACCCCGAAGCAGCGCCTTTAATGACGGTGCCTGTGTGGCAGAAGGGAACACCACACTCCATGCAGCGTGCGCCCTGTTTGCGAAGTTTACTCTCTTCCATGTGCTCATGGAATTCGTTCCAGTTTTTGATGCGCGAGGTCGGCGCGACATCGACTGGAAGTTCGCGAGTAAATTCGAGGAATCCGGTTGGCTTGCCCATAAGTAAAGAGTGATTGATGACTTTGTGGTGTTAGACCGTAACGACTTTTTTGGAAGAACGACGAGGCTTTGTCCGCTTGGAGCTTGTTTTAGGAGCAGAAGGGATGCGTTTTTTGCCAGCAACTAACTTAAGGTTACGCACAAACGCAGCAGGATCCGCCCTATACTCTGCGGAAAGGGAATCTTTTATAGCATGTACTTCGTTTAATATTGGGTCTTCCATTATGTTTAGAATAACGATTCTGGTGACAATATAGTCGGCAGGGAAAGCTTATGGCGCACACTGAATGACTCTAGCTTGTGAAGAACGGCCCCGTTAACTAGGTGTCTGAAGTTCCAAGATAAGAGCATATCGACCTGTCCCAGAGTGGCAATGGCCAAGTGCTGGGCATCAGTATTGGCATTGGGCGGGAAGATACATTCTTGAAGCAACAAATTAGCGAGATTCTCGCTTTCTTTTGTTAACAACAGCAAAGGTAAGTCTTCCAAGTAGCCCAATCTTTTGGAGGCGATCAAAGGATCTCCTTTGCTTGCTTCCAAAAGCACCAAATCTGAGGTTACACAAAAATACGAATCCTTTCTAGTCGCCCACCAGCTTTGAGTCAGAAGTTGTCGCGATACAGCAATAACATTGTCTGACGGACGACTAGCGAGATAACTCGGAATCGTAGTCTCTATGTAAACTTTTGCTTTCAACCAACTATGCAAAGAACAAAGGGGAAATGAGCTTAGTTACCGCCGACGCGGGAGGCATCTTTGGCATTGGCCTCGAAGGCGGCCATGATGGCGTCGTCTCCGGTGAGGCCTTTGCTGCGCATTTCCTCGAAGGCACTGAGCATGCGCTCGTAGTCCTTGGGGAGGACTTTCTTAAACTTCGGCAGGTAGGATTGCCAGTTGTCTAAGATGAGCTTGCCGTGCTTGCTGCCAGTGTAGGCGACGTATTTTTCGATGAGCTCGCGGACCTCATTGATTTCCTCGTCCTTGCTTTCGATAAGCTGGAAGAGGCCAACCATAGAGGAATTGAGGCGTGTCGAAAAATCTCCTGCTTCGTCGAGGACATAGGCGATACCGCCAGACATACCTGCGGCGAAATTACGGCCAGTGGGACCGAGGATGACCACACGGCCACCGGTCATGTATTCGCAAGCGTGATCGCCCACACCTTCGAGAACTGTGGTGACTCCCGAGTTACGCACACAGAAGCGCTCGCCTGCGATACCAGAGATGTAGGCTTCACCGTTGGTTGCGCCGTAGAAGGCAACATTTCCGATGATAACGTTTTCTTCCGGGGCGAACTTGCTCGACTTGTGAGGATAGACGATGAGCTTGCCGCCTGAGAGACCCTTGCCAAAGTAGTCATTGGCATCGCCTTCAAGCTCAATGGTAATACCACGGGGGCAGAAAGCGCCAAGACTCTGGCCTGCGCTGCCCTCAAACTTGAGGTGAATGGTGTCTTCAGGAAGACCTTCTGGCCCGTAACGACGAGTGACTTCGCTGCCGAGAATGGTGCCAACAACGCGGTTGACGTTGAGAATGGGCAAGGTATGGCGGACTTTCTCCCCATTTTCCAGCGCAGGCTTGCACAAGCGGAGGAGCTTGGTCATGTCGAGTGACTTATCCAAGCCGTGATCTTGCGCAATCTGGCGGTAGCGACCCACTTCCGGGCCGACAGGGGGCTGATAGAGAATCTTAGAATAGTCGAGCCCTTGAGCCTTGTAATGGTTGATGGCACGCTTCATTTCGAGGCGGTTGGTTTGGCCAACCATTTCCTCAATTGTGCGGTAGCCGAGCTTGGCCATGATTTCGCGAAGTTCTTGTGCAATGAACTTCATGAAGTGAACCACGTAATCGGCGCTGCCCATGAACTTGGCGCGGAGGCGAGGGTCTTGAGTCGCCACACCTACAGGGCAAGTATTCTTATGGCAGGCGCGCATCATGATGCAGCCGAGAACCACTAGAGGGGCGGTGGCAAAGCCGAACTCCTCTGCACCCAGCAAGCAGGCGATGGCGACGTCGCGGCCAGTTTTGAGCTGACCATCGGCTTCGAGATAGATGCGGCTGCGGAGGTTATTGAGGAGGAGGGTTTGGTGGGTTTCCGCAACGCCAAGCTCCCAAGGAGCGCCAGCATACTGGATGGAGCTAAGCGGAGAGGCCCCTGTGCCACCATCGTGACCAGAAATTAGGATGACGTCTGCATGGGCTTTGGCCACGCCAGCGGCGATGGTGCCCACACCGACTTCAGAAACCAACTTCACGCTGACACGAGCGTGATGATTGGCATTCTTGAGGTCGTGAATGAGCTCAGCCAAGTCTTCGATGGAGTAGATATCGTGGTGTGGGGGAGGGGAGATAAGGCCCACGCCCGCAGTTGTACCACGAACTTTTGCGATCCAAGGATACACTTTGGAGCCAGGGAGCTGACCACCTTCACCAGGCTTGGCGCCTTGAGCCATTTTGATTTGGAGCTCACGGGCGTTGACAAGGTAATTGCTGGTGACACCGAAACGGCCAGAAGCAACCTGCTTGATGGCAGAGTTACGGGAGTCTCCATTGGGCTCAGGGGTGTAGCGCGCAGGGTCTTCGCCACCTTCGCCCGTATTGGAGCGACCGCCTAAGCGGTTCATGGCGATGGCGAGCGCCTCGTGGGCCTCAGACGAGATGGAGCCGTAGCTCATAGCGCCCGTCTTGAAGCGTTTCACGATGCTATCCACGGACTCAACCTGGTCGATCGGGATTTCTTTTTCCGGATCGAACTTGAAGTCCATCAAACCACGCAAGGTATAGATCTGCTCACTCTGCTCGTTGACGAGTTTGCTGTATTCCTTGAATTTATCGTAGCTGCCTGTGCGGGTACTCGCTTGGAGGAGGTGAATAGTCTGCGGATTGAAGAGGTGAGCCTCCCCGCCTGCACGCCAAGCATATACGCCACCTGCGTCGAGAGCGCGATCACCAGTGTCGCGATCCGGGAAAGCCTTAGAGTGGCGAGCATTTACCTCAGCGGCAATGCCGTCCAGATCGATACCCTCAATGCGGGTTGCGGTCCAAGTGAAATACTTGTCCACAACGGTCTTTTTGATGCCGATGGCTTCAAAGATCTGGGCACCGCAATAGCTTTGAATGGTAGAAATGCCCATCTTGGACATCGTCTTAACGACACCCTTGATGCTGGCCTTGATGTAATTCTTTACAGCCTTTTCCGTTTTGGCGTCCAAGAGCCCCTCAGCGATCATTTCATTGAGGGTTTCAAAGGCCATGTAAGGATTGATGGCGCTTACGCCGTAGCCGATGAGAAGCGCGAAGTGGTGGGTTTCGCGGGGTTCACCTGACTCAAGGACCAGTGCGCACTTAGTGCGTGTGCCCTTGCGAATAAGGTTATGGTGCAGACCAGCCACAGCCAAGAGAGCGGGTATGGGAGCGCTCTTGCGGTTGATGCCACGGTCTGAGAGCACGAGGATATTGGCTCCGCTATTGAGCGCCTCGTCGGCAGCAGCATAGAGTTGCTCCATAGCTTCTTCCAGATCGGAACCGTCGCCGCCTGCAGGGAAGAGAATTGGGAGTGTGGCTGACTTAAAGCCAGGCTGGTCCAGCTCGCGCAGTTTGGCCATTTCCGCGTTGTCTAGTATCGGGAAATCGAGCTTCACTTGGCGCGCGCTTGTGGGGCCAGGCTGTAGCAGATTGGCTTCTGAGCCGAGGTAGGTTACGGTAGCCGTGATGATTTCCTCGCGGATGGAGTCAATCGGAGGATTGGTAACCTGGGCAAAGAGCTGCTTGAAGTAGCTGTAGAGCAACTGAGGGCGCTTCGAGAGAACAGCCAAGGGCACGTCCGTACCCATAGAACCGATAGGCTCTACGCCGTCTCTGCCCATAGGGCCGAGGATAAAGGTTTGGTCTTCGTAAGAATAACCGAAGGCACGCTGGCGCTGGACGAGCGAGTCGCCAGAGTCGAAGCCCGGCACATTCTTGGGTGCTGGAAGCTTATCGAGAGTAACCAAGCCTTCGTTGAGCCACTTGCGGTAGGGGTGGGCTTTAGCGAGGGAATTCTTGATCTCTTCATCCTCCACGATGCGGCCTTGGGTGGTGTCCACCAAGAACATACGGCCAGGCTGGAGGCGACCCTTCTTGATAACAGAGTCAGTGGGAATATGGTCGAGCACACCTGCTTCTGAAGCCATGATGACGAGGTCGTCACTGGTTACATAGAAACGAGAGGGCCGCAGGCCATTTCTGTCCAAAATTGCACCGATTACCGAGCCATCAGTGAATGCCATGGATGCTGGGCCATCCCAAGGCTCCATGAGGCAGGCGTGGAATTCGTAGAAAGCCTTCTTCTCGTCGCTCATGGACTCGTGATTAGCCCATGGCTCGGGAATCATCATGAGGATAGAGTGCGGAAGCGGGCGGCCACAAAGGTGAAGGAACTCCAATACATTGTCGAACTTCATGGAGTCCGAGCCATCCTCGCGGATAATGGGGAGGAGCTTCTTCATATCCTCTCCAAAAAGCTCGCTTTCAAAGAGGGCCTGAGAGGCGTAAATCCAGTTTTCGTTTCCGCGCAGGGTGTTAATTTCCCCGTTGTGAGAAACGTAGCGGAAAGGCTGCGCACGATCCCATGTGGGGAAGGTGTTGGTCGAGAAGCGAGAGTGCACCAGGGCCATCGCGCTCTTCATTTGCGGATGGTTGAGATCGGGGAAGTAGTTACCGAGCTGGCCCGGGGTGAGCATTCCCTTGTAAATAATGGTGCGGCAGCTCAGGCTGGGCATGTAAAATACATTCCCCCCCTTGAAGTTGCTGTAGCGGAGCTGGTGGGAAGCCATGCGCCGAATGACATAGAGCTTGCGCTCAAAGGCCATGACATCCTTTACGTTTTCACTTCTGCCAATGAAGACCTGGCGAATTACCGGCTCGTAAGCGACGGCTGTGGCGCCAAGCTCAAAGTTGCGGGTAAGCACGGTGCGCCAGCCGAGGAACTTTTGTCCGTTCTCTTTGACGATGCGCTCAACAGTCTCTTCACACTTGCGCTGAAGGATGGGGTCGCGCGGCAGGAAGACCAGGCCTGCGCCATAGTGCCCCGGCTCGGGCAGGTTATGGATGTTGTGAGAAGGGCAAACTGACTTAAAGAACTCGTGAGGCAACTGGAGGAGTATACCCGCGCCGTCTCCCGTATTGGGCTCACAACCGCAAGCGCCACGGTGATCGAGATTGACGAGTATCTTCAATCCCATTTGCACGATATCATGGGATTTGGCACCCTTGACATTCACCACAAAGCCAATACCGCAAGAATCTTTTTCATTCTTGGGATCGTAGAGTCCCTGAGCGACAGGGAGACCAGGATTGAGGACGCTATTTTCGGACATAGAGATTGATAATCTGGGTTTTTCGGCTGTAGATTCAATAAGAATTTTTATCTGTAAGCTAATTTTATGCTACAAAACGGTGTGCAACGCAAATTAGGCGCATAAGATAACGCCCGTAAACGGGTTGCCAAAGCGGTAAAGTGCTCTATAGCTGGGAAAAGTAGCGATTATGAATAGAGACGACACCATGGCAGAAAACGAACCTCACTGCAGCTTCGGTACGATAGGGATTGTGGGAGCAGGAGCGCTCGGGTGCTATTTAGGGGTGCTTTTGGCCAATACCGGGCAGCGGGTTAAGTTTTTGCTCAGGAGTGATTACGCAACGGCAGTTAAGAAAGGACTTACTGTAACGTTTAAGGACAGGCCCGACGTGCGAATCTATCCCGCCGAAGTATTTGACACCGCTCAGGCGCTTGGAGTGTGCGATCTAGTGATTGTAGCGCTTAAAACAACGGCGAATGCCGCGTTGCCTGGATTGCTTGAACCATTGGTAGGCAAAAATACGGTTTTACTGACCGTGCAAAATGGGATGGGAAATGTGGAGCTATTGGAAAGGCTAACGGCTAAAGATAAGATTTGCACCATGCTTTGCCACATTGGGGCTACCCGAATGGAGCCGGGGGTTATTCATAATTTCACGGACAACCTAGGGGCGCTATCTCTAGCTGAAGCGGCAGGCAATTCTACGGATAGAACCAAGGCCGTGGCAGCACTTTTTGCCAAGGCAGGCTTCGTAACTCATGTTTTGGAAAATTATGAAGAGGCCATTTGGAGGAAACTTATGTGGAATGTGCCATTCAATGGGTTGGCCATTGCAAAGGGGGGAATCACAACAGATAAAATTTGTGCAGATGCCTCTATGGCAGCTGAAGCAAGGGCACTAATGAAGGAGTTGCAAGCTGCTGCTCTGGCCCGTGGATTCAGTATTCCCGACAGCTATATTGACAGGCAGTTTAAGATTACGCCCGCGCTCGGAGCCTATAAGCCGTCATCGCTTATTGATTGGGAGAATGGCAGAGCTATCGAGGTGGAATCAATTTGGGGCGAGCCGTTGCGACGTGGATTGGCGGCAGGAGTGAATATGCCCTATATGCAGGCGCTCTACGCAAAACTTAGCGAAGAGAACAGAACGTAAACTTTGCCTACAGGGGTGTATTTCTAGCGGAAGCAAAGGATAGGAATACGGCAGGTACGAATGAGAGTGGTGCTGGTCCCACCTATCAGAAGGCTGCGAATGCGGCTCTTGCCATAGGCCCCCATCAAAAGAAGGTCGATTTCCTCTGTTTTAACGTAGTCGGCAATGGCCTCCTCTGCCGTACCGTAAAGGACTACAGTTTTGGGAGAGTATCCAGATGCTGCCAGGCGATTTTCTGCTTCATCCAGAATGGTTTGTGCGGTTTCTTCCTTCTGGTTTTCGTTTAGAACAGTCACTACATGAAGGTCTAGATCATTTAAGGCCTTGAAGGTGCAAAGAAAATCAAGCCCCTTGCGGCTGGAGGGCTCACCATCAAGGGCAAGAAGCATGCGATTGATGTCTTTGTAGGCACGGGAAGTCACTAAAGAGGGTTTCCGAGTAGCACGTACGACACGCTCTAGGTTTGAGCCGAGATGGTGGATGGCTACATCGGCACTGGCTCCACGCTTTCCAAGGATGACCAGATCGGCCTCTTTCTCCATTTCTTCCACGACATCGACGAGCAAGCCTGTCCGATGGACAAAGGTGACAGGGCCCGTGAAACCAGCATAGTCTAAGGTGTTGCGAGTGGCTTGCTCAATGGTGGCAGCCTTGTCGCGTTCCAATACCTTCATGCGGCCAATCAGATCTTGGTAAGGCTGGATTCCTAAGCTGCCACTGAAGTCGGCAACAAAAGGGATATCGAATTGGCGCACGTCAGTTACGTAGAGAACGGTAATGGAAGCATCTGCATGGGAGGCAAGCCACGCAGCGTATTGGCAGCTTACAGCACTGTAAGACGAGCCATCGGTGCACAGAAGAAATCTTTTCATGGCTGGTAGTGTTTAGGGGTTTGGGTAGCAATACCCGATAGGCATCGGGTAAGGAGGGTTGTTATGGTAATAACGTAAGATAGGATTAGGAGGATGGCAATTCTGAAATGAAAGGAGTGAGCCCCTTCTTATGGAGGTAAGCGGATGCGGGATAAACCCCAGCGTATTACGTTTGCGCCTATGGATACGAAAGTTATGATACACAATGGTTATTCATACCTTATCAATCATCATAAATTAATAATAATACCCATGAATAAGAGCGAACTCATCGAATCTATCTACCAGCAATTGGGCGAAGACGCAGGCTCCAAGGCATCAGTAGAGCGATTTCTAAATGCTACACTGGAAGCAATTGCAGAGGGATTGAAGGCAAATAAATCTGTGAATATTACCGGTTTTGGTAATTTCACCGTTGTTCATCAGGAAGCACGCCAAGGGATCAATCCTGCCACGAAGCAGCCAATAACAATAGAGGCTAGCAACAAAGTTAAATTCAAGGCGGGCAAGGGGCTTACGGAAAAAATGAACTAGAGGCAGTATCTTTCGTTAATCCAAAACCTCCCTAGAACGATCTGGGGAGGTTTTTTGCTGCCTAGGGTGCTTGACATCATCTTTAGATAGGGCATTATCTACAAGCAGAGATAAAATTACTCTCTAATACATAATGACACAAAGCAATATTAGGCCAGACGCGGATTGGCCAACCGCAGAACTTCCCCGCCCATGATTGACGTGCGGGATGTTTCAAAGCCCGGAACAAGGGCACTGTTGGTGGGGATAGACTATCCTCACAATGGCTTGGGCGAGGCAAGCGCCTTGTTGGAAGAGCTAAAGGAGCTGGTAAAGAACTTGGGATGGGAAGCTGCAGAAAGCTTGTTGATTCGGCTTAGAGAGCCGCAACCTCGTTTCTTAATCGGAGGTGGAAAGGCTGAGGAGATTGCGCAGAGAGCGCAAGAACTCGGGTGTGCCGTAATTGTCTTTGACGAGGATTTGAGTCCTGGACAGCAGCGGAATTGGGAAGAACTCACTAAGCTGCGCGTCATGGACCGACAGGAGGTGATTTTGGATATATTTGCCAGACGAGCACATACGAAGGAAGCCGTTTTGCAGGTCGAGCTAGCGCGTATGGAGTATGCCTTGCCAAGGTTGAAGAATGCTTGGACTCACCTTTCCCGCCAGCGCGGTGGGGGAGTGGCCCAGCGCGGTGAGGGTGAAACCCAGTTGGAGCTCGACCAGCGAATGGCAAAAGAGCGCATTTCCAAGCTCAGGCGTGAATTGGAAGATGTAGTGCGGCAACGCGCCACTCAGAGAAAGCTCAGACAGCGGGTACCTTTGCCCACGGCGGCCATTGTGGGTTACACCAATGCCGGAAAATCTACGCTCTTACGGCGGCTTACCGGAAGCGATGTCTTTGTGGCCGATCAGCTTTTTGCAACACTTGATCCAGCCACACGCCAACTACCGCTTCCCAGTGGGCAAAAGCTATTGGTCACTGATACGGTAGGATTCGTAAGGCGATTGCCTCACCGCTTAGTGGAGGCATTCAAGGCAACTTTGGAAGAGGCCGTGCAAAGTGACTTTCTGATACATGTCGTAGATGCTTCCTCACCAGACTTACAAGAGCATGAGCACACAACGCTGGGTGTCTTAAAAGAACTAGGAGCGGATGATAAACCGATACTTACGGTGTATAACAAAATTGATCGATTAACACCAGAGGCCCGCATGGAGCGGTTTGCCCCAAGGCGGCACGATGAGTTGACACTGGAAGTGAGCGCTCATAGCGGGCTGGGTATGGAGCCGCTACTGGCTAAGCTAGACGAGCTCGTGCTGCATGGGGAGAGCCCCTCGCGATTGCTTATACCCCATTCGCGCTACGATATTATTCATAGATTGCACGCCAGCGGCTGCGTGCGCGAAGAAAAGCCTGAAGACGAAGGCGTAATCATTATAGGGCATATACCACCTAGAATGAAGCAACTGGTAGAGCCTTT
>CAZHQD010000021.1:0-27354 GCA_964533835.1 uncultured Puniceicoccaceae bacterium | reverse complement strand
CCACTCCCCGCCCGATTAATTACTATATATATGGAGTAGGCACCTCTCACTATTTTTATGTGGATTCCCAGCCCAGCGGAGACGTTGTGAGCTTTCTTGTGAACAATCTTCCCCAGCCCACCTATCGCTATAAGATGGAAAACGCCGTGGCCAAGGCACGCGCCGCTGGAGTGAAATTCATAACCTATGAAGGCGGCTGGCATCTTGACTACGCAACCTACCCATGGATGAGCAATGCGCCGGGCTACGGCCATCCCTACGCCACGATTGCCGAGGCCACCTTTCGCGACACTCGCTCAAAGGAAGTCATCAAACGCGCCCACCGCATCCTGGATGAAGCAGGCGTGGATCAAGCGGGTGCCTTTACCACAGTGGGTGGCTGGGAGTTTGGTTATCATGATCCCTTCCTGAGTTCCGATCAAACTAACTTTACCAATACCCCGCGCCGCAACGGTCTAAACGAAGTAATCAACAGTGCAAGATACGGAGTAACCTTTGGGCAAACCCTGCCAGCCACTTTTGAGCCTAAGTTCGACAGCTCTTACAACTTTGGAACAAGAAGCCCTGCCAGCCACTACCGTGGGCGATTCATGCTCGTTCCCTGGAACGCAAACTTAAGTAACTTTGGCAGCATTAGCCGCTCTACGGTTGGCTTCGTTTGCCGGGTAACTACGGCCGGCAATTACACCTTTGCCATCACTTATGCTTCCAGCCAAAACTCCTCCGTCGAGTTATATGTGGATGGCGCAAGCGTGGGCACCTATAACTTGCCCAGCACGGGCGGCGCCGAGCAAACAGTTACACTCACCTCGCGCAGTCTTTCGGTAGGCCAGCATGGCTTTATGGTGAAGCATCTCTCAGGCAATTTCGACTTCCGCGCAATGCCTGTCACCAGCGGAGGCACAAGCTCTTCGTCTAGCAGTAGCTCTTCCTCCAGCTCCTCCAGCAGCAGCTCCACCACCTCTTCAGGCGGTACAGGCAGCGTGACTGTTCGTGCTATGGTCATGGGCGGAACGGGCAGCGGCACCGTTCAACTAATGGTTGACGGAACCGCAGTCGCCTCATGGAACGTCCCCAACAACAGCACCTACGCCAACTACACCCATACAGGCATTTCGGGCACACGGGGCATCCGCGTCAACTTTCTCGACAACAACGGCACCGACGCCCGCATTGACTATATCGTGGCCAACGGCACCACTATCCAAGCCGAGTCTCGTGTCACGAATACTGCTGTTTACACTTCTACTTGCGGTGGCACCCTGAGCGAATTGATGAACTGCGCAGGCTATATTGATTTCGGATCTATTAACTTCGGCGCTTCCTCCAGCAGCAGTTCCTCGTCTTCAAGCAGCAGCTCCAGCTCTTCGAGCTCTAGTAGCAGCTCATCCTCCACTACTTCGAGCGGCAGCACCAATGTGGCTCTCAACAAGCCCGCCACTGCCTCCTCAAACGAAGCGGGCAACATCCCCGCAAACGCCGTGGACGGCAGCACCTCCACACGCTGGGCAGCCGCCAATGGCAACTTCCCGCAGACCCTCACCGTGGACCTCCAGGGCACCTTCAACCTCACGAGCACTCAAGTAATGTGGGAAACTAACTCCACCTGGAAATACCGCATCGAAACCTACGATGGCAGCACTTGGACCACCCGCGTGGATCGCACCAACAACACCACCGCCGCCCAAACCTACACCGACAACTTCACCGCCAACGGCGTGCGCCAGATTCGCATCACCTGCACAGGCTACACCGGGGGCTACAACTGGGCCAGCATTTGGGAGTTTCGCGCCTTTGGCACAGCAGGAAGTGGCGGAGGCACCAGTGTGAATACGACCGTGCAATCCGAAACAGGTACCTATGACAGCACAGCCATCGTCACAAACGGCAACACTGGCTACAACGGCACGGGCTATATCGACTACGGAGGCAATGGCTCCTGGTCTCAGGTTACCGTCAATATCCCCGCTGCGGGCACCTACACCATAGAGTTCCGCTACGCAAATGGCGGCGGCGCCAATCGTCCCTGCAACGTGCAAGTCAATAGCACGGGCGTCGGTAGCCTTAATTTCAACGCCACGACCAACTGGACGACTTGGCAGACGACCACCATCACGGGCTACTTCAACGCGGGCAACAACACGGTCCGCGCCACAGCCAGCACCAGCGCCGGTGGCCCAAATATTGACCAAGTTCGTGTCTTCGGGACATCCCCCTAGCTGGGATTCCCGATTTATAAGCCATTTCGGGGTACAAATTAGGGAATAGGATAAGTAGGAGTGTAGTATAAGCGCCGACGGGGCAGGGACCCCGTCGGCGTTCTTCTTTTTATCTGCAAACTAAACGCCCAAAAGTTCTCCACATCCCCACATGGGAATAAGATGTGAATAAGTCCAATAACTTCGGCTGATGTGGATTCTGGCTCAATTGGAGAGGCTTTGTGTTGCCAACAATCCTGCGAGCAAATTCCAGCAACTTTATTTTGCGAATTGAGTGCGTGAGGCCTGATACTACTCCCCATATTTCACGAAGCCGTAACCCTATTGTAGATTTTTTGCCCAAAAGCATTTGACACTACAGGTTGGGGTAAGCATCTTATGAAACCACTAGATGTAGGGCTTCGCACTAACCACACCGTCTCAAACTGCCGACTGTCTTACGAATCAAAACCTGCGTTCCCACGCCTTCTAACGTCGACCCCAAAATCCTCGCACCAACAGCCAAATCCAGCGCCATCATGAATACCCAAACCTATACCATCGGAGGCAAATCTTTCGTTCTGGATCGCGACAAGGCGGAGGCCGCCTTTGCCGCAAAGCGCGTCATCAATGGTCGCCAAACCCTCTTTTTCAATATCCTCCCCCTCAAATACCCGTGGGCCTACGATCTTTACAAGACGATGAAGACCAACCACTGGGAGCCCGAAGACGTTCCTATGCAAAAGGATTGCGAACAGTGGCGTTCTGCGGAGGTCAGCGATATCGAGCGCTGGATCATTAAGATGGGCGTAGGCTATTTCAGCGCAGCTGAAGGCATAGTGGGAGACAATATCATCCACGTCGTCAGAGAGTTGGTCACGGCTCCTGAGCTCAAGCTGGTCTTAGGTCGCCATGCTCACGAGGAAAACATCCATGCGGATAGCCTCGTGTATATGATTTCTTCCCTTGGCCTCAACCCGCACGAATGCGAAGCGATGTTTGAGGATATCCCTACCATCAAGGCTAAAAACAATCTCGTTGTCTCCAATTCACGCAATCTGCGCCGCGATATGGACCTGACGCATACGCGCAGCAAGCAGGATTTGGCGAAGAATATTTTCCTCTTCGGCCAGTGCATGGAGGGCACTCAGTTCTACGGCCTCTTTGGGATGATTCTCTCGCTCTACCGCCAGAACAAGTTTCCAGGCATCGGCCAGATGTTTCGCTATACGCTCCGCGATGAATCCAACCATATCGAAGTCTTCCGCAATCTCTTCATGGACCTCGTGTCGGAAAACCCCGATGTGTGGACGGCAGACTTCAGGCAAGAATTGACCGAACTGATGGCAGAGGCAGTTCGCTTAGAAAAAGAGTTTATCCGCGACTGCCTGCCCGTAAACGCCCTTGGCCTAAGCTCCTCTGAATTTGAACAATACATAGACTACATCGCCGACCGCCGCCTGGAAGGCGTGGGACTGCCCCCCTTGAACTCAGGCGCATCCAATCCCTTCCCTTGGCTTGCTGAAATGATGGACATCAAAAAAGAACAAAACTTTTTCGAAGGCCGCGTAACCGAATACCAGAAAGCAAGCGCTCTGGTAGTTGCCAGCGACGACGAGCTGTAGCCCAAACCTTTATCTAAAAAATACCCCTCTACGATTATTCGTTCCGGCTAGCGTTGCGGTGTGGCCTACGGCCTCACGGCGCGCTGGCTGGTTCTTCTATCAGCGCTCTCCTCTACGCCAAAATCTGAACTTTTCTACCGCCATGATCACCTTTCTCTCTTACGAAGAAGACCTCGCCCTCAAACGCTACGCTTCCGCTCCGGACGACCAAATGCCCCGCTTTAACTGGCGGTCCGGTTTGGCAGACGACCAGCTTGTTCAGCCCACGGGCGCCATAAAGATCAAAGACGAAAAAGGCCACAAGCAGTTCGATATTGCCGAAGTGGCTGATATCGTGGGCCGCGCGCTTACCCTCCTGCTTCTAACGAGAGACAAGGCCGACATCTTTACCGAGCAAAATCGCGAATTTGTGGCCAACATTGCCAGAGCCGTTGCCAACAAGCTCACTGAGCAAGCTGCTGATGGCCGTTCACTCACCCTTAGCAATCGAGACCTCCACCTGCTCATCGAAAAAGCGCTCATTGACCATCATGCGCACGATGTGGCCAGAAGTCTCGTTGTGGGCCGCGCCCCCGACTCTGAAGACCCCTCTGCCATCCTGCAAAATATCAAGATCATCCGCCGCAATGGCACCGAGGTGGCCTGGGATTCCAACAAGGTGGAAGTAGCCATTCGCAAGGCATTTCTCTCCCAGCAAAAAGACAGCGAGCCAGCCGTCCAAGTAACCGCCGCAGTCCTCAAGCGTTTGGTGAATCTGGGCCAAAACCGCGTGCATATTGAGGAGATTCAAGACGTAGCTCAGGAAGAGCTCATGCGCCTTGGGCACTTCAAGGTAGCCGAGGCCTATATTCTCTACCGCGCCCATCGCGCGCGCATTCGCGAGGAAGAAGAAGCCGCCCGCGCCTCGGCCAACGACCCGCGCCAAAGCAGCATGATCCTCCTCAAGAATGCTGATGGCAGCACTTTCTTCTGGGATGGCACCGATCTCAAAAAGCGCATCGACTACGCCTCCATCGGTCTGGAGCTCTGCCTAAACCGCGAGCAAATCGAGATCGAGTTGCGCCGCAGCCTCTTTGCGGAAATGAGCGTCGAAGACCTCAAGAAAACGATTATCCTCAATGCTAAGACCCTGATTGAGCGCGATGCAGACTTCGCCCAATTTGCCGGACGCATCCTCTTGAGCTATATCTATGAGGAAGTCCTGGGGTGGGATATCGTCAAAGACGGCATTGGCCAATTGAAAGAATACCACCGCCTCAAGTTCCGCCGCACTATTGAGCACGGTATCCGCATCAAGCGCCTCAACAAAGAGCTCCTCTCCTACGATCTCGAAAAGCTTGCCGACTGCCTCGATCCCGCGGCAGACATGGACTTCGACTATCTCGGCATCCAAACGCTCTTTGACCGCTACCTGATTGTAGATAAGACAGGCGCCAAACCCCGCCGCATGGAAACACCACAGTATTTCTGGATGCGGGTGGCCATGGGGCTCTTCCTCAGAGAAAAAGAAAACCGCGAGGAGTGGGTTGCCAAGCTCTACAATCTCTACAAGTCCCGCCGCTTCTGCTCCAGCACCCCAACCCTCTTCAATAGCGGCACCAATCACAGCCAGCTCTCCTCCTGCTACCTCTACAAGGTGGACGATAGCATTGAGAGCATCATGATTCGCGGCATCGCGGAAAACGCCTTCCTCTCCAAGTGGGCAGGCGGCCTCGGTGGCTCATGGACAAGCGTTCGTGGCACTGGCAGCCACATTGCAGGCACCAATGGCGAAAGCCAGGGAGTAATCCCCTTCCTCAAGCTCCACAATGACCAGCTCGTGGCAGTGAATCAGGGTGGTAAGCGCCGCGGCTCTGGCTGCGCCTATCTCGAAACATGGCACAACGATGTGCTCGATTTTCTGGAACTGCGCCGCAACACGGGAGACGACCGCCGCCGCACGCACGACATGAACACCGCCAACTGGATTCCAGACTTGTTCATGAAGCGCATGGAAGGCCGCCAAGACTGGACTCTCTTCCGTTCCAACGAAGCGCCCGACCTCCACGAGCTTTATGGCGCAGCCTTTGAAAAGCGCTATCAAGAATATGAGAAGCTCGCCGCCGATGGCAAAATCTGGTGCCAGCGCATCCCTGCCATTGATCTCTGGAAGCGCATGCTCCAAATGCTTTTCGAAACTGGGCACCCATGGATCACTTTCAAAGACCCCTGCAATGTCCGCAGCCCCCAAGATCACGTAGGGGTGGTGCATAGCTCCAATCTTTGCACGGAGATCACTCTCAATACGAGCGACCAGGAAACCGCCGTATGTAATCTTGGCAGCGTGATTCTTGACCAGCATTTACTTGAAGACGGTTCTCTTGATATGGAGAAACTTCGCGAGACTGTTCGCGTGGCCGTCCGTGCGCTGGACAACGTGATAGACATCAACTTCTATCCCACCGAATCCGCAAAGCGCTCCAACATCCGCCACCGCCCGATTGGCCTCGGTGTCATGGGCCTGCAAAATACGCTCTACAAGAAGGGTGTGGCGTTTGCCTCCCAAGAAGCCGTCGAGTTCAACGACGAGTTTATGGAGGCCATCGCCTACTTCGCCTACGATGCCAGCAGCGATCTGGCAGCTGAGCGCGGCGCCTACAGCAGCTTCAAAGGCTCAAAGTGGGATCGTGGCCTCTTGCCGCAAGACACACTGGAGCTTCTGGAACAAGAACGTGGTCTCGCGGTGGACGTTCCCAAGGGCGGCAAGCTAGACTGGAAACCGCTCCGCGAGAAAATCAAGCATCAGGGCATGCGCAATTCCAACGTCATTGCCATTGCCCCCACTGCGACCATCTCAAACATCACGGGCACCTCCCCCTGCATAGAGCCCACCTACAAAAATCTCTATGTGAAAAGTAATCTGTCGGGCGAGTTCATTGAGCTTAACACCTTCCTTGTCAAAGACCTCAAAGCGCGAGGCCTTTGGGGCAAAGAAATGCTCGACGAGCTCAAATACTACGATGGCGAATTAAAAGACATCCCCTCGATTCCCGCCGACCTCAAGCAAAAGTATCTCACCGCTTTCGGCATAGACTATGCCTGGGTGCTGGCCGCTGCCGCACGCCGCCAAAAGTGGATCGACCAATCTCAGAGCGTAAACCTCTGGCTGGCCTCTCCTGAGCTGAAGACGCTCTCGCACATGTATCGCAGGGCTTGGCACATGGGCCTAAAGACCACCTACTACCTGCGTACGCTTGGCGCCTCAAATATCGAGAAGGCTACCGTAGCAGTGAAAAAAGAGATTCGCGGCACAGCCATGACCGAAGCCGTCACTGCCTCTGCCAAACGCGAGTACACTGAAGCGGAAAAAACCGCTTGTAGCATCGAGGCCATGCGGCGCGGAGAAATCTGCGAAGCCTGCCAGTAACGCCGCTCGCTCGACCTTATCCAACGGCAATTCTCCGACGCATTTTGCGCGGGGAATTGCCGTTTTTCTTTTCCCTGCTTAAGATTAAATGTCGTTATGATCATCATTATAGGTGATAACAACCACTTTCTTAGGGAAAGTCCCTATGGCAAAATCGTTAATTAAATGTAAAACCCGAATTTTCTGCTAACATAGCCCCTACTTTTCGCGTATAAATTAGGGTACACAGACGCAGCAGCGTATGTGAAGGGTAACAAGTCAAGGTTGAACTCGAAGCGGGTCATCTAGGGGTAGATGGCCCGCTTTTTGTTACCAAAAGCTAACCGACTGTTTTACCCTCTTTAGCCTCCTGCTCAATGCGTTCGATATACTCGGTGACATTGCAGGTGAGCAAACGAGTGCCATCAGGGCGAACCTCTAGAACCTTTTTAACAACAGGATCGAGGAAGTCACGATCGTGGGACACCAGAATCACAGTCCCATTAAACTCATTGATAGCCTCCTGAAGCACTTCCTTACTGCGGAGATCCAAGTGATTGGTCGGCTCGTCGAGAATGATGCAGTTGGCGGGCTTCATGAGCATCTTGGCCAGAGCAACTCGATTGCGCTCACCGCCGGAAAGCACTTTCACGGATTTGTGCTGCTCATCGCCACTGAATAGCAGCGCTCCAAGCGCGGCGCGAGGATTGGCATTCTCATTGTCAGCGGCAGCTTCTTCCACCTCTTCTAGCACAGTTTTTGTGGGATCCAGTTCCTCAGCCTGCTGCTGGGCGAAGTAGCCAACCACAGTATTTATGCCTGGTGTGCGCTTGCCCGAATCTATCGGCTCCACTCCTGCCAAAATACGCGCCAACGTGGATTTGCCTGCCCCATTCACACCTACTACAGCGATGCGATCCCCTGCGTCTATGCGCAAGTCCAGTCCGCGAAAAACCTGTATTGGCCCGTAGGATTTATAGATTTTCTCCAACTCAATAACCTTGTGACTGGCTGGCGGGGGAGGCGGAAAGCGGAAATAGATCTTCTTCTCCTCGCGCTCGGGCTTGATGATTTCAATCTTATCCAATTGCTTGATGCGCCCCTGCACTTGCCCTGCTTTGTTGATATTGGAACGAAACCGATTGATAAACTCCTTTTGCCTCGCGATTTCTCGCTCCTGCTGCTCGGCAGCTGCTCTTTGTGATGCCAGCCGTGCGGCGCTCTCTTTCTCAAAGAAACTATAGTTGCCCTTGTAGACATTCAGGTTGCCGAACTTTAGCTGAAAGGTCTTGTTGGTGATCGTGTTCAGGAATGCCCGATCGTGGGAGATCACCATAATGGCTCCGCGATAGTTGCTCAGATACCCTTCCAGCCAGTGCTGGGAAATAATGTCCAAGTGGTTGGTCGGCTCATCCAAAAGCAGAAGGGCCGGAGTGCGCAGGAGCAGCTTAGCCAGCGCTATACGCATCTGCCAACCGCCCGAAAATTCTGCCGTATCGCGCACGAAATCCTTCTGGGCAAAGCCTAAGCCCGCCAAAATCTTCTCAATACGAGACTTCATTTTTGCAGGCTCATGGTCTTCCAGCTCCTGCTCCCATCCGCCTATGGTATCCACTAGCTCATAGTATTCTTCGCTGTTGGGATCCAGCTCGTAGAGCTGCTCAGAGGCGGCGTCTATTTTCTTCTGCAAGTCCAGTGTCTCTTCAAAAGCGGTCTCCACTTCCGCATAGAGTGTCTTCCCTTTGGAAGAGATGCCGTCCTGCGGCAAATAGCCGATGGTAGCCCACTCGGGCTTGGCTATCTGCCCCTTCTCGTATTCCACCTCGCCCGTTAGTATTCTCAGGAATGTGGATTTCCCTGAGCCATTCACCCCGACTAGGCCAATGCGGTCATGCGGCTGGATGACAGCGGAGACCTCATTGAACAGGGTCTTTTGTCCGTAGCGTAGCAGTAGGTCTTTGATTTCAATCATTTGGTGGTCACGCTACAGGGAAAGCCCGCGCTGAAAAAGAGAAAAGTGAAAAGGAGCGCTAAGAGGGCATTCGGGCTAGGCCTCCGGCTGGATAAGATAAAGACCGGGCAGGTTCATGTGATGATGCTTATCTTCCATGCCATAGCCCACAAACCATTCCTCGCCATGGTATTCCACGCCAAACCAATCTGGCCTGAAGAGGGAATCACTGCGCTGGCGGTAGATGAGAGTAGCCGTTCTTACCGAGAGGGCTCCCTCTTTTAGTACTCGCTCCGTAAGTAATTTTAGCGTTCGCCCCGAATCGCAAATATCGTCCACCAGCAACACGTTGCGCCCTGCGAAATCAGCTCCTAGGAAGTCCGCATGGAGCTCTCGTAGCCGTGCCCCGTTGACTTCCGATGAGTAGCTGCGACAACTGCAAAATGCAGGCTGGATGGAGATTGGGCAGTTCTTCAGCAGGTCTGAAAAAAAGAAGACTGCTCCGCGCAGGATACAGATGGCAAGCGGCTGATGTCCCGTTTCTATTTGTGACTGGCGAGCCCACGGAGCTACAGCTTGCGCCATTTGCGCAACGATAGTCTGCACCTGCTCGGCAGTAAGATAAGGCTGATAGTGGGAAGGAAGGTTTGAATGCATGAATTAAAAAAAGAAGTGCTTCCGGCTACGGAACCGGAAGCACTTTATCACAGATGTGACTTGGATCCGACTAGAATGTGCTAGGGAATCGTTTCATAGACTTCCCATACGGTGCCATTGAAGCGATAGAAATGGCGAGCGCCGATCTCCGACTGGTCAGCCACAAAATAATACCAATTGGTATCTCGGGCGCGCCAGAGGAATGGATAGATGGCGGGGTTCGTGAAATACCATTCGAGCTGAAGGTCATAAACCCACATCAAATCTCCTCCTGGCCCATCAAGATACTGCCAGCCATGATCCAGATGGTAAATCCAGAACATGTCTTCGAAACCATAGAACTGACCAAAGCCAGGGGCTTCATACAGACTGTTGCCCAGGCTGTTGAGCGTTTCGAAGTAATCTTCGAGGCTTTCCACTCCGTTCTGGGTTACGGTGATAGTATTGCCCGCAACGGTGATTGTTCCTGTTCGGGAAGGAGCAGTTGTTTCAAAGGGTGCCACATTGACAACCAGTGTTCCCGAACCCTGACCACTGCTGGCTGTGAAGCTAATCCATGGGCTGCCTTGCGCGGTTGCCACCCAGGTAGCCGTTGAATTTGCTGGTGTGGCTGTGATGGTCACATTCTGCGACCCGCCCTCACTATCAAATTCTAACGCATCAGGATCTACCTCGAAAGTGGTAACAGAAGAACCTTGCTGAGTGATGGTGAAGGTCTCACCGGCAATATTCAAGATCGCTGTGCGGGCAGCACCACCTGCGGCGACCGCGTAGTTGACCACCCCGCTGCCGATGCCACTGGAGCCGCTGGTTATGCTTACCCAGGTCTGGTCCGCAGGATTGGCGAAGGTGACTTTCCACTCGGCGTCGGTCACGGATTCCGCAGTGACTGTGACTGTTCCTGTGCCGCCCTCGCCTTGGTATGTAGCCGTTTCAGGATTTATGCTAAACTCTGGCTCAGGGCTTACCTTAATTGTGCGAGAGCCGCCGCCGGCAGTTTCTATGCGGATGCTGCCGCTCTCGGTGGGAAGGTCAATTGCGTGAGGCAAAGTGATGGTAACCGTTACTTCAGTAGTTGTGCCCTTGGTAACATCAAAGTCATTCGGTGTAATATTTACCGTGGCTCCCACAAGAGCGCCTACAAAGTTCGGGAAGATATTAACGTCCAGCAGGTCCTCATTGCCGCCGATTTCGCTTACATCCAATGTAAATTCCTGTGCCGTGGTAACCGCAGGATCAATCGTAAGGATGCTTGGCGATACAGCCAATGTGGGCAAGCTGCGTATAGGCTCAAGCAGAAGTGTGGTCGCGCCTTCAAGGGCAGTTACGGTTACGTTGGTGCTGAGCACAGTGCCGTCAGTAATGTTTCCGGAAACTTCTTCGGATGTTACGACCACGCCGTTTTCCACACCTTGGAGAAGAAGATCCCATGGGCCATCGCCCGTGCCAACCAGCTCGATGCGGTAGGTTCCCGCATCGGTGAGGTCGATTTGAATAATCTGCGCCCACTCCTCTAAAAGGATTCCATCAGCGGGCCAAGGCAGGGGATCTCCCGTAGGCTGGCCATTTTCATCTTTTAATTTCAGGATAAACTTCGCTCCGGGAATTTCGTTGTCGAGCTGATTGGTATCGTAATTTTTACCAGTGTGGCGACCTTCGGGATCGTAGATGTGCAGATCCGAGTAGGAGCGCAAGGTAATCCACATAGCGGGATTAAGGTTGCGGGCCAACGTGCGTGTCTGCATGGAAAGCACGGCCCATGCGGTATTGATTTCGCGCGTGTGGTCGAGCCAGTGCCCTGAATACCAAGAGCCATCCCCCGAGCGGTTTTGCAGAAGGTAGCGGCACATATCAACATACCAGTTGTTGTTGCCGAGCTTTGTTTTGTGGCTCATCACGAGCGCTTTGCTGAAGGTCACCAAGTTGTAGTAGCGTGCATTTTCATACTCCCAGGAATAGTTGGTAGTCAGCCACTCAAGTGCATTGCGAACCTTCTGCTCTTCGGGACCGTATCCGACCAGTGCGAAGCTCCAGACAAGGGCAGATGTCATGCAGCGGTCAAAGCTGCTGGGATAGCTAGGCAGGTAGTAACCGCGCCCATCCGAACCCTGCAGGTTCTGGAGAAATCCTTCGCGAGCGCGATCAAGGGCCACTTCGGAACGCCCATCCTTCAGGACGTTGCCTGCGGCCTTCAAGCCAAAATATCCCCACTGAGAATTTGAAAGGTCGCCACTGCCTGGCCCACCAACTCCGTAATAAAAAGCCCCATCGTATGTATTGCCGCTGGCTTTTGTTTGAGCGTAAAGCAGCCAGTTGCGGAGTTTCTCGATCTCATCGTTGTATGCGCTATTGCGGCTGGCCACCAATGCCATGATGCACATGCTCGTATAATAAGTTGACTCACCTCCGCCCAGCGTAAGCGCATCATAGGACTGACCATCAATGTTCACGGACTGAGCCTGAAGCTGGGAAATCATATAGGCTAATCCCTTGGTTACAGGGCCCTGCTCTTGTGCGCCTGGGGCATCCTCTTTGTAGCCTGCATTGAAGAGAGCCAGCAGTACCTGCGCCGTGTCGGCTGCATTGTTATTCCAAGAGCCATCGGCGAACTGTCGCCCAAGGAGCCAAGTAATGGCTGTTTCAATCATCTGGGCGGGTGTCACTACCGTTACGGTCGCTGTTTGGCTAGCCACGCTGCCATCAGCATCGGTCACGCGCACCCAATAGCTGGAGGAAAGCTTCAGTGGTGGGGTCTGGTAGGTAGGCCCATTTGCTCCGGGCAGGGGATTTGTGGTATTCCCAGATTCACCGCGAAACCAGGCATACGTTAGCCCTGCTCCGCCTGTGGCGTCCACAGTCAGCGTTGCGCGATCATCGCTTACGATGGTAACACTCTGTGGGTGTTGATTGATGGTGACGGCTGCCGAGACATACTGGGCAAATGCTAGTGCAGCAAACAGGGCCAATCCGATTGCGTTACGCAAGGAAGGGATGCCCGCAAAGTGGCGGTTGGACGTGGTCTTCATGGCGATATGACGTAGACGGCGGGACTGAACCCACCACAGTTGAACAGTATTGATGACAATTTATACGAAGAGCGTAGCACACCTACGCAATGCTTGCCTACACCCCTAGAGAATGCCCATTTGTTAAATAACTGTCAACTGAGATTTGGAACCCGTATAAAATCGTATCCAGTCACGGGAAATACCCTAAAAATTTGCCTCAATCACTTAGTTATAGCCAAAAATTAGCAAAATTAGTTGAAGCAAAATGCCGCTGGATGAAGTAATGGATAAGATGAAAAAGCCCCTTCCCCCTCATCTCCCCCCTCTTTTTAACTCATACGCACCTGACGATTTGCCTGCGCAAAGAGCCTCATGGAAAGCCTTGGCTATTCATACCGCATACGGTAAATGGCCTACCCCGAAGAATGCACCGCAAAAAACTTATCTTGGAGAGCATGATCTTCCTTTGAATGGCGGTCTGCGCGTGACTAGCCGATTATCTTTTTCATGCATGAAGCAAGTCAGCTTCATTATAGAAGAGTTTACACCTGCCAGCCCAAAGGGGCGCCTCCCTGTCGTCATCTACGGCGACGGGGGCTGGAATTACCTAAACGATTCTATAGTGACTGCCATTTTGGAAAAAGGGGTGGCCCTTATCCGTTTCAACCGCCTTGAGCTTTTTGCAGACGCCGTGGCTCAACCCGAATGGCAAGGGCTGCCTGCGCAATTCCCAAACCATCCTGCGGGCGCTGTGGCTGCCTGGGCTTGGGGCATTTCCAGAGTAGTGGATGCCGTTTGTGCGGACCAAAAGTATGATGCCTCGCGGATAGCAGTCGTCGGGCATTCTCGTGGAGGCAAGGCTTCCCTACTAGCGGGCGCGATGGATGAGCGCATCGGCTTCGTTTCGGCTAACCAATCAGGCTGCCTTGGTGCTGGATGTTTGCGGTACTGCGGAGAAAATGCTGAAACCTTGGCTGATATACTACGAGTCTTCCCCTACTGGTTTCATCCTGATCTTACATCTTGGGTAGGTCGCGAGGCAGACTGCCCATTCGACCAGCACTTGCTAAAAGCACTCGTGGCGCCACGCTACCTGCTTTGCACAGAGTCGGAAGACGACCACTGGGCCAATCCTGTGGGTACGCGGCTCACACACGAGGCTGCACTCGAAGCATGGCGAATACAGAATACTGACCCGCAGAGAGCGCATCTCCACTTTAGGAAAGGCCCTCATGCCCATGCGCTGGAGGATTGGCGCTACTTCTTGAATTGGTTTGTAGAGTCGAGCGCGCGGCAAACATAAAACCCACCTAGCTCAACTAGCCCTCAGCCCAGAGACGCTCCAATCGGAGATTGCGCGCCGTAGCCTCGCATAGCCCAATGAAGGTTTCTTCCCCTAAATTGAGCTGGCGCGATACGGGATAATGCACCACCCAGTGCCTGGTGAGCTTCTTTCCGGGTAGCTTGCTCTGAACAAGGCTTTTCGACTCTAGCTCCTTGGCCAGCATCCACGGCGGCAAAATGCTGACCCCCAGGTTAACCTTCACGAGCTCTTTTATCGCCTCCACGCTGTGCAGCTCCATCGTACGCCTCAAGCTTACGCCCTGAGAAAGCAGGTATTCCTGTATCATGGCAGAGGTGGCGCTGGCCTTGTTGTAGAGGATAAAATTACAATTCGTGAGAGATGCCCCGTTGATGCGTTTAGCCTCAGCCAACTCATGCAATGGACTCATGATCAGGCGCAGCTCGTCCTTGAAAAGCGGCCTGGAAGCAAAATCGGGGAGAAGTTCCGTTTTGAGACCAATCGCGATATCCACTTGGCCTTGCCGAAGCAATTCCAGCACGCGTGGCGTATCCCCGGGCTCAATAAATACGGGCGTTTCAGGAAAGCTTTCCCTGAACTCTCTAAACACCGTGGGCAAGAGATACTGGCAGGCTGCTGTGCTGGCTCCCACCCGCAACCGAACACAATTCCACCTGCCCTGATTCTGAAGACGCTCTCTGGCGTCCTTCATTTTTGTAAGAATTTCCACCGCATCCTCAAAAAAGGTGGCACCCTCCGCTGTCGGTAATATGCGCCGCCCGCACCGAGCCAAGAGCTGCACCCCTACATCATCTTGTAGCACTTTAAGGGCATGACTGATGGCCGATTGGGTGAGCCCCAATCGCTTGGCAGCGGGCTCTACGCCGCCCTCTTCAACCAGTGCCACATACGCCGCCAGAAGACGGGTGTCCAGCCCTCGCAAATCCATAAGCATTTGCATTGTCAAAGGTTTTCCCAAATGCGCAACGGAAAAGTAACAGCAAATCTACCCTCCCCTGCACGACCGCCACCATTTATTTATGGACAACCCCATAAGATGGAACGCCGTATGCTCATTAATTAGGCTAAACCCTCAGTTAATGGCCGCCTACCGTAACACGACCCGGCAGGCAGTCCGCCTTGGCTATGTGCCTCTGCTGGACGCCGCCCCAATCATTATCGCGCAAGAGCTTGGCCACTATGCCAAGTGGGGTCTTCACGTGGATTTGTCCAGAGAACTCGGGTGGGCTAGTATTCGCGATAAGATTGTCTATCGAGACCTCGACGCAGCCCACGCTCTCGGTGCCATGCCTCTGGCTGCCACCCTAGGGATTGGTTCCATCGCAGAAGACTGTGTGACAGGGCTCATCCTGAGCTCCAATGGCAATGGCATTACTCTCTCTACCGCTCTCGGTGACAGTCGTGATCCTGGCCCTGCTCTACGGCGCAGAGCCAGCCAAAAGCCTCTTGTCTTCGGCATCGTATTTCCCAGCTCCAGCCACCACTACTTAATGAAGCTCTGGCTGAGGAAAATGCATTTGGATGTTGGCAGCATGGTCAGGCTAGTAGTCTTGCCCCCCCACCAGGTGAGAAGAAACCTCACCTCTGGCACGATAGACGGCTATTGCGTGGGTGAGCCGTGGAACACCTTGGCCGTCATGCATGGCGAGGGCTATGTAGTCGCGCTCTCTTCAGACCTGGCTCCAGGGCATCCTGAAAAAGTCCTCATGACGACTCGCCGCTGGGCAGAGGAAAACCCGCAGCAACACCTCAATTTGATTGCCGCAATTACTGAGAGCTGCGCCTTTTGCAGCAAATCGGAAAACTACGCCACTATCGCAAGTATTCTGGCCCGCCCTGAGTATCTTGACTGCCCCGCGGAGAGCATCATGCCAGGGCTCACAGGGTTATTTGACCGAGGCACGGGTGGTGAGCCTACCTCTACGGCGGTGCTCGCATTCGAAGGTACGTGCTTGCACAGACCCGATCGCAATAAAGCTGAGTGGTTTCGTGAAGCGCTGAATGCCTCTGGGCTCTTGCCCACCGTGGGCAAGCACTGGGATGGCGATTTTCTGGCTAATATCTACAGGGAAGATTTGTTTGAAAAAGCAAAGGGCCTGCTCGCCAACAACAAATCTGGCGCGTCCGCTAAGCTGGATTGCGCCCCCAAGATTTAAGTCTTTCGAGAGCAGTTTCGAGTACTGGCAAATAGGGGTGCCACTTGCGCTCCCATTCCAGCGACCAGCTCGCGCGGTAACCTCCTTCCTCCAAAACAGGTATTAGCTGCCCCATCGGGAAATCACCCTCACCAAGCTGACACTGGCGGCGATTGTTTTCGGGAGGCTCCACACGGCTATCCTTCAGGTGGATATGCCTAACCCACGGAGCAATTGCATTCCATGTAGTCAAAGGGCGCTCCGTCCCGCGTACCCATGTATGGTGTGTGTCCCAAAGTATGCCTACAGGCCTTTCGAGAGCTGCCTGAAACCCTTGAATAGCTTCCCCCGTGAAAAGAAAGTCATGCGTCTCCACAATGATTTCAGCGCGGATTCCCCGTTCGGCCTTTATCTTCCGCCACCAATCAAGAGAGCCCAGCGCAACAGGCACCCAGTCTGCGGGATTCTCAATCCATCCATCGAACACCCTCAGCCATGGAGTGCCTATACCATCCGCCCACTCCGCAAACCCCAGCAACTCCTCGCGGGCAACTTGGCTGGTATTTGTGAGACTATACGATGTGTCCATCACTGGCACCGTTATGGCAGATTTCTCAAGGAAAGTTTTCAGTGCGGACGGCGTTCCAAAAGTCTCACCAAAATACACAGGCAAATCGAGCCTTCCTTCCAGCCCGCGGAACTCCACCTCATTTATCCCGAATCTGCGCGCCAGCGCGGCAACTTCCGCCAAATTGAATTCTATGCAGCCCAGTGTTGTGAAACACCAGCGAACAGGAGCTTCCGTCAGGTTCATGATTGGAGCAAATCGTTAAAATTGTCGGGATTATTATTTTGATTCTGAGCCTTTGTCCTCAAGTGCCTAATTATTCCGTAAAACAAGTAGGCGATGAATATCAGAGCAAAGGTAATATAGTGATAAAGGTAAACAAGCCCCAGCACCATCAAAACGGCTATGAACGTGCGAAACTTTACCTGCATATTCCATCCAATTTTTTTGAAGGATGGGTAGCGAATACTGCTCACCATCAGGAAGGATGTAAGCACGAGCAGGAGCGGGAGCAAAAGCGTGAGCGTGCGTAGCTCCATCCGATTTACTACCAGCACAAGAGAGGATATTAGCCCTGCCGCCGCAGGCACCGGCAAGCCACGAAAATCGGGCGAAATATCAATATTCTGTAGAAGCGGATTCGTGATTACATTAAATCTAGCCAACCTCACAGCAGCACAAAGCAAGTAGATAAAACCTATCATCCAGCCAAGCTGTCGGAAAAAGGGAAACTGCTCCGTGGGCGCCAATATCAGAAAGAAGACCATCAGTGCGGGCGCCATGCCAAAGGACACAATATCCGCCAGAGAGTCGAACTCTTTGCCGAAGAGCGATTCACGCCCACCCAGCCGCGCCAGCCGTCCATCCAATGAGTCGAATATAACGGCGGCCAAGATAAACCATACCGCCTCTTCGTAGAGCTGTGATGGAGACTTCGCCACCTCGTGGCCAAACTCTATGCTGGTTGCGGCAAACTTTGCCTGTATGCACTTAATGACCGCTATGAACCCTGAAAACAGATTCAGCGCCGTCATCAAATTCGGGAGAAAATAGATGCGGGCCGCTTCCTCTGCGTCCGTAGGCATTGGGCGTGGTGTGTGTGATGGCATCGAAGAAATAACTTAATTCTGACTTTTACGAGCTTGCCCACCGAATGCCCGAGTGTCCACAGAAAGCGTAAGCATATCGCTTTTTCCGTGTTGCGAAGTCTTATGCAAGTGGCTACTTCTGAATATTAACAACCCCCTACCCTTGTGATGACTCTATTTGAAAAAATCATAAATCGCCAGATACCCGCAAAATTCGCTTACGAGGATGAAAAGTGCGTAGCCATTTACGATATCAATCCGCAATCGCCTACCCACATCCTCATCATTCCTAAAAAGCGTATCGCTCGCATAGCAGAAGCCAAACAGGATGAAGCCGAATTGCTTGGTCACTTACTCGTCACGGCCTCTAAAGTAGCGGCAGAGCAAAACCTTAGTTCCGGCTACCGTCTGGTAATCAATAATGGGCCCCACGGCGGAGAAACCGTGCCCCATCTCCATGTTCATCTTCTGGGTGGGCGCCCCCTGGATTGGCCCCCGGGCTGATACGGAAGCATTTTCGGGAGGAACTTTTGTCGCGCTCGGGTAGCCTAAATCTCAATACTATTATGAGCCACATCTTTACTCCCGGAGGTTCTCCTAAGCCGGATAAGCCATCGCCTGGCGCCAAGCCCCCCGCAAACGAATCGGGCGGGCAAGAGTCGCGAACGAAATCGGTCGAGCGCTACGGTCTCTTCAGCGGCCTAATTTTGGCAAGATGGCCGATTGCCATCGTTGTTGGCTCGGTCTGTGCGCTGGCCTTGATCTATTTTGTAACCAACAAAGTCCAAGAGGCCACCGAGAGCGGATTAAATCTGCCCCCAGCCACTCAGACCGATGTAAGCCAGCGCTTTGAGTCCTACATCACACGATTGCGAGATGCAGGCCAAGGCACGCTGGAAGTGGCCGTGCTGGAAGAAGTCGCCGTCGTAAGCCGCACCGAGGAAACGAGCTTCATGTGGGGCCTCATCCAAGGCGGAAAGGATGTGGCCGAAATTCGCGTCCCCGTAACGTACCGTTTTCACGTCCGTTTAGATGAGCCGTGGGAAGTCCGTATCCGCGATAACATCGCCCATGTAATGGCCCCTGGCATACGCCCTACTGTGCCTCCCGCCATAAAAACCAATGGTCTTGAGCGCAGAACGCAAAGCGGCTGGCTCAGCAACAATAGCAAAGAAAATATGGCCGAGCTGGAGAAGAGCCTCACCTTTTCCATAACCAGAGCGGCTTACGGGCGTACCCACTTGGCTAAAGACCCTGCTCGCAAAACCATCAGCAACTTCGTTCAAGCATGGATCCTGCAAGACAAAGTCTGGCAGAGCCATGACCGCCACGTCGTCGTTTGGTTTCCTGACGAGGAATCTCCTTTCACCGAAAAGAAGCCCGTCAGCAATCCCGTGGAATATAAGTGAGGTGGAGATTACTCTTCATCCGCGTCTGAAAAGATGCCGCGAGACTCGCTCCAGAAGAAGCGTGGCTGGTCGAGAGGGCCACCTTGCTCTGGCTCGAAGAAGAATACCCATTCCAGCTCGTCTGCGCTATACAACCATGGGTAAATAAAGCGCGCCGACCAGAGCCATCCATACTCAAGATCGTACATCCAGTGCGAGAGCCCGCCAGGTCCGACCATGTAGAGATAGCCATGGCTTTCATGGTATATCCATGGCAGTCCTACTTCCACAAAGCGGCCAAACCAATTGCTCACGAGCCAGCCTTCACTCTCAGAGATATTTCCTGAATAGAAGGAGCCGCGCTCGAATGGCCTTTGAGCTACCTGGATTTCTACCCCATTTACAGTTAGGGTAGCTTTGCGGTGACGGCTTTCGTAATTGACAGAATTAGCCACTGGCGTAAGCGTGCTCTCGGTTTGGCCTTCTACTACCGTGGCCGTAAGCCACGTATCGGAGCTGCTGGCGGCAATAGTCGTGGCTCCCGTGATTGTGAGCGAAGGTGCGTTGGCACCGTTATAAGGCAACACAACTCCGCCATCATTTATCCCCGCCACGGCGACTCCTGCAGAATCAGCGCTATCCTGCACAACTGGAATGGATTTGCCCGCTACTTGCAAATCCCACACGCGCCGCACGCCTGAGTTGTTTTGTGCCACAGTAAACGACAGGCTTCCGTTGCCGCTGCCCTGTGCTGCGCTCGTAATGGTTACCCATTCCGGCACCTTGGTGCCGAGAGCCCAATCAGGCGTTGTGCCTGTGGCGGTTATAGTAATTGTTTGGCTACCCCCCGCGCTCGTCATAGATACGCTTTCAGGCGATACGGTGTAGGTGGCGCGTTGTGCCACAGGTGGAAGCCCAAGGCGGTACAGCCGCCCGTTGATCTTTGAGCTCACATACAGGTCGCCCCGATTCGTTTCCCCAAAGCGTGCGTCCGTGCGCTGATTGTTTCCTTGCCCAATGATAGATTGGAAAGTGCGTTTGTTGTTTCCTGTGTATGTTTCCAGCACCCATATTGGTGTTTCCTGCCCCTGAATCATGGCGCTTTCTTCTACCCAGAAAAACTTACCGATATTGGAAAAATCAGCCGTGATAAACTTGCCTACCATATGTGGCATTTCTGTGCCTCGATATACAAAGCCACCAGCGATAGCGCCCGCTCCGGTCCACGGCTCTTCTGGATCGCCAGGATGGTCATACTGGGCAACGGGGTAGGTGTAATTGAATTGGTCATCATCTTCTGGCAACGGGAAGAGCACGTATTCATTGAGCTCATCTATCACAAACGCTCCTTCGCGATTGCCCCAACCATAATTTTTGCCTGCCTCAAAAATATTAATTTCTTCCACGAGCCACTGTCCAATTTCTGTGGAAAACATCTTTCCGCTCCCCGCCCTGTCCCAGCTAAAGCGGTGGCTATTGCGGAGCCCATACACAAAGATTTCAGGCAATACCCCTTGCACTCCCACAAACGGATTATCCGATGGTATGCCGTATTTGCCATTCGCTGCATTATCGCCAAATGGGTCTATGCGTATGCACTTGCCAAGGATGCGCCCCAAATCCTGCCCGTGGTCCAGCGGGTCGGTATCGGCCACGGGAAAGCCATCGCTGCCGCCATCGGCAAACGTGATATAAAGCATTCCGTAATCAGGATCACCTGGCCGCACCCATGGATTGAACGCCATCTGCCCTGTGTTGTGATCGGCAAATGGTTGCTCCACGCGCATGATCTCTTCGTATGTTCCGCTAAAGCTTTCACTATGCGGATTATTGGCTACCCAGCGCAAAATCACATCGTCATGGCTGGCGTCCACTTCCTCACCTGAGCCGCTTATGATTGGTCGGTTGCAGCGAAAGTATCCTGGCTTATCCGTTCCCAGGTGTGTCGCGCTATGCGCTGTGTAAAACACCCCATTGTAAGCAAACTCAGGATCAAACGCGAAATACATGAAGCCCTGCTGGCCCGAGTTATCGTTAGTGTAAAAATCGGTAACGGTGGCCGCCAAGTCCAGCCACAACACTGGATTGGAATGCGATACGGTTCCATCCTCATTTATTGTGCGATCAATATAGTAAAGATAGCCGCGCTGGTCGTTTATGAAGATGCGCCCATTGACTACCTGCCCGAGATCAGCCTTTATGGCGTCATCCACCGTTGTGACTACTTCTTGGAAATAGTTCAGGCGGGCTGCACGCCCATTGCTTGGCGGTATTTGAGCAACCTGCGTCAATCCCACCGAGTGACCCGAAACTACGGGGTCAACGATCGGATCGGTAATCTGCCCTTGCAGTGGCCATGCAGCCAATAGGGAAAGCGCAAAAAGCCGCAACTGCGGCGCTACGGGAATAGACTTCATTGGAGTAATTGGGGTTACTAAATTAACAGGGTTACTAAGACTAAAAACCACAATTAATAGTTTTCCCACCCTTAAAGACAAAACATATTCTATAATTTTAGGAAAATTGTTCTAATCACTTGGCTTTGCTTGGCCTCTACACAGCTTTCCTATTTGCTCCGCATCATGACTTTTTCAAAGGAAAACATACGCCACATCTTCTGGGACTGGAACGGTACCCTGATGGACGATGCGTGGCTCTGTGTGGCCACTCTCAACACCCTGCTCCGCAACCGCGGCATGGCGGAGACCAATGTGGCCACCTACCGCCAAGTCTTCAGTTTTCCCGTCCGTGCCTACTACGAACGCCTGGGGTTCGACTTCACCAAAGAGGACATGCAGCTCCTCAGCATAGAATATATAGATGGCTACAACGCCCGCCGCTACGAATGCGCGCTCCACTCTGGTACCCGTGAGTTGCTTGCTGAGCTGCAACAGCTTGGCAAAGGCCAGAGCATCCTCTCCGCCTACCGCCAGGATATGCTCGAAGATACCATCAAGGGCTACTCCCTCTCCTCTTTCTTTACCCACCTCGCGGGGACAGACAACCTCCAGGCTCAGGGCAAACGTGACCAGGGCAAGCGTCTCCTTGAAAAACTTCACCTGCCCCCAACCGCTGTCATCATGATTGGCGACACCCTTCACGATCTCGAAGTCGCAGAAGCTATCGGCTGCCCCTGTATCTTAGTCGGTCACGGGCACTGCGACGCCAATCGTTTGCGAGGTCATGGCGTCCCGGTTGCGGAAAGTATTGCCGACCTTCGCCTTATGTTGTGCGATTAACGCTGTCCCCCCTCTCTCCCCATGAAAAATGCACTCATCGTTTACGGCGGCTGGGATGGCCACCATCCTAAATACGGCGCCGACCTCTTTGGCAGTCTCCTGGAACAAGCAGGCTACAACGTAGAGCTGAGCGACTCGCTCGACTCCTACACGGACCCCATCCTCATGCAGCGCCAAGACCTCATCGTCAATAACTGGACGATGGGCAAAATCTCCGACGCCCAGATGAAGGGCCTAAACGATGCCATCGTCTCAGGCTGTGGCTTGGCAGGCTGGCACGGCGGCATGTGCGATGCCTTCCGCGAAAATACCTGGTATCAATTTATGACAGGCGGCCAGTGGGTTGCCCACCCGGGCAACATCATGGACTACACGGTAAACATCCTCCCCAAACCCCACGAGATTACCGCGGGCCTCAGCGATTTCAAAGTCCACACCGAACAGTATTTCCTCCATGTGGACCCTGGCCTCGATGTCTGGGCCACCACCACTTTCGACGGTGTCCACAGCCCGGAAACCAAAGGCACCGTGATGCCCGTCGTGTGGACCAAGCGCTGGGGCCTCGGCAAAGTCTTCTACTGCGCCCTCGGCCACAAGCCCGACGACTTCGACGTCCCCGAATGCCGCGAACTCATCCGCCGCGGCCTGCTCTGGGCTAGTAGGTAGTGGGCGACAAAGGTATGCTGCCTATCTAGGTGTCAACCAAGCGCAGTCTTTATTCCTATAAGATAATAAATAATTGTTATTTTATAGGGATATCGCTCGCGTTACAGACATTCTACCCACTGCCCAGAGGAAAGTGTGCTTTTATGTTCTGCAAACACATGGGATAAAGTCGCTAGGTTTCGGCGTGCGCTTATAATAGGCTCACGCTTCTCTTCCACCGCGCAAAGCAGATCGCCAAGTGTCCCTATTTGTGTGTGGGCAAAATCATTGCCTTCAACCACGAGGTCTACGGAGCCTTCAGGCAAGCGTTTTGACGCCATACGGATAGTATTTCCCCAAAGAGGAAAAATCAGCGACCCTTCATCGCCATCAATGCGGCAATCATTCGATCCCATGCCAGCACACAAAAGCTCGCTGTGCACAATGTGCCCGGTCAGTCCTTGCCCATAATCCGTGACCGATAAAAATAGATTGTCGGAAACGAAGTTCTGCCCATTGCGCCGCCGCGTTGTTGCCTGCACCCGTTGCGGTTTAGCTCCGAACCAAGAACTCAGCAGATCGGCAAGATGGTTGTTCCACTGCAGGGTGAGGAAATCATCGCATCTCGAATAAAATGCGTGATCTCGCAAATCAATATCTTGGCTGCCAAACAGAGAAATCTGCCCGTAGAAGGGTTTGCCAATCCACCCTTGTTCTATCAAATGCTTGATTGCGAAGGGATTGGCCATCCAGCGGTAATTCTGGCTGACGGCCAGTTGGACTCCGTATTTGTCCGAAAGGTCTGCCAATCGTACTGCCTCCGCCCAGGTCGCAGCCAAAGGCTTTTCGGTCAACACGGGTTTGCCCATCTGCAGTGCCTTTTCTATCGGCTCGATGCGTATGTTCGGCTGAGTAAGAATGACCACCACTTCCACAACGGGATCGGCAATCAAATCCTGATAGTTTGTGTAAATCTTGGGTATGCCTTGTTCCTTCGCCTTTTGCTGCGCAACTATGCTCGGGTCGGCTATTGCTGCTACCACCCAGCCGGCTGCTCGATAGCTGGCGAGATGATTTTGGGCGATTCCGCCAAATCCCACCAGGCCAATGCCCCAATCATTCCTTTTGGGACGGCAGTAGCCCTTGGGCACTCCAAACTCATGGGCCGATTTTGGTTCCGCGCTCATTGTGCATCCTTTCCCCGAATCAAGTGCCCTGTGCGGCGCTGCCCGCGCAATTCTGTTTCTGCCCAAAAGTAAACGGTGTCTTCCAATATCTCGGTCACTTCATGCTCGTCTCCCATCCGAGTTACAAGGACATCCCCGGGTGTCAGTTCATAATCGATTCCTTCCGATCGCATTCGCATTCGCCCCTCGATCATGAATACGTATTCATCGCAATCATGAAAATGCAGCTCGGTGACATTCCGCGCCCCAGCAGGAAATTTGGCTAACCCCCAGTAGGTGTAGTCGGGCGCAGGTTGAGTAACGTGTGGTCCTTGTATTATAGGCATATCCACAATGCTGCTCGCCTCTCTTTAATTGACAATGCTCCTCAATAGTAGGATTACGGCAAAACGATGGATTATTTCGTCATCACGCTTTCACATATAATTGAGTGGATGATGCACGAATCCACGAGCTCAGTCTATTTCGCCGAACATGGATTGCCCGCGCCTCTTCATACTCCACCCAAACAATTGGTCGAATTTGTCTTTGTTCAAAAGGGGTGGCTGGAATTACAAGTTGGAAATCGGTCTATCAGAATTACACAATCACAGGTTGCCTGCATAAATGCCCACCATGGCAATCGCTCCATAGCATCATCTGGAGATTTTCGTTACGCTTGCGTCTCGTTTTTTGTGTCAAATCATCCCCACCAAGCAGTTTGGGCAGCGATGGACTTGCTCGAAGTTAGAGACGCCATCAATCCCTTGCTGATAGACACTTGCTACCGCGAAGCTGCCATCGCTCTGCAAGGCGCAAAAGACACCCGCAGCCGCGCCTTGCTAAAGGCTGGCATCCTGCGGCTTCTTGCTCACCTCCCCAACACCCCCACCGTGGATAATCTGTTGAGCAGCTCCCATCTTTTTCGTGCTCAAGCTGTGCTTTATGATCACCTCTCCGATGCTGATCTGACCATTGACAGAGTTGCGAAAGCGTGCGGTTGTTCGGTCTCTAAGATAAGCAGGTTATTTCAAGCGGGATACGGCCAAACCCCAAATCAGTATTTGATTGGGCTTCGACTGGCGCGAGCCAGAACACTGCTCAGGCAAACACGCCTATCCATCAAGGAAATAGCATCTCTTTGCGGCTTCGCTGACCCAGCTTATTTCAGCCGTTGTTACACTGCCAAAATGGGCGAAACGCCGAGCAGTTGTCGGCAATAATCCGCTCTGCCTGTCCTTTTAATATCCTTTGCGCACAAACGCTGGTTCTAGGCCCGTTGTGCTCTCCATCATCACAAATACCCACCGGATAACAGCCACCTTGACTCATTACTTGACTAATACCTTACCAATATCTCGGCTCTACCTGAGCGCTCGCTCCCTCCCTTTTCTGTTCAAAAAAGATTGAACAAACTCGAAAAACTTGCCAGCGTGGCGGTTTTACGAAATGCCCCGCGCGCCCGCAACGCTCGCAGAAAATCCGCTGAGCCCCATCGAAAGAGAGGTGATCGGCCTCTTCGTTCACTACGCTCAAGTGCTAAACCTGCCCCCGTCTATTGCCCAGATTTACGGCCTCCTCTTTTGCGCGGAAGAGCCCCTGGCATTTGACGATATCGTGCGCCGTCTCGGCATCAGCAAAGGCTCAGCAAGCCAGGGCCTCCGCTTCCTCCGCTCCATAGAGGCGGCTACCATCGCCCCAATCGAGGGCGACCGCAGGGAGTTTTACCTCGCCGAGACCCGCTTGCGGGCAATTTTCAGCGGCCTGATGCGCGAACGCGTCCAGCCTCAGCTCAAGACAGGCCGCGAGCGCCTCCACCAGCTCGACAACATGCTCGACGATGCTGACGACGCCTCCCCCGAGCTCCGCAGCCGCATCCGCAGGCTGCGCGCATGGGACGACCAATTTCAGACCCTCCTGCCCCTGCTTGGCGCATTCCTAAAACGCTAAGCACGCAGCCGCCCCCTTCACATGGGCGCTACCCACAGTCTATTCACGCTCGCGATTGGTTTTGGCTCATGCCATCTGACCAAGGGCGGTAGCGTGCCCCTACACCACCCCTCATGCCTACCCACCTCGTAACAGGCGTAGCGGGCTTCATAGCCTCCCGCACTGCCCAGCTTCTCCTGGAGCGAGGAGACTCTGTGGTGGGTGTGGATGATTGCAACGACTACTACGACCCGCGCCTGAAGGCCTACCGCCTCGCCCAGCTCAAGCGCTTCCCCTGCTTCACCTACCTACAAGCCGATATTGCTGAGGATGCAGCTCTGGATCACCTCTTTGTCACCCATCAGTTTCAATCAGTCCTAAACCTCGCGGCCCGCGCGGGCGTTCGTGCCAGCCTGGAAAACCCCGCCATCTACCTGAAAACCAACACCCTGGGCCACGGGCGCATCTTGGAGCTCATGCGTCACCATAAGGTGAATAAAATAGTTCTAGCCTCCACGTCCTCCCTCTACTCCAACCAACCCACCCCCTTCACGGAAGACATGGTGGTAGATACCCCTATCTCCCCCTACGCTGCCAGCAAACGCGCAGCCGAGCTCCTCAGCTACACCTACCACCTCCAATACGGCATAGACGTCTCCATCGTTCGCTACTTTACCGTCTACGGCCCCGCTGGCAGGCCAGATATGAGCGTTTTCCGCTTTATTGAGCAAATCCGCTCGGGCACCCCCATCACCATCTATGGGGATGGCCTCCAGTCTCGCGACTTCACCTATGTTGACGATATCGCACGCGGCACCATTGCCGCCATGTCTCCAGTCGGTTACGAAGTTTTCAATCTCGGCGGCGGCCAGCGCCCAAGTACCCTGATGGACCTCATCCACGCCATCGAAACCCACCTGGGCCGCAAAGCCACCCTCCACCACCTCCCCGCCCACTCGGCAGACCTCGCCACCACCGCCGCCTCCATCACCAAAGCCCACCGCCGCCTCAACTGGCAACCCATCACCCCCCTCGAAACAGGCATCGC
>CAZHQD010000020.1:24233-27662 GCA_964533835.1 uncultured Puniceicoccaceae bacterium | reverse complement strand
CTCTTATGAGGGATGCTTGATTTCATCTGCTAGTCTAAAGCCTTATAAATTATAAAATGAGACAGGAGGCAGGAGGCTATTCGGTGATATAAGGGGTTAGGGGCGGAGGACGACGCTGGTGGCGGCGCGGTTGCTGTTGGGGCGGGCGTCGTTTTTAAGCTCGTAGCGGTCGCCGCGGTAGAGGAGTTGTTGATACCAGAGGACTTTGCCTTCGGCAGAGAAGCCTGGGCCTTCGACTTCGAGGGCAGCGGCGTCTTTTCGGCAAGCGAGCTTGCGGGCGTCGGGGTCGTCGAGGTTGCGGGCGCGGATGGTGTGGTTTTCACCTGCCAGGCGGATGCCGTAGCGGCCTTCGAGGAGGGCGTAGAAGCTGCCCTGGAGATCGGCTTCTTTGAGATTGGGGAAACTGGCTGCGGCTAGCCAGCGACGCTCGAGGATCACGGGCTCATCGTCGGCAATACGGAGGCGCTCAATGTAGAAGTAGTCTGCATCCGGGGTGGCCTGAAGCTCGGTGGCGACGAGGGTAGGGAGCTTTGCGCCATTGAGGGACTTGAAAGCAAGGACTTTGGTGGAGGCGGAGAGGCCGAGGGCTTCCACGTGGCCCGTGAAGCTTTCCATCTCGCGGAGGGAGGCGTGGAGGGATTTGTTGCCCGTGACGAATGCGCCGAGGCCAGGCTTGAGGAGGAGCATCTGCTCGGCGACGAGGTGGTTGATGACTTTGTTGGCAGTGGCGCGGCTTACGCCGTAGCGCGTGGCCAGATCGCGCTCGGAGGGGAATTGGGCGTCGGGCGCGAACTCCCCGCTCTCGATCATTTTGCGGCAGAGACGAAGGAGCTGCTTATAGACTGGCTCCGTGACGATGAGGGGAGATGCCTCAAATGGGGGAGCGGTGTCGGTATCTGAGATTTGTGTGGTAGTAGGCATCGTGTGGATTATGGAATGACGCTAGTGGACTAGCCACCAGATGTAAAGCAGGAAAATTAACAATTAATATTTATCAATTAACAGATAGTAGGTGGGGATAAGGCGTAGGGGTGGAGAAGCGAGGATGTACCACATACATTAAGAATCGGATGTCTGGGTAATAACATGCCATACAAGTAGGGATGCGATAAAGCGTCAGCACTAAATGCGCCGCCTCGCTCGTATTAGTTATTACTGCTCACTCTGCCTACCTTTCGGTTTCTTCTGAAACCTGAGCTTAAATCAATACTAAATAGTTGTTTATCAATAGATAAAATAGTTGTATTTGGATTATTTCTTAAATGTTCATGAATGTAACGGATTAATTCACCGTAATGGGTTTCGATATTTTCGACTTGTCCAGCAGAGCTAATTTTCATTTCAATTTTGGCACCTTTCAATTTTGCTCCGTTTAGAGCTCGCTTGTCGATGATTGGCAGTAACTCTGGAAAGTAAGCATTTAGTAGCGTGGATGCGTAGGAGGGGCCAAAGCCATCAATCTTCATTTTTTGACATCGAGTTAGTTTTAGAAATTTCATTGCTAGAGATATTAGGTCATTCAAGGGCTGATTATCATCTATGTCGCGAAGGCTAATATTTGAAAACTTTTCGTGAATCTTTACGAGTATTTGTGAGTAAGCAGTAAGCTTGTTGTTGAGTGAATCTAAGGGCTCACAGATGGTTGCACTACCGCCTTTGAAGTTTGATACCAGAATTAGCTCATAGAAACTTAGCGAGAATCTATCTGCTTTATTTTGAATGTGTTGAGAGAGATAGGCATGCGAATTGCGAGCTTTTGTCCACTGCTTTTCTGCTCTTTTGTTGGTCATAGGAAGAAATGATTATAAGTTATTTGATCACGCAATATGTATGGGTTGCTAGGCCTGTCAAATCGCGGAAAGGTGTGTTCCTCGTACTATTCAATTTATTTCACTTGCTAGCTTGCTTGAAATATGGGCACAAAAAAGCCGCAAAACCTTGTGGGTTTTGCGGCTTGAAAGGGTGAGGGCTAGGGGTTGCTAGAGGGCAAACTTGTAGCCGTGGAAGAAGAAATACCATTTATTCTCTCCGAAGGTGTAGGCGAAGAATTCGGAGGGATTGGTGCTGCCTTCGTAGACATACCACCAAGAGGAGGTGGTGAAATCGTAGAGGAACGGGCAGAAGCCGCCGTAATAGTAGTCTTCTTCAGATAAGTTATAGTAGAAGTCATTACCCACGGAGACAATAAACTGGCCAGTAAAGAGGGTATCCAAAACGGTGCACTCAGGGATGACGATGGCAGTATCTACAATGTCCGGGATGCCATCGGCATCGGCGTCGGTAGCATCGGTGATATTGAGCATAAAGAAGGCGGAATCGGGGAGCTGAGCAGCAGGTGGGCTGCTGACATCTATGATGCCTGAGAAGGTGTTGCTACCGATGAGGGGGAGGGTGGCCCCATCGAAGTCGTAGGTTTGGCCGTCGAGAGCGAGAGAGAAGGGGGCGAGGGTGATGGTGTTTTGGCCAGAGGCGGTGTAATTTGCGGTGCCTGTGACAGCCTTGCCGCCTTTGGTAAGGCTGAAGGTAATGGCATTTGCGGTGTATGAGCTTTGGCCAGCAGCTTCGCCTACGGTTGTGTTGACGGGGGTGAGGGTGCGGCTGCTCCAAGGACCAGCACGCTGGACTATGCCGACAACAGGAGAGGTGACGACGTTGGCTTCTGGCGCGGAGGCGGGCATTTCGAGAGTGACATACCCACGATCAGTCTCCGCGCCCGTGCTGATGACGATGCCAGAATATTCGCTGGTCACCTTTTCCGGGCTGGAGGCGTCCATTGGCGTAAGGCCGTGGATGAGGATGTGGGTCGAGTTGTTCTGAGCATCGGCTACGAGGCTCTCAGTTTGAAGGAAGCGCAGGCTACGGTCAGAAAGGATGCCTTGAGCATTTTGGAAAGGCGTAATGCTAATCTCCAGAGTGCTTGCTACGAGGGGGGCTGAACAAAGAATGCCAGCCACGAGGGTGTGCTTAATCACAGAATACATTGGGGAATGAGTAAGGGTATTGAGTTAATGGGTTACTTTTACTTGCAGGCTATGGAGTAGAAACGCTTACCGGACAAATGTGCATTGATAATCTATTTTAAGGCGTAGCCAGTCTTCAAGGAAAAAAGAGCCAAAAAGCCCAAAATAGGGAGTATTGATAAACTAGGCAAAACCCTCTCGCTTGGCAACCAATCTGAGCAGACTAACAAATGAGGTTGCGGAAGTCGTCGATGCTTGCGCTGAATCCACGGTCAACGCCTTTGTTTATGGCAGCTACGGCATCATGGCTGTGGAGGGACTCAAGGTGAGCGCAAACGGCCTGAAAATCAGCTATGCGGGGCTCGGCGTCGAGCTGTTCATAGAGGAGCCGGGCAGCATCCTCAACAAACTTTAGGTGGGCGCCATTGAGCTCAGCGAAGGCTTGCTCGTCTTCACGCTTCACCATGAC
>CAZHQD010000020.1:9991-24133 GCA_964533835.1 uncultured Puniceicoccaceae bacterium | reverse complement strand
GTGAAGACGCGGTCTTGAAACTCATAGAAGACGCGCATGATGCGGGACATATTGATGCCCTTTTCGTCTGCTGCGAGAGAGACGGTGCCTGTGACTGAAGTTTCGAGAACGAGTGTATCGTTCTTCTCGGTAAGAAACTTCAGCGGGAGGCGGAAATTAGAGATGCCTACTTGGAGGATAGGCACATTGGCTCCGAGAATTCCGGTAGCACCAGAATTCTGCATGTCGGGAAGGCTTTCTTTATAGCTAGTAGTCACTTTCAGGCGGGAGTCGTATTTACGAAAAGGTTTTGTATAGCCTGTAGCGGGGGGATTGGGCAAGACAGATGTGGTGTCTGCGTTCATGATAGGTATAGCTAGAATGGGTTATTAAGTAAAGCAGGAATGCCGAAGGGATCCGAGTGTTATGGTAGTTGTGACGGATAAGGCATTTGCGTCATTTGACTGGATAATAAGCCTGATTTTTTTGCTATGCAAGGGAAGGGAAAAGAAAGGCGTAAAAAAATAACTATTTTTGAGGAGGAGTTGATTTTTTTGTAGGAATTGTTTCCAACGATCATAAAGGCTTAAGGAGGAATAAAGGGCACCAAAAATGTAACCTATCATCCACCAAGACGTAACGGGAATGGGGTAGATTGGCAGCTCTATGCTCAAAAACAAAATTTTAACAGTACTGGCGAGTGTGCTGGTCTCTTTAACAACTGCGAACGCGGTGGTAGTCATCACTGAATTTGCATACGGGAGCGTGCCTGGTGAGTTCGTGGAATTTACCAATATGGGTGCCGAGCCTGTTGATTTCTCAGGCTGGCGTTTTGAGGATGACAGCGCTGATTACGCGCAAGGGTTCGACCTTTCAGGGTTTGGCGTAGTGCAACCAGGTGAAAGCGTATTGATAACCGAGGCGATGGAGACCGATTTTCGCACGGCATGGAATCTCGCTGCTGGGGTAAAAATATTAGGTGGAGTGAGCAATAACCTGGGGCGCGCGGACACGATCGTGCTGTTTAACGGGGCACAACAGGAGGTAACACGCTTAGCCTATGGTGATCAGACCTATCCTGGGACAGTGCGAACCAACGGGGTATCTGCGTGGACAACAGCAGACAATCTGGGAGTAAGCCCTATCAACAACAAGTGGGTACTCTCGACGCTGGGTGATTTGCAAGGAAGCTACGCAAACACAAGTGGAGAGTTGGGCAATCCCGGGGTTTATGTGATTCCAGAGCCATCGACTTATGCAGCGATTGCAGCCGCCTTGATTATGGGAGTGGCGATTTGGCGCAAGCGCAAGTAGGGTAATGAGAGGCAAAGAATTTGTGAACACCCCGACTCGCGCAAGTCGGGGTGTTTGAGTTTTGGCCGAAGAACGGGTTACAAAAAAGGTGAGGAGAACAAATTAGCTTGCAAGAGAGGCCAAGGTTTGGCGTTTTTCGCGGATGCAATTGACGTTCGACAACAGAGTGGCAGTGGTGACGGGTGCCGGTCGTGGCATCGGCAAGGCCATAGCGCAATCGCTGGCAGCAGAAGGCGTGACAGTGGTATGCGTAAGTAAGTCTGAATCGAGTTGTGGAGCGGCAGCTGCGGAAATTGTTGCGAGCGGAGGCAAAGCAAAGGCTCTGGCCGTGGATGTGGCGAACAGCGCGGCAGTGGCCGAGGCATGCAAGGGCTTATTGGCAGAGCATGGCAAGGTTGATATATTGGTGAACAATGCGGGTATTACCCGAGACAATTTGCTGCTGCGGATGACGGACGAGGCCTGGCATGAAGTGGTGCAAACGAATTTAACAAGTTGCTTTTACTGGACAAAGAACCTTGTGCACCCGATGGCGAGGAATCGCTGGGGGCGCATCATTAATATCACGAGCGTGGTAGGACTAATGGGCAACGCCGGACAGGCCAACTACGCAGCGGCCAAAGCGGGCATGGTGGGATTCACGCAGAGCGTGGCACGGGAATTTGCCTCGCGTAACATCACCAGCAACGCAGTGGCGCCAGGATTCATCCAGACCGACATGACGAATGCCCTGACACCAGAGCAAACGGAACAAATTTTGAAGACCATCCCCTTGAAACGCCTAGGGAAACCGGAAGAGATCGCCCAGATGGTAACTTACCTCGCGAGCAACGAGGCAGGATATATCACTGGGCAGGTTTTTACGGTTGACGGCGGCATGGTGATGTGATGCAAGCATAACACAAATAACTCAGCCTTTTTTGCAACCATGGCAGACAAAAGCATCGAACAGCGCGTAAAAGAAATCATCGTTAATCAGCTCAACGTAAATGAAGAGCAGGTTACCCCACAGGCATCCTTCTTGGAAGACCTTGGCGCCGACTCTCTCGACACGGTCGAGCTGATCATGGCGTTCGAGGAAGAATTTAAGGATGAACTCAAAGGCGATATTCCCGAATCGGAAGCGGAAAAGCTCCAGACCGTGGGCGATGTAATCAACTACATCCAGTCGAAGAGCTAAGAGCTTTAATTCGAAGGGAATATAGAAAAAATTTAATACATGGCGTCTAGCGCAAATAAGCCCACCATAGTGGTGACCGGGCTCGGTGTGGTCACGTCACTCGGCCAGCAAGCAGATGTGTTTTTCGACAATCTGCTAGCGGGCAAGAGCGGGATTAGCAGCCTAACCCGATTTGATACCACAGAGTACCCGTGCAAAGTCGGAGCAGAGATACGAGACTTCGACGTGAACGCATGGATGGAGCCAAAGGAGGCGCGCCGTAATGACCGCTACACGCATTACGCGGTAGCAGCGGCCAAGATGGCGATGCAGGACGCAGCGCTGGACTCCACGAAGATTGATAAGACACGCTTCGGGGTAATCATCGGCTCCGGCATTGGAGGGATCGAAACCATAGAGAACCAGTCGCGCCGCTTGTTTGAAAGCGGGCCGCGGAAGGTATCGCCCTTCATGATACCGATGCTGATCTCGAACATGGCATCAGGCGTAGTAGCGATTGAGCTGGGGGCGATGGGGCCGAACTATAGCATAGTATCTGCCTGCGCAACTGGTAGCCACTCTATCTATGATTGCCTGCGGATCATGCGCTCAGGGGATGCGGATATTATGATTGCAGGAGGCAGCGAAGCCGCAATCACACCGCTGGGTTTCTCGGGTTTTTGCTCAATGAAGGCAATGGCCACGGCGTTTAATGATGATCCTACGCGGAGCAGCCGCCCGTTTGACGCCAGGCGCGACGGGTTTGTAATGGGCGAGGGCGCAGGGGTCTTGGTGCTGGAAACGCTAGAGCATGCCAAGGCGCGCGGCGCGAAGATTTATTGTGAGCTTGCTGGCGCCTCGGCAACTTGCGATGCCTTCCATATCACTCAGCCTGATCCCGAAGGGAAGGGGCTGGAGCTATGCATCCAAAATGCTTTGAAGGACGCAGGACTGAAGCCTGAGGATGTGGATTACATCAATGCGCACGGCACATCCACGCCCTACAATGACAAGACGGAAACACAGGCAATAAAGACGGTATTTGGCCAATCGGCATACAGTCTGAAGATTAGCTCTACGAAGTCCATGACAGGACATTTGCTGGGAGCGGCTGGTGGCATCGAGGCAGTGATTGCCATTAAGACGATTCAGCGTGGAGAAATCCCGCCGACTATCAATTACGAGGTGCCAGATCCAGAGTGCGACCTGAATTACACACCGAATACCAAAGTGGCGCATCCCGTGAAAGTGGCTTTGAGCAATAATCTGGGATTTGGCGGGCATAACGCCTGTATCGCGTTTCGCGCTTTGACATAGGTCCGGGCAGAGCTGATGATTTGATAATTATGCCCACTACGGTGACCGAGTTTTTGTTTGGGCTGAATCCAGCGTTTGAGACCCTGAGAGCGAATAGGCGCAAAGTTTATGGGGCCTATTTGAATCAAGCCAATCGGAATCACCCGAGAATGGGGAAGCTCACCGCACTCTTGGCCGAGCGAGGCATAAAAGCGCAATGGCTTGAGAAGGGCCGACTGACGGATGTTTGCCGCACGGGAGAACACCAAGGTGTAGTGCTGGAGGTGTCTCCTTATCCGTATGTGGGGCCAGAGCAGGTATTATCGCATGAGAGCGTGTGCCTACTGGACAATCTGGAAGACCCGCACAATGTGGGGGCGATACTGAGATCGGCAGAAGTATTTGGGTTTAAGGGAGTGTTTTTACCGAGCCGAGGATCGCCCGAAATCTACCCATCAGTCGTCAAAGCGGCGGCAGGCGCGGCAGAGTTTTTGGATGTCTGCCATAGCCTTACGGCGGTGCAGGCGACGCAGAAATTACTGGAGGCCGGATTTGCACTAGTGGCCCTGGATATGCACGGCAAAGTAGATCTAACTGAGCTACCTATCAGTGCGGGGGCACGGGTATGCCTGGTGGCGGGAGGTGAAGACCGCGGGGTAGGGCAGTATGTACTTAATAATGCGCACCATGTAGTGCGACTACGGCAGAGCGGGAAGGTGAATTCGCTAAATGCCTCAGTCGCGGCGGGAATTGCGCTGCACGCGCTGGCGCAGATGCAAAGGCCAAATCGAACAGAGGAAGCGAAGGCGGCCTCGCAACAAATTGCAGCCAAATGATTTCCCTGTTGTTGCGCCATAAACTCAAGCTGATAGCTGCCGTGCTGGTTGGTATGGCGGCGGTGTTTGTGTGCTGGGTTTATTTTGGCGCGGAGTTGGTGCAGGCATTGCCCGGGATAAAGGACAAGACGGTGGCGATTTTGCAGGAGATGCACCCTGCGGTATTTTTTCTGGGATTGGCGATTGGGCCGCTGGTCTTTGCTCCCGTGTCTGCATTTTACCTCACGGCTGGAGTCTATGGGTTGCCGATGGGGATTGCCATAGTGTGGAGCGCGATAGCGGTGAATATGGCGCTAGCACACTGGCTGGCCAACGGTTTTATGAGGCCCGTGTTGGAGGGATGGATGGCAAAAACGCGTTACCGCCTGCCCGTGGTTAAGGATGAGGACGCGGTGAACATCACATTAATAGCACGCTTTGCACCCGGGCTTCCGCTGTGCATCCAGAGTTATTTGCTGGGATTGGCACGGGTGAAATTTTGGCCCTACATGATTGTATCGTGCGCTGTTCAGTGGGTTATGAGCGCGGGGATGATTATGCTGGGAGACTCGCTATTTAAGGGAAAAGGAAAGATGGCGCTCGTTGCGCTCAGCATTATCATTGTGGTTTCACTAGGAGTGAGTTTATTGAGGAAGCGCTATGGCAAATCTCAAACAGCTACTGAGCCAGCCCTCCGCCAATGAGGAGGTATTTACGGTTGGGCAATTGACGCGCTCAATCAAAGGAGTGCTTGAGAGTAAATACGGGGGCGTATGGGTGAAGGGGGAGATATCGAATTTCAGGCAGCAGGAGAGCGGGCATTGCTACTTTTCGTTGAAGGATGCGCAGAGCCAGATACCGGCGGTGCTCTTCAGGGCGGATGCGGCGCAGTGCAGGGTGCAACTGAAGGATGGGATGGAGATTGTGGGATTCGGAAATCTCTCTGTATATGAGCCACGAGGGTATTATCAGCTTATATTGCGAACGATCACACAGGATGGGGCAGGGAAGCTGCAAGCGGAGTTTGAGCGGCTAAAAAAGAAGCTGCAAGAGGAGGGGTTATTTGAAGGGAGCCAAAAGAAGGCATTGCCCGCAGTGCCGCGAGTTATCGGGATTGTGACATCGCCAACGGGGGCTGCGCTACAGGACTTTATAAGCGTGCTAAAGCGGCGAGGCTGGAAGGGCAGGCTGATTCTATTTCCGGCACGAGTGCAGGGGAAAGAGGCGGCAGGAGAAATTGTAAAGATGATTGGCCACGCACAGAAAATTAAGGAGCTGGAGCTGCTGGTCGTTGGGCGAGGCGGCGGGAGCCTGGAGGATTTATGGCCGTTTAATGAGGAGGCTGTTGTGCGCGCGGTAGCGGCGTGCAAAGTGCCTACGATATCCGCCGTGGGGCATGAGATTGATTTTACGCTGTGTGATTTTACGGCAGACAAGCGAGCGGAAACACCGACGGCAGCGGCGGAGTTAATCAGCAGCCTTTATCTGGAGGCGGTGGGCAGGGTGGAAACTGCCGCTAACACGTTAATTAGGCAGACGACATACGCGATGATGGAGGCGAGGCACCGTGTGGCGATTTTAGAGGAGCGGTTGGCGGCGCGAAGCCCAAGGCGGCAGGTGGAAGAAATGGCGCAACGGCTGGACGAACTGCGGGAGCGGGCGCAAGCGGCGGTTACGCAGCGAATCAGCGAAGAGAAAATGGCGTTGGAGCGCTTGGGGCACCGTATGGAAAGAGCCTCACCTGAGCGGAGGGTTGAGCTGGCGAGGCTGCGGCTCAAAGGGCTGGGGGAGCGGCTGGAGGCCGCTAGCCCGCGGAGCATATTAAATAGGGGGTTTGCTATGGTGCGCGGCGAGAAGGGCTCGCTGGTAACGAGCGCAGCCATGGCAAGAAAGGGGCCAGTGGACTTGATCTTTGGCGACGGGGAATTGAAGGGGCGGATAGAGTAGGGCAGCGTGTTCGGACTTGCGAAGGCGAGGGGTGAGAATATGCTGAAAGGATATGAAAACGGTATTTGCTGTGACGGGCGTATTGGCTATCGGCCTATTGAGCGGCTGCATGAGCTCTGAGGGGCGTGTAACGAATGCGCGCGCGCCAGGGCCCGCGATTGGCAGCGGCATCGGCTATGCGGCAGGCGCCGTGGTGGGCAATGTAGCAGGGGGCGTAGTCGCGGCGGGCGAAGGGGCAGCCGCGGGCGCAGCGGTGCCGTTTGACAACGATAGGCGCGTGGTGCGTACCTGGCGGACAGAGACCACCAGTGACGGCAGAGTAATACAGGTCCCCGTGGAAGTAGAAGTGGATAAGAACGGGCGCCCAATCAATCAACCAAAGTAACGGCGCAAAAAAGAGGGCTGAAAAGCGTTGATTTTTTAGGGCAGTAGGGGTCATAGTAGAGGTCCCTCATTTAGATACTGCTTACCCTATGAAAAAATTACGCGCTGGATTTGTGGGTCTCGGCATGGGCCGACACCACGGTAAACTCATGACCGCAAGTGGCCGCTTTGAAGTGGTGGCTTTTTGCGATCCAGATGACAGCCGATTGGCGGAAGTGCAGGCGGAGAATCCGAACGCCCGCTACTACCGAAGCCAAACGGAAATGCTCAAGGCCGAAAAGCTGGACGTAGTGGCACAGGCAGTGCCGCACAGCTTGCACTTGCCACTGGCTGTAGAATCACTGGAGGCAGGTGTGCATACGGTGACGGAAAAGCCGTTTGCGACCAATTACTTCGATTGCCTGCGGATGATAGACGTGGCAAAGAAAACGGGGAAGCTACTAACTGTCTACCACAATCGGCGACTGGATCCGTGGCTACTGGCCGCAAAAGAGCTTGTGGCAAGCGGCGCGCTCGGGGAAGTATTTCAACTGGATTCTGCAATCGGGTATGGCCGCGCGAGCCCAACTTGGCGCGGAGACAAGAAGATGAGCGGCGGCGTGATGTTTGACTGGGGCGCACACCTGGTGGACTACACTATCAATATTCTCAATAAACACCCCGTGAAGGTATCTGGCCATTTTTACCGAGCAAAAGAAACGGGTATAGAGCGCAATCATGATCACGGGACGCTGAGGATGTATTTCGCAGATGGCACGATGGCGAATATAACGATATCGGCGAGGGAGTTTGCGACACCCCATCGCTATCGGATACTGGGGACGCTCGGGACGTATGTGGACAAGTGGAATTGGCAGCCTGAGGATTCGGGGGAACTCTTCATTCCTGATCCTGAGGGAGGCCGCAATCCAGTTGTAAAAACTATCCCTTATGTGAAGCCACCCACGGAGTATTATGAGAATTTGGCCAATCACCTGCAAAAAGGGGAGCCACTTCTGGTAAAAGCGGAATCGGCGGCTGAGATAATCCGAGTGCTGGAAACGGCAGAAGTATCTCATGAATCAGGAGGGGCGCCGATAGCGTTGGTATAAGGGTTGCTGGCTTACAGCATAAGAACGGCTAACTCTTGACGGTTAAGGGAGGCGAATCAGCCGCATAACCTTGAATAAGCGGTATATTAAGGCAAACAGAGAGAGACCGCTTGCTTTGGGCGCTAAATCGGCTCAATTTGGAGGTGCCTTGACAGGGATAGCCGACTCACTCAGTAATTAAACAACTATTACACCATGGTTACCGCAACAGACATAGGGTATAACAGCAAAATCGAAGGGGGAGTAATCCACTCGACGACGGATGCCGTTATCAACTGGATACGGCAACACTCTGTGTGGCCAATGCCAATGGGATTAGCCTGCTGCGGAATCGAGCTAATGGCCGTGGGCGGGTCGCGTTTTGACATATCGCGATTCGGCATGGAGGTGATGCGCTTTTCACCACGGCAGAGCGACTGCATGATCGTGGCCGGAACTGTGACCTACAAGATGGCCGAAGTAGTGCGCCGCATTTACGACCAGATGGCCGAGCCAAAGTGGGTAGTGGCGATGGGAGCCTGTGCGTCCACAGGCGGCATGTATCGCAGCTACGCGGTGCTGCAAGGGGTGGACAGGATTGTTCCCGTGGATGTATACATATCGGGGTGCCCGCCCAGACCAGAAGCGTTGCTAGACGGCATGATGCGCTTGCAAGAGAAAATCAGCCGCGAGCACAGCACGCGACGTATATTGAGCTCGAAAGAGTAATAACCCACAACGCCGCGTTGCCGAAACTCAACTTTACCAATCGATGTCTGCCACGGAAACCACAGCTAAACTCATCGAGCGCTTCAACTATTTGACGGCTAGGCCTACACTCGACCACACTGCGGTCAACTGCCCTGCGGACAAGCTGGTATCGCTGGTTCAGACGCTTAAGGGCGAAGGCTACGACTTGTTGATAGATGTGACGGCGATTGACCATGGAGTGGAAGCCGCCCCGCGGTATGAGGCGGTTTATCATCTCTACCATGGCACTCACCATGAATACCTGCGAATCGCCACCGTCTGCGGGAATAACGATGCGCCGAGCGTGCCATCGCTTTGCGGGCTATACGCTGGCGCAAACTGGCACGAGCGCGAGACCTACGATATGTTTGGCATTACTTTCACAGGCCACCCCGATTTGAGGCGTATCTTGATGTGGGATGCCTATCCGTACTTCCCGTTGCGGAAGGATTTCCCCCTGGCGGGAATAGAGGTGGATCTGCCCGCAGCAGACGTAGCAGAGCGCACAGGCGTGAAAGTAAAGCCTGCTCCCATGATGGGCGGGCCCTTCCACGCATGCTCAGGGGCACCAATGAGTGAAGCGGAGCCTCGCGCCAAAGACGAGAGCTGGAACGAGAAACAGGAAAAACTCACCAACGTCTAAGAATTTCCCCATGCCCACCACAGAAATAGAATATGGCGATATAGCCGCGCGCGGCGCAAAGCTAGAGGGGGACCTCCACAGTGAGCCCATGACTATCAATATCGGGCCGTCTCACCCATCCACGCACGGGGTGCTGAGGCTATTGGTAGAGCTGGACGGCGAGATCATAACGAGCTGTGATCCCGTGGTTGGCTACTTGCATCGCGGTGACGAGAAGATTGCGGAAAACATGACCTACAACCAGTTTGTGCCCTACACGGACCGACTGGATTACCTGGCGCCATTGGCCAATAATGTGGCCTATGCGATTGCAGTGGAAAAGCTGGCGAAACTAGAAGTGCCACCACGCTGCCAAACCATTCGCGTGATCTGCTGTGAGCTGGCACGCATATCGTCTCACTTGCTGGGGTTGGGCGTCTACGCAATGGACACAGGCGCGCTGACGGTGTTCATGTACACATTTACGGAGCGCGAGAAGCTTTATAAGCTCTTTGAAGAGCTGACGGGAGCCCGCTTTACTACCAGCTACACACGAGTGGGCGGGGTGACGCGCGATATGCCCGAAGGCTGGATGGGACGCGTAATCAAGGCGCTCAACGAGATCGAAATTACATTGGATGAAGTGGATAAGCTGCTGACCCGCAATCGCATCTTTTATGATCGCTTGGTGGGCATAGGCACGATCTCCAAGGAAGATGCCATTGCCTATGGGCTCACCGGGCCGAATCTCAGAGGGAGCGGCGTGGCGCATGATTTACGGAAGGATCGCCCCTACTCAGGATATGAGCAGTATGATTTTGACGTGCCAATCGGCACACATGGGGATGCGTATGACCGCTGGTTGGTACGCATGGAAGAAACACGGCAATCCATCCGAATTGTCAGGCAGGCTATAGACAAGATGCCAGACGGGCCAGTGCGCGCGGAAGATCAGCGCAAAATTGTTGCCCCGCAAAAAGCGAAGGTGCTAACGAGCATGGAGGAGCTTATCCAGAACTTCATGATTGTGACGGAGGGGCCGCAAATGCCCGCAGGAGAAGTGTATTTTGAGGCCGAGAACCCGAAGGGCTGGCTTGGTTTTTACATACACTCGAAGGGCGGGGGAGTGCCTTATCGTTTGAAGATACGCAGCCCGAGTTTCTGCAATCTTTCGATACTCTCGAAATTAATGAAAGGGCACATGGTATCCGACATCCCCGTGGTGCTCGGCAGCCTGGACTTCGTGCTCGGAGAGTGCGACCGCTAACCCTTTTTTAAGCAACACTTTATTGACTCAAGGATGAACCTGAAACCAGAAACGCTCGCCGAAATAGAGCACGTAATACCGCTATACCCGCGCAAGCGCAGCGCGGTGCTGCCAGTATTGCACGCTGTGCAGGAGGATCAGGGGTATATCTCCAATGAGGCCGTGGAGTGGGTGGCCGCAAAGCTGGAATTGCAGCCGATCAATGTGCTGGAGGTTGTCACCTTCTACCCGCACTTCCGGCAACACCCAATCGGGAAATACCACATCAGGCTGTGCCGCACACTCTCGTGCGCCCTTTGCGGCGGCTATAAGGTAGCCGACCAACTAGAGAAAGCCTTCGATTGTAAGATGGGTGAGACCTCCAAGGACAATCAGGTGACGCTGGAGTTTGTGGAGTGCCTAGCCAGTTGCGGAACGGGGCCTGTGGCGCTGATCGGCGACGACCTCTACGAGCGATTGAATGAAAAGAAGGTGGGCGACCTTGTAGCGCAAATCAAAGCCAATGCACTCAAAGGCAAAGGTGAATATACGAGCGAACCGCGCGACCTAGTGGCAAGCGCCTAGACAAGAAAATAATTTCCCATGTCATTTACCGAACACAGAGTGATCCTGAAGTACGCCGATGAGCCCGGCTACACAAACGACATCGAGTGCTACCTAAAGCATGGCGGTTACGAGTCGCTGAAAAAAGCGGTGGGAATGAAGCCTGAAGAAGTGGGCAAGGAAGTGGAAGCTAGCGGCGTGCGTGGGCGCGGTGGCGCAGGGTTCCCAGCCGGGATGAAATGGAAGTTTCTGGATCGCAAAAGCGGTAAGCCAATTTACCTGATCTGCAATGCAGACGAATCGGAGCCAGGCACATTTAAGGATCGCCAGATCATGCACAAGGATCCTCATCAGCTCATCGAAGGCATGATGATTACCGCTTGGGCGATTCAGGCGAAGCTGGCCATAATTTACATTCGAGAGGAAATGCCTTACGGGGCAAAAATTTTAAAGCGCGCCATAGAAGAGGCGCGGGCCAAGAACTTTGTGGGTGATAACATTTTGGGCACGGGCTATTCTTGCAATTTGATAGTGCATCGCGGCGCGGCGGCCTACATCTGTGGTGAGGAAACGGGCCTAATTGAATCTATTGAGGGCAAGCGACCCTACCCCCGAATCAAGCCCCCCTATTTTCCGGCGGCGCTGGGGCTTTACCATTGCCCAACGATCGTGAACAACGTGGAAACGCTTTGCCACGTGAAGCATATTATCGCGATGGGCGGCGCGGCGTATGCGCGAACAGGTTGCCCGAATAACACGGGGACGCGCATTTGGTGCGTATCCGGGCATGTGCAGAAACCAGGATATTACGAGTTTGAGTGCGGTAAGATAACTCTGGGGCAGATGATCTTTGATGTTTGCGGCGGGCTTCGGCCTGGGCGCGCGCTCAAAGCGATTATTCCAGGGGGCTCCAGCGCAAAAGTGCTCAGAGCCGACGAGCGATTTAAGGGTAAGCTGCGCGATGGAACAGCGTTTGATTGGTCAATCAACGACATACCGCTGGACTTTGACAGCTTGGCCGCTTGCGGAACGATGAGCGGATCGGGCGGCATAATCGTGATGGACGACACAGTGGATATCGTGGAAGCGCTTGCCAACCTCAATGCCTTTTACGCGCATGAGTCTTGCGGGCAGTGCACACCGTGCCGCGAAGGGTCGCTCTGGATGAAGAAAATCACGACGCGCATGACAAGTGGGCATGCTCGCAAAGAGGACGCCGATTTGCTGAAGTCTGTGGCTGACCAAATTGCGGGACGCACGATCTGCGCGTTTGGAGAAGCATGCGCTTGGCCCACGCAGAGCTTTCTCGCCAAGTTTAAAGATGATTTTGTGGCCAAAGCCGAAAACAAAACCCGCAAGGAATTGCGGTTGATATAAAAATTTGCCATGTCCGCTACTGCACCCAACGACAATCTGATAAGCGTCTTCGTGGACGGCCGGGAGGTGCGCGTGCGCCCCGGCACGAATATGGTAGATGCTGCCAAAATGGCGGGGGTAGAAATCCCGCACTATTGCTACCATCCCAAGCTCTCTGTGGTAGGCAATTGCCGCATGTGCCTGGTGGAGATGGGGACGCCTGCGGTGGATCCCGCAACTAAGCAGCCGATCATGGATCCCGCAACCGGTATGCAGAAGACAAACTGGATGCCGCGCCCAACAATTGCCTGCGCGACAAACGCAACGCCAGGGCTGCAGATACGGACGAACTCCCCAATCGTAAAAGAATGCCGCGAAGGGGTGATGGAGTTTTTGCTCATAAACCACCCGCTTGATTGCCCGATTTGCGACCAGGCGGGGGAGTGCCGTTTGCAGGAGTTTGCTACGGATTACGGGCGGGGCTTCTCGCGCTTTGTAGAGCAGAAAAACGTGAAGCCAAAGCGCACGAAGCTAGGGCCACGCGTAATGCTGGACGACGAGCGGTGCATCCTTTGCTCGCGCTGCATTCGCTTTAGCAAAGAAATCGCCAATGATGATGTGCTGGGCTTTGTTTCGAGAGGCAGTTACTCCACACTGACTTGCTATCCTGGAAAACAGCTAGCCAATAACTACTCCCTGAACACGGTGGATATTTGCCCCGTGGGAGCGCTTACCAGCACGGACTTCCGCTTTAAGATGAGGGTGTGGTTCCTAAAGGAGACGAAGAGCATTTGCACGGAGTCGAGCGTGGGCGTGAATACGGAGGTATCAAGCCGTGAGGGCAAGATATACCGAATCACGCCACGGCGTAATGACGAGGTGAACGACACGTGGATGAGCGATTCGGGGCGGATGCTCTACAAGACGGTGGATACGGATGACCGCATGAGCCGCTACAGTATAGACGGCAAGCCCGTTAGCATGCAGGAAACGGTAGCCATGGCCGCGCAGTTCCTCAAGGCAGGCGGTGTGGCGATTGTAGGCAGCGGCCAATCCAGCGTGGAAGAGCAATTTGCGCTACGCAAGGTAGCCAATGCTCTCAGCCCAAATCTTTCGGTATATTTGGTGAGCAGAACACAGGAAAGCGACGGACTGCTCATATCGAGTGACCGCAATCCAAATGTCCGCGGCGCATTGGTAACAGGACTGATTAAAGAGCTGCCCGAGAACACATTAACGGCGCTCTCCGCCGCGATTGACGCAGGGGCAGTGCGGACCGTACTTACGGTGGACGAGGATTTGGTGGCTGCGGGCTTAAAGCCTGAGCAGCTAAAGAAGATCAATGTGATTGCTCTTGCTACTCACTACACGCAAACGACACAGTGCGCCAAAGTGGAGATACCTACGCTGACGGTGTTTGAGAAATCGGGCACGTTCGTGAACCAGCAATTCCGTTTGCAGAAGTTCCACGCGGCCATTCCAGGCCCTGTTGGGGTGCAAGGCGCATTGCCAGTGCTGGCTGAGATTTACAAGCAGCTTACGGGAAATAGCCTGCCCGCTACGGCGCAGGGAATGTGGGGCGCCCTTTCGGAGGAAGTGGCTCTTCTTAAAGGCATCTCGTTTGATAAACTGCCCGATAC
>CAZHQD010000020.1:6593-9891 GCA_964533835.1 uncultured Puniceicoccaceae bacterium | reverse complement strand
CCTAATCGCACATCGCTGCCATTCATCAAGGCGATACCGCTGATAGGGCCGTTTCTTGTGCGACTAGGCATCTTCCAGCCGCTGGCAGACATTGGCAAATTTGTGTTTAAAGAAGAACCGGTGCCAGGGCACGTGAACAAGTTTTACTATGTGCTGGCGCCTTGCATCGCTTTCATACCAGCGATGACGACGATGACGGTGCTGCCGATAGGGGAGTTTAACGGTGTGCCCATCGTGCTTGCGAATCTGGATATCGGCATATTGTTCATACTGGCGGTTAGTTCGCTGGGGGTATATGGCATCGTATTGGCGGGCTGGGCAGCCAACTCCAAATACCCATTTCTGGGAGGCATACGCTCAAGCGCGCAGCTCATCTCTTATGAGCTGGCAATGGGCCTTTCGATCTTGCCCGTATTTATGTGGACAGGCGGGACGATGAATCTGACCTCCGTAGTGGAAGCGCAGAACAACGCGTTCTGGATAATTCCGCTGTGGGGCATTGTGCTGCAACCTCTCTCGGCTCTTATATTTTTGATAGCACTTTTCGCGGAAACGAACCGCTTGCCCTTCGATATGCCTGAGGCGGAAACGGAATTGGTGGCAGGCTATAACACAGAATATGGCGCGTTTAAGTTCGGTCTATTCTTTGTGGCTGAATACACGCATATCGTAATCGGCTCGGGAGTGTTTACGCTGCTCTTTTTGGGTGGCTGGCACTTGCCGTGGGGCCTGAACGAGCTGTTGCCCACGGGCATCCTCGGGGCCGCGCTGTCGGTCGGCATCTTTCTCTCCAAAGTATTTGTGTTGGTATTTTTCTTCATGTGGATAAGGTGGACGCTACCGCGTTTCCGCTATGACCAGGTGATGAATCTGGGCTGGAAGATCTTATTGCCTCTGGCGCTAGGCAATCTGGTCTTTTATGCCATAGCTATCGCTCTCTACGAAAACCTAACCCGCTAAGGGCTCACCCGTAATTTCCCAAACCCATGGCCGTAAAAGTAGTAGACCGCAAACCACTAACACCGCTGGAGAAGACGTATCTTCCCCAGATTGCTACGGGCTTGAAAATTACCTTTAGGAATATGTTTAAGCCGCAGGTAACGCTGGAGTATCCGGACCAGCGGCCCGAGACTCCTCCAGGTTATCGTGGGGTGCCCACGCTGGTGTTCGACCCGAATGGGCGAGAAAAGTGTGTGTCTTGCCAGCTTTGTGAGTTTGTGTGCCCTCCGAAGGCAATTCGCATAACACCCGGAGCGATTGACGAAGAGGCGCCGAACGCGCACGTAGAGAAAGCGCCCAAGGAGTTTGAGATCAATATGATCCGCTGCATTTACTGCGGCATGTGCCAAGAAGTATGCCCTGAAGAAGCAATCTGGCTGCAAGATATGTACACGCTGAACGGACTGAGCCGCGAGGAGCTTGTCTTCAAAAAACAAAAGCTTTATGAGCTTGGGGGCACTCTGCCTGACCAGCATTTCAAGTGGGACAAAAAGAAAGAGGCCGAGCTTGCAGGCGGCTCTCACCACTAGAAACCTTGTAAAATCCACCAAACTCAACGCTTTAGGCTTCACCTACACGCTGCGACTTCTTTAATTTCAAACGTTTCCCATGCTCGACGTGGTCTTTTACCTATTTGCCGCAGTTACCCTGCTCTCCGCCATAATGGTGCCGTGCAGCAGGAATCCCGTGAACGCGGCAATGTTTATGATAGTGGCCTTTGTAGGGACGGCTGGACTCTTTGCCATGCTGGGGGCCTTCTTTTTGGCGATACTGCAAGTACTCGTCTATGCAGGAGCAGTGATGGTGCTCTTCTTGTTTATTATCATGCTTCTGAACGTGGATAAAAGCGCGAAGAGGCCGCTTGATGCCGGAGCGCTGATTTCAAGCGTGATTGGGCTCATTGCCTTGAGCGGTGGCATGTATTACCTTTTCATGGGCGAAAATGCAGGCCCTTGGCCCGCGCAGCCCGAAGGCATGAATGGCGCCACGGCGAAGGAGTTTGGCTACTCACTTTTTACCAAATACCTGCTGCCAGTGCAGATGGTAGGCTTTCTCCTCCTAATTGCGATGGTGGGCGTAATATTTATCAGCAAGAAAACTCAAGAGCCCACAGATGCATCTTCTGATGCTGAATTGAAGAGGACGCTAAAAGACGAAACGGAGGTGCAATCGTGAGCATCGGATTAAATGCCTATCTTCTGGTCGCCGGCTTGATGTTCGCCATCGGGTTCTTTGGGGTGCTACTGCGCCGCAATACGCTGCTCATCTATATGTGCCTTGAGCTCATGCTCAATGCCGCGAATTTGGCGCTAGTGGCCTTTTCCCGCTATAATGCTACTGCGGAGCGCCCTATGCTGGATGGCGGCGTCTTCGTATTTTTCATACTTACGATTGCTGCCGCTGAGGTGGCACTGGGCCTGGCAATCATAGTCCAACTTTACCGCAAGCGTGGCACGATTCAAGTGGACGAGCTGCGCACCCTGAAGGATTCCTAAACTGCCGTCATGGAACACAATTCGACTTTATTGGCCATATTGCTGACACCGCTGTTTACAGCGGCCATCATCGGCATCTTTCTGCGCAGGCAAGGGCAGGCTGCGGCGTTGCTCTCGATTGCTTCGGCGGGCATACAGGCCGCGCTCGTTTTGCAGATACTCATTTCGGGATGGAGCGGTGGCGCTGACGCCGTGCTGTCGAAAATCGAGTGGTTCTCTGTGGGGAGTTTCACGGTTGATCTAGGCTTTTTCTTTGACTCCACAGCGGCGACCTTGCTTTTCGTGGTTACTTTTGTGGGTTTCTTGATTCACCTCTTTAGCTTCGGTTACATGAAGGAGGATGAGAGCCGCGGGCGGTTTTATCTGGGGCTGACCTTGTTTATGTTTAGCATGACAGGGTTGGTGCTTAGCCGAAACCTGCTGATGATGTTTATCTTTTGGGAGCTGGTGGGGCTGTGCTCTTACTTGCTCATTGGGCACTACTTGGCCAAGCCATCTGCTTCGGCAGCGGCAAACAAGGCGTTTATTGTGAATCGGGTAGGGGACTTTGGCTTTCTGCTGGGCATTCTTGGCTGCTATTGGCTGCTGGGAACGACGGATTTGGTTGCTCTGGCGGAAATTGGAGCGACGAACCCAGGGAAACTCTCCACAGCGATCGGGCTACTCTTGTTCTGTGGTGTTCTCGGCAAATCCGCTCAAGCTCCTCTGCACGTATGGCTGCCTGACGCAATGGAAGGTCCCACGCCAGTTTCAGCGCTTATCCACGCGGCTACGATGGTGGCAGCGGGCGTTTACATGCTTTG
>CAZHQD010000020.1:0-6493 GCA_964533835.1 uncultured Puniceicoccaceae bacterium | reverse complement strand
GCCTATGAGCAAAATAAGGTGATCTTTGGCATACTGACATTTACCGCATTTCTGACGGCTACGTATATGGGGCGGCTCTGGTTCACAGTTTTCTGGGGCAAGCCAAAGAGTGAATCTGCCGAGCATGCTCACGAAAACGGGCCTGTAATGTGGATACCGCTAGTGGTGTTGGCAGTACTATCGGTTGTCGGCGGTTTTGCCGCAATTTATCCAGAATCAATTAAGACGGTAGTCTATGACTCCGTGCTGCATCCACATGGCTCAGATCATATGCTGATGGTGGCCATTTCCGTGATCGCCGGCGGCGGGGGCTTGCTGGCTGCATTTTTGATTTACGGACTCGGGAAGGAAAACGATCGCATGGAAAAAGCTGCTCCTCCACTGGTGGCCGCATTTCGTAGCCGCTTCTTCTTTGATGAAATTTACGGTTACTATGTAGCCAAAGTGCAGCAACGATTGGCGATATTCCTCTCGTTCCTCGATCTTCTTTTCATTTCGGGTTTAATGGTACGAGGCACGGCAGGGCTGGTGGGGCTCATTGGCTTCATCTTCCGATCAAGCACATCCGGCAACCTGCAAAGCTACCTCTACTGGTTCCTCGGCGGCGTGCTACTTTTGGCAGCCTATGCCTACGGCTTTAAATAATATTTCTCAATGGACGCCCTAATCAACGCATTGCAAAACTGCGGTAATCAGCACGCAGGAGTTATCTCCAATCTGATGCTGGCGGGTATCTTCGTGCCTGTTCTCGTAGGCATTATCCTGATCGTGACCGATAAGCTAAAAGCCAATACGGGCAAAGCTATCGCGGGTGTGACCTTCGGCTTTGTTGGCTTTGTGAGCCTATTGGTCTGGGCTGTGTACACGGCTACTCATACCGACGGCGGGTATCTTTTCCGCAAAGAGTGGAACACGGGGCTGGCGACAAACGTAATCGGCATAAAACTGATACTGGGAGTGAACGGCATCTCTGCGCCGATGTTGCTGCTCACGGGAATTACAGGATTCGCTGCGGGCATCTATGCGATGCGACAGCCGATGAAGCAGCAGTCGCTCTATCTCGGACTGATTTTAGTAATGCTGGGTGGGTTGGTAGGAGTGTTTACCAGCATGGACGTATTCTTCTACTATTTCTTCCACGAGCTGGCGCTGATACCCACTTTTATTGCAATGGGCTATTTTGGCGGACGCGCCGCGCGGCAGGCAGCTCTGGAGATGGCCATCTACCTTACGGTAGGAGCGATGCTCTCTCTGGCCGGGATACTGTATTTAGCCGTCAACGCTAGCAGCACACAGGATATTGAGCGCTCCTTTGATGTTCAAACGCTGCAACTCTATTTTGCGCAGACCCCTCTGGCGGAGCATTTGCAACACAACGTGTTTGCCATTTTGCTGATTGGCTTGGGGATACTGGTGTCACTCTTTCCCTTTTATAGCTGGGCGCCGCGACTCTATGCGACTGCCCCTGCGGGAATCTCCATGCTGCACGCCGGTGTGTTGAAGAAGTTCGGTCTTTACGGGCTAGTCCAAATTGCCATGCCACTGCTCCCACAGGGCGCAGCCCATTGGAGCGGTTTGCTTGTTTGGCTAGCTCTGGCCAATGTGGTGATTATTGGCCTCATCTGCCTCGCACAAACGAACCTAAAGGAGCTGGTGGGGTATGGCTCAGTAATGCACATGGGCTACCTCTTCCTCGGGCTAGCCACACTCGGGGCAACGGGTATCGGTGGCGCGACTGTGCTTATGGTTGGCCACGGGCTGAGTGTTGCCTTGCTGCTATTGCTGGCCGATTTGGTGGAGGAGAAGACGGGAACCGCGCAGATAGGGGCACTCGGCGGCCTATCTCAGAAAGCGCCGTTGCTGGCAGGCTTCTTTGTGGCAGCCGTGATGGGTACGGCGGGGCTGCCTGGCTTTGCCACATTTATCGGCGAACTGACCATTTTTAGCGCACTCTTTGATTTTAACCCTTGGGTCGCTGCCGGGGCCATGCTTGGCATCGTGCTAACAGCGGTGTACGGCTTACGGGCGGCGGCGGGAGTATTTTTTGGAGAAATGAAGCTGCCCGCAGCACATGAAGTAGAGCGCGAAAACGCGGGGCCACTGAGCGATATTTCCTTTGGGGCGAAAGTGCCTGCCGTTGTCTTGCTAGGAGCATTGTTGGTGCTCGGCTTCTTCCCATCCCTTATTTCCAATTCCATCAACGAGGCTGTAACGCGGCTTTATCCCGCACCGACCCTTCCCGAAGCGGTTGTGCATGCGGATACGGTGACTAAAGCGAGCGAATAACCTAGAGAATACCATTTGATATTACCATGATTGAGCATTATCGGCTTTTGGCGCAAGGAAATGACTGGGGCGCAGTGCTTCCGGAAATCTTGCTGGCGCTCTTTGCGCTCACGCTCCTAATACTTGAGCTGGTGGTCAAGCGGCAGCAATGGGTGATACCCACAGTTGCACTAGTTGGTTTTGCCTCCGTATTTACTTTTGTATGCGTCAAGGCGTTTGGGGCACCGTATAGCGGAGTATCCGTAACTCCATTTAACGGATTGATAAAGCAGAGCCTCACGACAGAGGTGATGCGGCTGTTCTTCCTGCTCGCAGGAGCCCTGACGAGTATCGTTTCACTGGCGTACTTAAAAGCGCGCAAGTTGCCGAGTGTAGAGTTTCTCCACATAGTGATGATCGTGACGGCGGCATTCATGCTGCTGGTTCAGTCCAATCACTTTGTGATGTTCTTCCTGGCGTTGGAAACAGTTACGGTGGGCTTCTACATATTGGTGAGCTATAACCGAGAGAAGGCATCTTCTTTGGAAGCTGGGCTGAAATACCTTATTCAGGGCGCGCTTAGCTCTTCGATACTCCTTTTCGGAATTGTTTTGCTATTCGGCGTGGGTGGGAATCCTGAGTTACCAGCCAGTTCAGGAGATCCAATGAACTTCGACGCGCTAAAGGCATTTATCTTGGCCAATCCGCAGAACCCATTGGTAATTATGGGGACGCTGCTGGTGCTGGCCGGAGTAGCCTTCAAGATAGGGGCAGTGCCTTTCCAGATATGGATACCCGATGTTTATCAGGGCGCTCCCACACCTGTTATGGCCATGCTCGGCGTGGCATCCAAGGCGGCGGGATTTTTTGTGCTGCTGATACTTATAAGCAAGGCAGGTCCGTTTAATTCGCTCTCCCCCTTGCTGCAACCTGTGCTGGCGGCGATGGCGGTATTTTCAATTCTCTACGGCAATATAACAGCCACTAGCCAGTTTCACACAAAGCGTATACTCGGGTTTTCAGGGATTGCCCATGCGGGCTACCTGCTTTTGGGTGTTACAGCCAGCATCCAATCGCACATGGCGCCTGCAGCGGTCTTCTTCTACTTGTTTATTTATATGATGGCCTCATTCCTTGTGGCTATTGTAGTGGCCCAGGTATCTGCCTCGGATGATGCAACAGACACGATTGATGACTACCGTGGATTGGCAGCGCGCAGCCCATTGCTCTCGTTTGCTCTGGTTATAGGATTGGGTTCGCTGGCTGGAATACCTCCATTGGCTGGGTTTATAGCCAAGGTGCTTATTTTCATGGCGGCATTTGAGGCAAAGCTTTATTGGCCGTTGGCGGTGGCGTGCTTCGGCGTAGCTGTCTCGATTTACTACTATTTTGGTTGGATGCGCAGCGCACTCTTCCGCAGCCCACTGGCGCCTGCCAATGAGATGCCACAACCTCCGCTGGTGGTCTCGCCATTGCTCAAGCCAGTGATTATCGGATTGGCATCATTTACTATCGTGCTCGGCTTCTATCAAGGAGCGTTCGGAGGTTTCATTTACTAAGCATTTTTCTCAAAATGAAAGCCCCCGCCGAGCAGGACTCGCGGGGGCTTTTTTTGGTTAAAAGTATGGAACTGCTTAGCCTCGGAAGTCGGCAAGATGGATTGTCTGGCCGGTGTTGCTGGAGGCTTCGCAGGCATCGAGTACTTTTTGGATGGCGGCGCCACGGGCAAAATCGGGCTGATCGTTAACGCCTTTTTCTATGCTTGTGATAAAGCGTTGATAGATGTTGGGGACGTCACCTGTGTTTAGGCGTTCCCAGCCCTCGTAGATGCCACCAGCGCCAATACGCGAGATCTCCATCTGGGTGTAGGAGGCATCAAGATCAATTTTCAAGCCACCTTTCTCGCCGTAGATGGCGAGGTGCAGGGAGTTGGCGTGGCCTGTGGCAAGGCGGGTGGTCGCAATAGTACCAAGAGCACCACCAGCAAAAGTGACGTGCATGACGGCACTGTCATTGGCGTCCAGAGTATATTCGCCGACTTTGTTTGCCGGGGCCTTGTCGAAGGTCTTTAAGCGGCAGTTTACGCTTTCGATGGGGCCGACTGGGTAGGAGGCGAAGTCTATGATGTGGACGCCGATGTCCCCCAGAACGCCCTTACTGCCATGAGCAGTAGAAAGCCGCCAAAGCCAGCCGAAGGAGGTTTTCCAATCGCCCCAGTGATTGCTGGTGAGCCAGGACTGGAGGTAATGAGCCTGCACGTGGAAGATGCGGCCTAGCTCGCCCGCAGCCACCATTTGCGCGGCACGGTGAATGGCGGAGCTATTACGATAGGAGAAATTGACCATATTGATGGTGCCCGCTTTAGCGGCTGCCTGCGCCATTTCGAGCGCGTCTTTGTAATTGGGAGCGAGTGGTTTTTCGCAGAGGACGTGCTTCTTTTTAGCGAGGCAAGCCAGGCTTACCGGCTTATGACCAGCATCTGAAGTGACGACGGAAACCCCGTCGATTGATGCCTTGGAAAGCATTTTGTCGAGATCAGTAAAGTGGGCAGGGATTTTGTGTTTCTCGGCGAAGGCCTTGGAGCGAGCCTCGTCGATATCACAACAGGCTGTGAGCTGCACACCTGGGATTTTGGCGTATTCTTGGGCATGCATATTGGCCATGCCGCCAGTGCCTACGATTGCGATTTTAGTCATAATGCTTGGAGGGGGTTGAGTAAATGGTGGGCCAAAGATTCACCGATTGGGCGACGCACTGGCAATTCTAAAGCGATGCGATTGCTCAGGGCAGCCGTGTGAATCCATGATTGCCAAGTGGGATACAAAAGACAAATTTGGGGTAACTGTCATGTCGCTTAGCCCGCAACCCATCATAGAACTAGCGAACGCTTTTTACGGATCGGCAACGCTGTTTGCCGCGAGTGACGCAGGGGTATTCACGCTCTTGGAGCGTTATCCAAACGGGGCATCATGTGAGCAAGTCGCAATGGAGCTAAAATTGGAAACGCGGGCTTGCCGATTGCTGCTGGATGGATGCGTGGCCATTGGGCTCTTAGTAAAAACAGGCACCAGCTACACGAACTCAGCACAAGCCGCGCAGTTCTTAGTTGCCGGAAAACCAGGTGATCTATCTGGAGCGATACGCTATAACCGAGATGTCTATGCGGCATGGGGAAAGTTGCCTGCATTTTTGCATACAGGCCAACCAGTTGAAAAGCCCGAGCTGCATCTTGGTGATGACAGCGCGCGTACGCGAACTTTCGTGCTTAGTATGCACCACAGGGCTATGGCCATTGGGCGCGGAGTGGTGCCCCTATTGCAACTTGATGGAGTAGGGCGCCTGCTGGATTGCGCAGGGGGCCCTGGGACGTTTGCCTGCCTTTGCGCAAAAGCGCAGCCCAGTTTGCAAGCCGTTGTGCTTGATCTGCCGCCAGTGGTGGCTATCGCGGAAGAGCTGATCGCGCAAATGGGGCTAACTGAGCGGGTGCGGACACTCGGAGGAAGCTACCATGAAACACCTTTTCCCGCTGGGCAGGACCGTGTGCATTTCTTTGGATGCCTGCATCAAGAAAGCCCTGATGCTATCAGAAAGTTATTCGCAAAGGCTTTTGCCGCGTTGAAGAGTGGGGGAAAGATTTGCGTGATGGATTTGATGACCGACGCGACGCATGCCAGCCCCACTTTTAGCGCACTTTTTGCTCTGAACATGGCTTTGACAACGCAGAGCGGGTGGGTCTTTTCCGATGAAGAACTGAGGAGCTGGCTGGAGGAGGCGGGATTCATCCGCTTTGAAGTAAAGCCATTGCCTGCGCCAATGCCGCACTGGCTGGCATTTGCTGAAAAACCTTGATATTAAGATAAATAGAAAGCAATGAAAATAACCCTACTAAAGCTATTCTTGCTTGGAGCAACAACTGCCATGGCAGCCACCACACCAGACGTGGTAGAAATGGATCCCTATCCTGTAGAGGGGGATGGAGCGCCGTTTTCCATAGGCGGGAGCCCGCTGACAACAATTGGGATAGACGAGCTGCAAACGGTGCAATTTACCTCAGTGACCGATATCCACGCACTTGTGCCCAACCTACGGGTGGGCAGCGGAGGCTTGAGGACTTTTGGTGAAATAACGCAAATGCGAGGCATTGGCAATACGCCTTATTTCGGAAGCCCAGGAGTGAGCGTGATAGTGGATGGGGTGGCTTTAGGGGATGCCTTCGCCAATCCTGCAC
>CAZHQD010000019.1:0-28006 GCA_964533835.1 uncultured Puniceicoccaceae bacterium | reverse complement strand
GGGCTCGATCAGATTACACAAGTAGTGCCTATCATCAATAAAGTGCTGGGCAACGAGTCTTCCGAAACAACTACTGCCGCCTTACCGGTAAATGGCGACGAGCCACGCAATCTGGTCTCCAAGGCCCCAAAGTATATCCCTGATTACGATACACCACGCTTTCGCCTTACGCCAAAGCACACGGCTTATATTAAGATTGCCGAGGGTTGTAATCACCCTTGCACCTTCTGCATCATCCCCCAAGTGCGTGGGCGCCACCGCAGCCGCACAGTCGCCAGCGTGGTGGAAGAGGCCCGCCGCCTAGTGGCTGAGGGCGTGAAAGAGCTAAACCTTATCTCTCAGGATACCACTTATTTCGGAATGGATAAGTGGACAGATGCCCGCCCCAACCCTCGCAGCCCTGTGGACTCCTCTAAGGGCGAGTCTCTGGCAACACTCCTGCGCGAGCTTAATGCCATTGAGGGTGATTTCTGGATCCGCCTTCTCTACACGCACCCCGCTCACTGGAGTGACGAGCTTATCAAAACCATCGCCGAGTGCCCCAAAGTGGCCCGCTATGTGGATATACCGCTTCAACATATATCCGACAATATGCTCGGCCTTATGCAGCGCGAAACAAGCGGCAATTACATCCGCGACCTGGTAAAGAAGCTCCGCAAGGGCATCCCAGGGCTTGCTATTCGCACTACTTTTATTGTGGGATTTCCGGGAGAAACAGAAGAAGACTTCCAAGAGCTTCTTCAATTTATCGAAGAAGCACGTTTCGAGCGCGCGGGCATATTCAAGTATTCGAGAGAAGAGGGCACACGCGCTCACAATATGCCCAACCAAGTACACCATAAGACCAAAGACCGCCGCTGGAATACGGCCATGGCTCTCCTTCAGCAGGTAAATGAATCTGTGAACGCAGAATGGGTAGGCCGCGAAATCAAAGTACTCGTGGAAAAACCTGGCCAAGGACGCTCCGAACGCGATGCGATAGAGATTGATGGCCTGGTTTATGTGGACCGCTCCCTCACCCCTGGTAACTTTGCCACCGTGAAAGTGAAGGATGTTCGCGGCTACGATTTGGTGGCCTAGCACGGACTATCCACTGGAAAATAATTATGACAAACGACCGCATAGTGGCCATTGTGGGCCGCCCTAACGTTGGCAAGAGCCGCCTTTTTAATCGGCTCGCTGGGCGACGCGTGGCCATTGTTCACGATCAGCCGGGTATCACGCGCGACGTGAATTCCGTCGAGGTCACGGACGGCCAATACACTCTCCTGGATACTGGTGGTCTGGGCCTTGTGGAAAATGAGGCACGTGAGAAAAAAATAGTTGAGGCCGTGGAAGAGCAAGTCTTCCTGGCGGTCAATGCTGCTAAGCTCTTGCTTTTCGTAGTGGACGGCAAGACAGGCCCAGCGCCGATGGACGAGGTTATCCTTGATAAGCTGCGTCGCGCTGGAAAGCCCATCATGCTAGTCGTAAACAAGCTTGATCATCCGAACGAGGAGGCTGCCCTTGGCGCCTTTCGCTCATTCGGGTTGAAACAAGTCATGGCTGTTTCCGCCGAGCACGGCCTGGGAGAAGAAGAACTCTGCGAGGCTATTTTAAAGGCTCTGGGCCCTATTCCCGCCGCTCAGGAAAAGACCGTTGAGCAGCGCAGGCTGAAAATCTGTTTTGCCGGTCGCCCAAACGTTGGGAAATCTTCTCTGTGCAATAAGCTCTTAGCATCCGACAGGCTTGTAGTTTCAGAGGTGCCGGGAACCACTCGTGATTCAATCGAGCTCAACCTAGACTATACGACACCTGACGGTGAGCACTGGCCATTTCGCTTAGTGGATACAGCGGGTATCCGCAAAATTGTGCGCCTAAAGCAGCCAGTCGACTATTTCTCAACCAAGCGCACCGAAGACGCCATCAAAGATGCTGATGTGGTCTTTCTGGTTTTAGACGCTCAAGAAGGCATAACCGCACAAGACCAAGCTATAGCGGGGCAAGTTATTGAAAGCGGAAAGTTGCTGGCTGTGCTTGTAAATAAGTGGGATTTGGCAGAGCAAGTCTGGCGGGAAAAGGCAGTTGACGGCTTTGAGAGGCTCAGCGATTTCCGAGACGAATGGGAAGCCGCTGCGCGTGCACAGCTCTTCTTCCTGCCCGAAAGCCCATTTCTATTTGTAAGCGCGAAGACCGGGCTCTCCATCAAGTCTATTCTGGAAACAGCTCGCTCCCTGGATACGAAGGCAGAGATGAACCTCCAAACGGCCAAGGTCAACGCCGTGCTTGCCAAGCTGCTGCGTAGGCGCTCCCCTCGTTTTGTCCAAAACCAGCAGTTCAAAATTTACTATGCAACACAGACTGGACATCGGCCGTTCCGCTTCCGTGTGTTTTGCAATAAAGTGGGCAGATTGGATGAATCTTACCGCCGTTATCTCGAAAAGGGTCTGGTAGAAGCGTTTGGGCTACATGGTTGCCCAATCCATTTTCAGCTAATCGGCAAAGAGCAAAGATTTAAAAAAGGTGAAAAGAAGTAGGGAATGCACTCGGGATACCTGATGGGTATCATAGCCTATTTTCGTGTAAAAAACGATAAGCGGGTTGCGATTTAGCGGAAGTGATACATTAAGTAATAGTGTTACTTAACCATCACACCTGTCATAACTAAGTCGCATGAAAAAAATCACTACTCTGGCATTTATTGCCATCAGCGGGCTCTTGGCCCCTTTTTCGGCATCAGCTATCGTCACACACTTTGATCTTCTAGGCAAAGGTGGCGCTGGGCTTCTGGCATCGAATGAGAATGGCGTCGTAAATGGAAATTTCGGCAGCGGTGGAGAAATTGGTTCCGGAATCACCTTCGATGATGCCTCAAACCTGCTCACCATCAATGTCGGTTGGGGAACAGCAAATGGCTTCACCGACCTTACAGGCAATGCCTCAATGGGCCATATCCACGGCCCCACGCCATCGGCTGCACCTGCGGCTTTCAATGAAAATGTAGGGGTGCTGATCGGTCTCGATTCCTTGGTCGGGTGGAATAACAGCGCGAGTGCAGGTGGTTTTTCAGGTACCGTTTCAGTGCCTGCCCAAAACGTGGCTGATCTCTTCAACGGCAAGCTCTACATCAATATCCATACATCCACAAACGCTGGTGGTGAAATCCGCGGCAACTTAGTGGCAGTTCCCGAGCCTTCCACATACGCTCTCCTTGGAGCAGTGGCTCTCCTCGGACTAGCCTATGTCCGCAGACGCAAGTAATCGCCGCTAGTCCCCTTCCTCTACGACGCTCAAGCACTCGCTTGGGCGTCGTTTTATTATAGAAAATAGCGCTCCCCACCCTACCCTCCAAACAATTACCTTCACCTCCCGCCCACTTCTTCTTATCAGCTTCTGCTAGACCTGTCAGAGCTGTAGTTCCCTGTCTGAACTGCTTCATTCATCATTCCTCTTTCTTCCTTTCCCATGAATCGCTGCCCTTGGTGCCCTCCCGACGATCCGCTCTACTGCGCCTACCACGATAAAGAGTGGGGGGTGCCCCAGCGGGACGGGAGGCTCTTGTTCGAGAAGATTTGCCTGGAGGCAGCCCAAGCGGGTTTGAGTTGGCGCACCGTTCTCTACAAACGGGAGCGCTATCGTGAGGTCTTTCATGACTTCAAGGTGGCAGAGCTGCTTAAATGGACTGACGCTGATGTAGAGCGCGTACTCCAAGACCCTGGAATCATCCGCAATCGGCTAAAAGTAAATGCTGTCCTCCGCAATGCCAGAGCACTGCAAAAACATTTCGATGGGGACTACCATGCTTTCTCCGATTTCCTGTGGGGCTTTGTTGATGGCAAGCCCATCCGCCACACTTTTGCCAAGCTTAGCGACTACCCTACCCACTCACCCATTAGCGACCGCATGAGCAAGGAGCTCAAAAAGCGAGATTTCACGTTTGTAGGCACAACGATCTGCTACGCATTCATGCAGGCCTGCGGCATGGTAAATGACCATACTGTGGACTGCTTTCGGGCCAACGACTGTGGCTCCTAGCCAATATTGGCCAGCGCAATGGCTTCTCGCGTGAGCCGCTCAATGCCCCGAAAATCGCCCGCATTTACCAGCTTTTTGTCCACAAACCACGAGCCCCCCACTGCCGCAACCATCTTTATATCAAGATAGCTTGAGAGGGTTTGCGGTGTGATGCCACCGGTAGGAATAAATCTTAACCCCGTGTGCCCGTAGGGTCCTGCCAATGCAGTCAGGTATTTCGCGCCGCCCGCTGCCTCGGCAGGAAAAAACTTTAGAAGTGTTAGCCCCTTAGCCATTGCGCGCTCGACTTCAGTAGGCGTAACAACTCCGGGTATCAACGGTATGCCTGCTTTGCTGCAGGCATCCAGGACACTATCATTCAAGCCAGGCGCCACACAAAAGCGTGCTCCCGCCTGAATTACTTCAGGCACGATGTTGGCATCAATTACTGTTCCCGCACCCACAAACATATCGGGCAGCTCTTTGGTTATTCTGCGAATGGCTTCCAGTGCCGCAGGTGTGCGAAGCGTAAGCTCTATTACGTTAAGGCCACCCGCCCGCAATGCCTCCGCCAAAGGGAGGGCATCATCGGCATTATCTACTACCGCCACAGGAATGAGTCGGGCAGCGAAGGCCACATCTAGCGCGTTTTTATTCATGTATTGGAGCGTGATTGGCTGCTATTCAAAAGGCGAGTTTATTTTCTATATAAACAAATTATAGCCATATATTTATTGACAAAGATAATTATTGGCCATTCTTTTAACCTATGTCTGGGAAAATTCACATTCCAAAAACCAGCGCTCAGGTGCCAGAAAGTGAGGTGCCGATGTTTGATTTTGGTGTCTTGCGGATGTTGCGGCAAAGAGAGGAACTGACACTCCAGGAAGTCTCAGAACGCAGCGGTGTATCCGTGGCCGTCATTTCCAAACTGGAGCGCAATCAATGCTCCGCAGAGCTGGAAACGCTCTATAAGCTCGCCCGCGTATTCGGCATGAATGGCGCCGATTTGCTCACGCTGGCCGAGGCTCCCATGGCCCACCGTAAACGCGCAGTAAGCTATACTTCGGGCGAGTTTGAGTTTCGCCGAATTGATTACTCGAATGTGAACGCCTTCCTCGGGCAAGCCCCTGCAGGCGGCACGGTGCAGCGCCCGGAAATCCACCATGATGACTACGAAGTCTGCTGGGTACTCGAAGGTCGCCTCTGCATTACGCTCGCTCATGAGAAGATCGAACTTTCCGCAGGTGAGAGCGTGCAGTTCGATGCCATACAGAGCCATCGTTACGAAGCGCTTACCGATGTGCGCCTCTTAATTCTCCACTTGCGCAAGCGAAACCGTTTCTAGACTGCCGCCATGATCAAGATAGACCCCACCCTTACCCCAACCGCTCTCAGCAAAAGTCTTGTGCATTTTTGGCAGGTATCTGCACAGAAAATTGATGTTTTGCACAAAGAATACGATGAATCCAAGGGCTCACCCGTATTCACTTGGACAGGCAAATACACTACTCGCGGTTGGACGGAATGGACACAGGGCTTCCAATATGGCTCTGCCATTCTGCAGTTCGATGCTACCGGAGACTATCGCTTCCTGGAAATGGGACGCAAAGCTACAGTAGACCGCATGGCGCCGCACGTTAGCCATTTCGGGGTACACGACCACGGCTTCAACAATATTTCCACCTATGGCAACTTGCGCCGTCTTCAAATCGAAGGGCGCGTTCCTGCAAACAATTGGGAGCGCGCTTTCTACGAGATGGCCCTCAAAGTCTCGGGCGCGGCTCAGGCTCGCCGCTGGACAGCATTGCCTGGTGGCGCAGGGTATATCTATTCCTTCAATGGTCCGCATTCTCTCTTCGTGGATACCGTTCGCTCCTGCCGCATCCTCTTCACGGCTCACCTGCTAGGCCATGCGGCTATGGGCGAAGGCGACAAGCGCGTCTGCCTTGCCGAGCGGGCGCTCAAGCACGCCCTCGCTACAGCTCGTTACTCCGTGTTTTACGGTGAAGGACGTGATAGCTACGATGTCCGTGGACGCGTGGCTCATGAATCCATCTTTAACACAAACGATGGCGCCTATCGCTGTCCCAATTCTCAGCAGGGCTACACGGGATTCTCTACTTGGACGCGCGGCCTTGCTTGGGCCATCCTTGGCTTTGCCGAGATTCTGGAAATACTCCCTCACCTGAGCGACTCCGTGTTCCAAGCTATGGGTGGTCGAGCGGAGGTAACTGCCGCACTCGAAAATGCCGCCAAGGCGACTGCTGATTTTTATCTGGAAAACACCCCTGCCTGTGGCGTGCCTTATTGGGATACAGGTGCTCCAAACCTGCATAAACTCGGAGACTACCTCGCTCACCCTGCCGACCCCTTCAACTCATTTGAGCCTGTGGATAGTAGTGCTGCTGCGATTACGGCGCAGGGGCTTTTAAGACTATCCCACTATTTTGGCAGCCAAACAGATGCGAAGAAATACCATGCTGCAGCACTCACCATCTGCCGCACCTTGCTTTCCGAGCCTTACCTATGCAAGGACGAGAGCCATCACGGCCTTCTCCTGCACAGCATCTATCATCGTCCCAATGGCTGGGACTACATCCCCCCTGGCTCATCCATTCCCAACGGAGAAGCCTGCATGTGGGGCGACTATCACTTGCGTGAGCTGGCCCTCTGCATATGTCGGATGGCCGACAGCAAGCCCTACTACACGTTTTTCGGAGGCCTTATTCAGTGATCCCCTCCGCGCCATCTCTGGATAGGTTGTGCGTTCACACCATGACCACAAAGCCGCTTTCCTTAGAGCAGGCTGCTCCTGCCTATGCCAAGCGGGGGATCAGTGGGATAACCGTTTGGCGAGACAGCATGATGGCCGCAGGTGGTCCCTTGAAAAGCCGCCAAATTATCAACGACAATGGCCTTGCCATCGTGTCGCTTTGTCGTGGTGGCTTCTTCACTTACGCAACTGCTGCTGAAAAACAAAAGGCTATAGACGACAACCTTCTGGCTATTGATGAGGCCGCATTGCTGGGCGCACCCATGGTGGTATTGGTATGCGGAGCACGCCCGAGGCAGTCTCTGGAAACCTCACGCTCCCAGATTGCCGAAGGGATTGCAGCGATTGAGCCACACGCCCGTGCCTGTGGCGTAAAACTTGCCATAGAGCCACTTCACCCCATGTATGCTGCAGACCGTTCGGCAATAAACACCCTCTGCCAGGCCAACGACCTTTGCGCCACCCTCTCCTCTCCATTTGTCGGCGTCGCGCTGGACGTTTATCACACGTGGTGGGACCCTGCCTTAGCCTCAGAAATCGCCCGGTGTGGCGCAAGTGGCTGGCTAATGGCCTTCCACGTTTGCGATTGGCTAATCCCCACCACCGACCTCCTCCTCGACCGTGGGCTAATGGGCGAAGGCTGCATACCGATTCCTGAAATTCGCCGCCTTGTGGAAGCCACTGGCTTCCGTGGATTCATAGAAGTCGAGATTTTCTCCAATCGTTGGTGGGCTGAAGACCAGAGTAAGTTTCTCGATGCCATCGTCTCTGCCTACAAAACCCATTGCTAAAACCTTTCCCCAACCACAAATGGAAGCTAAAATTCACCGTGTAGGCATCATCATGAACGGCGTCACTGGGCGCATGGGCACCAACCAGCATTTGCTCCGCTCTATCTGCGCTATTATCAAGCAAGGGGGTGTCCGCGTAAGCCCCACAGAGTTCATCATGCCCGATCCGATACTTGTGGGCCGTAACCCTGTAAAGCTCAAGCAGCTTGCAGAAAAAAGTGGCGTGACCAACTGGAGCACAGACCTCGACTCCCTTTTGCAAGACTCACGCTACAGTGTTTATTTCGATGCGCAGGGCACTCTCCAGAGAGCCGATTCGGTAAAAAAAGCAGCAGCAGCGGGCAAGCACGTCTATTGCGAAAAACCAACGGCAATAGACACCGCAACCGCTCTCGACTTGCACACATTCTGCCAAAAAGCGGGTGTTAAGAGCGGGGTAGTCCAGGACAAACTCTGGCTTCCCGGTCTTCTAAAGCTAAAGCGCCTCATAGAATCAGGCTTTTTTGGTTGCATCTTTTCTATCCGCGGGGAGTTCGGCTACTGGGTCTTCGAAGGTCACACTATTCCTGCCCAGCGTCCCTCTTGGAACTACCGCAAAGAAGAAGGCGGCGGCATTATGATTGATATGCTCTGCCATTGGCGCTACGTGCTCGACAATCTTTTTGGTGAAGTAAAAGCCGTTAGCTGCTTAGGTGCTACACACATACCCGAGCGAGTTGATGAATCGGGCAACCCCTACCCTTGCACGGCAGACGACGCCGCCTACGCCACTTTCGAGCTTGAGGGTGGAATCATCGCTCATTTCAACTCTTCCTGGGCCGTCCGTGTGCGCAGAGACGACCTCCTCACCCTCCAGGTGGATGGGACTCACGGCAGCGCCGTAGCTGGCCTTCGTAAATGCTGGATTCAGCACTATGGCATGACGCCTAAACCCGTTTGGAATCCAGATATCGACCAGCCCATAAACTTCTACCAAAACTGGGCCGAAGTGCCCGACCAAGAGCCCTACGACAATGCTTTCAAGGCTCAGTGGGAGCTCTACCTTCGCCATATCGCCTTAGATGAACCCTTCCCGTGGACCCTGCTCGAAGGCGCCAAAGGTGTTCAGCTCGCCGAACTCGGTGAAAAAAGCTGGCAATCCCGCCAATGGCTTCCTGTGCCAGCACTCGGATAAAGGAAGAAGGCAAAATGAAGAATGAAGAAATATTTCCAAAAGATTACAAAACAACTACTTTAACACCTTAAAATCGTTATGTGAAAAAGCGCCAAGCTTCACCTTTTGCATAAATTGAATAATTGCATCAAATTCTTAATTCTTATTTATAAATGTTTCCCACAGCTCTCATAACGGGCGGTACTAGAGGCATCGGTCTTGGAATCGCTACTGCCCTTGCCAAACAAGGCTGGCAACTCGCCCTCAACGGAATGAGGCCGCACGAGCAAGTAGAATCTGTCCTCAGCAATCTCCGCCAGCTCGGAGCAAACGTGACCTATTGCCGTGGAGACATCGGCTCTGCCGCTGATCGCGAGGCCATACTAGATGAAGTGCGCGCCCAATTCGGCTGTCTTCACTTGCTTGTGAACAATGCGGGCATAGCCCCAAAAACTCGCCTCGACCTCCTCGAAACCACCCCCGAATCGTGGGACAGTGTAATCAATACAAATCTGCGCGGAACTTTCTTTCTCACACAGGCAGCAGCCAAGTGGATGATTGAGCAAAAGACCAAAATCAATAGCTCTTCCTTCGCGCCTCCTGTATGGGGCATAGTGAACATCTCGAGTATTTCCGCCACTGTCGCGAGCATCAATCGTGGCGAATACTGCGTGGCCAAGGCTGGCCTTACCATGGTCACACAGCTCTTCGCAGCTCGCCTTGGCGCAAACGGCATTATGGTGTATGAAATCCGTCCAGGAATCACAAAGACCGATATGACTGCCTCCGTGACCGATAAATACGATAAGCTCATCGCATCAGGGCTCACCGTCCAGCCACGTTGGGGCCTTCCGGACGACATCGGCAAGGCTGTCGCCGCACTAGCACGCGGAGACTTCCCCTACTCAACAGGACAGGTCTTTACCATAGACGGTGGCCTTACGATTCCGCGACTTTAGGCTACTCAATGAGCAACTTTTCAGCAGTCAGCCGTTCGACCACATGGAGCGCGCTGCGAAGAGCGTCTTCATGAAATCCGTAGCGGAAGTAGCTGCCACAGAAGAAGAGTGGCCCTTCCTGGTTCAGCTCCTGTAGGCGCTTTTGTGCATACATAGCGGGCAAGTCAAAGATTGGGTGCGTGTAGTTGAATGTCTTAATCACTTTGCCGCCGTCCACTAGATGCTGGCCATTTACCGATACAATGTAGGTCTCATGGTCGCTGACTTTTTGTAGCAAATTCATCCAATAGTGCGTTGAAGAGCGCACGGGACCAGCGCTTACACCTGGATCCACACGGTAATTCCACGAAGACCACGCCAATTTGCGCCTAGGCATCACGGAGGCATCCGTGTGCAGTTGCACATAATTCTGAGAGTAACGAAATTTCGATAAAAGCTCCCGCTCCAGCGAGCTGGCGCCTTCTCCAAGCAGTGAAAGCGCTTCGTCCCCGTGCGTGGCAATTATGGCCTCATCATAGGTAGCCTTGCCGCCATGATCATCATACACAGTTACTTTCCCACTTTCACGAACAACTTTTGTGGCGGCACACTCTAGTTTTAGCCCATCACTCAGTGGTGCAAGAAGCTTATCTCGATAGGTGCGGCTTCCTCCTTTCAGCGTGTACCATTGCAAGTGCCCGCGCACACCGAGAAGTCCGTGATTTTTGAAAAATCGAATCAGCGTAGCCGCAGGAAACCGCAACATAACATCTCTCTCTGCCGACCAGATCGCGGCGCTCATGGGCACAAGATAGTGATCGAGAAACTCCCGCCCGAACCCCTGTTTTTGCACATAGTCTATGAGCGCCATGCTGCTAAGAGAGGCATCCGCCAGAAGCGCTTCAGATTCTTTGTTGAAGCGAACAATATCCCTGATCATTTTCCAGAAAGAGGGCCGCAGCAAATTACTCCGTTGGGCAAAAAGGTGGTTCAGGCTCGTGCCACTGTATTCTAAATTGGCCACATCATGCCGTACGCTAAATGACATCGTGGTAGGCATCGGCTCGATCCCCAAATCCTTAAATAGACGCAGCATATTAGGGTAGGTCTCACGGTTAAAGACCATAAAGCCTGTGTCCACTGGCACCTGTCGCTTTTGTTCGGAAACCATCACCGTATTGGTGTGCCCCCCAGGATAGTTTTCGCGCTCGTAAAGCGTGATGGCATACCGCTGCCGCAGGTAGTGTGCGCAGCCCATTCCGGCAATTCCTGTCCCAATAATTGCAAGTGACTTCATAGAGTTTGCACAGCATACGCTTAACTTCGTTTGAGCGCAACCACGGCAGCCACAGAATCCATCCACCCTAAAAATGCCGTATTCTCAAGATTGCGTTCAGGCAGTAGGCACGTTTCAATCCGCCTTTTAACATTATTTCACCTGTGCCACTGACCATCGTAAAACAAATACGGCCCGCCAAAACCTTCACACTCAGTGAGTGCCCGCAGGTTCTTGCTTGGCACCCTCAGTCCCTGTTGCTGGCCTCCATTCCCGCAGATGGCAAAGCCTTGTTGCTGGATCCCGATAACCATACCCACAACGAAGTGCGGCAGCCTGCCTCGAAAGTAACAGACCATTCGCTCGCATGGTCTCCCAACGGCAAGCACCTGGCGATCGGGCAGAGCGATGGCTCCGTCTGCATTAGCGATCTAAAGGATACTTTGGTCAGCGAACGCATTGGCTTGGGCTGGGTTGAGTACTTGGCCTGGGAAAGCGCAGGCCAGTGGCTTGCAGCAGCGGCAGGCAAAGACATGAAAATATTGAGCCTGCCTTCACTTCAAGTGGCCTTTTGCTTCGAAAAGCTCAAATCCACACCATCAGGTATTGCCTTTCGCCCGAAACACAAAAGCCAGCTACTCGTTGCCCGAAATGGCGGCCTAGACCGTTTTGATTTAGGAAATCAACCCAACTCCCTAAAGGCTGCAAAAAGTTACGAATTCCCTACCTCCCTGCTCAACCTGCGCCTTAGCCCAAACGGTAAATACGCTGCCTGCGGTTGTCAGGACAACAGCGTGCGCTACTGGGAGCTAGACACTGGGGATAATTTACAGATGAGCGGTTACCCTGCGAAAGTGAGACACCTTGATTGGTCCCCGGATAGCCTTTCGCTTCACACCATCGGCCTCTCTATCTTGATGACTTGGAGTTTTGCGGGAAAAGGGCCTGAAGGCACCGCGCCCGCAGAAGTCGAACTACACGAGGCAGCCGTGACTGCCTTAGCGGTTCATCCTGTAAATGGTCTTATTGCCAGTGGAGACGAGCAAGGTGTGCTTATCGTTTGGCGACTTGATCAGGGCAAAGTTCTCCCTATGCAGACCAAGAGCGGCACTTCAATTGTGCTTACGGCTTGGCACCCTGTTTTGCCCTGGCTTGCAGTGGGCTATATGGACGGCACGGTAGAACTCTGGCACCTGCCCTCAAAAAACTAGTCCTCTGCAAAAATGGCTATAGCAGTTATGTTGTCTGGCCCACCGCGATCATTCGCCTCTGTGATAAGGGCATCCACAAGATGAGAAGGCTTCGCTGCCCGCTTGGCTACTGCCTGAATTTCACCAAGCGATAACACCTTAGTCACACCGTCCGAGCAAAGAAACAGCCTATCCCGTGGTTGCACGGTGAATGAGAAAACATCTACCTTAAACCCAGTTGGCTGCCCAATACACCGTGTCAAAGTATGGGCGTAATGCTCAGGAATATGTGGAGTAGGCCCATTGCCGATGGTGGCCAGTATTTCCTCTTCCATGGTATGATCAAGCGTCAGTTGCTTTATCTGTCCCTCTCTTAGCAAAAAGAGTGCACAATCGCCCACGTGCCCGATTAGCCCGTTTTGATCCCGCAAAGCTAGTGCGGTAAGTGTAGTTCCGATTCCCATCTCTGCGCCAATTTTGATACCCTCTTCAAATACAATCTGGTTTATGCGGTGAAAAATGCCGTCGAAATCGGGCATCTTACCATTGTTCTCCAGTAGCGCTAATTTTAGATTCGCTATGGCCAGACTGCTTGCCAGCGCTCCTTCGGGAAGCCCCCCTAGCCCGTCAGCTACCGCATAGATGCCACGCGCCTCGTCAACGAGCAAGGCATCCTCGTTGCGTGCGCGCACCATACCTGGATCGGTCTTTCCGTAGGCGATATATTTCATGATTGGGCAGCTCAATTGACCACGCTTTGACTGTAAATTGTTGGCAGCTGATTTACAAACTGTCGCGGTATACAATAAAATGCCAGAGAAACGCCTGATTTTCAATGCGAATTAGCAGCATTTGCCTTAGGCTTTCCCCCCAGTTTGTTTCAAAAACCCACAAAATTACCCGCTTTTCTCTTCTCGAAGCAGAGAGCAATCTTGACGAATCACAAGGACTTAACTTAATTTCTTCCGAATAGACCGATGGTGTAATGGTAGCACAGCTGATTTTGGTTCAGCTTGTCTAGGTTCAAATCCTAGTCGGTCTGCCACAAAGAGCGCGATTCAGCGGCAAAAATGTCTGGCAATGGTTGAAGCGCTTGCGGTATGGTGTTCCTACAAGCTTATGGCCCAAAACAACGACGATACCCGCGGATACCTTATAACCTTTGAAGGCTCAGAAGGATCTGGCAAAAGCACGCAAGTCAGCCGCATCGCACGCCGATTTGAAAAAGCGGGCTATGAGGTGGTCGTCACCCGTGAGCCGGGTGGCACCCAAATTGGAGAGCAAATCAGGCATATCCTCATGCATGCCTCCGAAAGCGAGAAAATGACCCCCGAGGCAGAGCTGCTCCTTTTTGCTGCCAGCCGTGCCCAGCTCGTTCGCGAAGTAATCGTGCCCGCACTCAACCAAGGCAAGATAATCCTCTGTGACCGTTTCTTGGATAGTACCACTGTTTATCAGGGGTTGGCCCGCAAGATTGCCGCTGAGCCTGTCCACATCATCAATACGTTTGCGGTTGGCAATCTCATCCCCGATCTCACGGTTGTCATTGATTTGCCTGCCGAAATCGGCATGGAGCGTATCAAAAAACGCCATAATGACCTGCCTGACCGTATGGAAGCAGAGAATATAGAGTTCTACCGCAATGTCCGCGAAGGTTACCTCATGCTCGCCAAAGCCATGCCAAGCCGCTTTTTGCTCATAGATGGTGTTCCGGGGGTCGAGGAAGTTGAGGAAGACATCTGGCGTCAATTGCGTGAACGAGTGATCTAATCCCCTGCCGCCAATCACAATTTTTTGCTTACAACTATGCGCTCTTTTCTTTTGGCACTTGTTATAGGAGCAGGGATGTTCTCTGGCTGCACGACTCAGGAAGCAGGCCAGAATTTCCGTGAAACACCCATTGGGGGCCTCATTGCAGGCCAAACTTACCCCGACGAGTATCTTCGGAAGGTGGAGCAAGCCAATCTCCAAGCCAGAGAAGCCGAAAATTTAGAACGAAATTCCCCCACGGAAAGAGCCTACAATACAGTAACGGGGCGCTATGAGTATGTGCCCAAAGACACCGAGCAACGCTGGAACGAGCAGCAACAACGCTGGGAATTCACCCCTGCGCGAGACTAGTTCTTCTCTGGCGGGCGGAGGCATCCTGCATTGAAAAAGCTCTACCCTGTCTTGCACATTGCCCATGAGCGTCTTGCTGAAGCCTTGGCATCTGGTGGCATAGCGCTGGACGCCACAGCGGGCAACGGGCACGACACTCTTTTTCTGGCGCAATTAGTTGGCCCAAGGGGCCGCGTCTATGCCTTTGACGTTCAAGAGGCTGCTATTGAGGCTACTACTGCCCGCCTCATGAATCATGGCTGCTTAAGACAGGTCAAACTGGTCCCAGACAGCCACCACCAAATGGAAAATCATGTAGCCTCCGAGCACTTTGGAAAAATAGGCGCTGCCATCTACAATCTCGGCTACCTCCCTGGCAGCGATAAATCGGTAGTTACCCGCCACGAAACTACCGTCAAGGCGCTCGATATTACTCTCAAGCTCCTGCGCCGAGGCGGTGTATTGGCTGTCGTCATTTATACAGGCCATGAGGAGGGGCAGCGTGAGAAAGATGCCATAAAAGTGTGGGTTAATCGTTTGTCTAGACTAACGCACGTTGTTGAGTTTTCACCCCAATTGCCAGATCGCGTCAACCCTCCCGAGTTGGTAGTCATTTACAAATCCAATCCCCTCAGCTATGGCTATCGGGCATTGCTGCGTGCCTGGAAAAAACTGCGCCGCAAAAAGTCTCACGCCATCCGCTAAGTGCTTTATACAAATGAGCAGCTTTTTTCAGATTCTGGCCGCCATAACGCCCGTCTTCATGGTAATGATCGCGGGCGGCGTAGCGCGCAAAGTTAAGTGGCTCACGCCGGAGGGCGATGGCCCATTGCTTAGGCTCGTTATCAATCTCCTCTACCCTGCCCTCATCCTCCGCCACACCCTCGGCAACACGGCGCTGGCGGATCCGCGAAACCTCCTCTTGCCTCCGCTTACTGGGTTTAGCCTTATTCTCCTGGGCTTTGCTCTCTGCTGGTGGGTCGCTCCGCTCTTTGGTATCAAGGGTGGCCCCAAGCGCAGAACGTTTTCTTTCACTACTGGCCTGCAAAATTATGGATACATGGCTATCCCTCTGCTCGAATCACTTTTCAACGACCCAAATCTCCTGGGCGTTCTCTTTGTCCATAATGTTGGTGTTGAAGTCGCCTTTTGGACAGTCGGCGTCCTCATTGTATCGGGTGCGTGGAATCGCAACAGCTGGAAAAAAGTCTTCAATCCTCCCGTGCTGGCGCTCGCGGTGGGCCTCATCCTTAATCTCACGGGCATTGGCGCAAATTTGCCTAAGTTCGTCCTAAACGGTATCGACTTTTTGGGCTACAGTTCAATACCCCTCGGCCTGATGCTGGCGGGAGCCTCTGTGGTGGATTTAATGCATGGAGACGAGTGGCGCCGGGACCTCCGCGTGCCTCTTGGTGCCTGCTTGATGCGGCTGGGTCTACTCCCCTTGCTTTTTCTTCTCACGGCATCATTGATCCCATTTTCAGTTGAGCTAAAGCAAATCATTGTTGTCCAGGCCGCCATGCCAGCCGCCATGATGCCAATTGTGATCGCCCGCCACTACGGGGGAGATGGTGCGCTTGCCGTAAAGGTAGTCTTGGGTACTACCCTCCTCTCACTAATTACGATACCGCTCTGGGTAAGTCTCGGCCTTCGTTTGCTCGGGCTTTAGCCTCTTACCAAAGGCCCCCTACGTGCCCCTGTACCAGCTTGATTACAAACACCGCCAGATTGCTCGCGATGTGCGCGGCAAAGCATGGTATCAGCGATTGCTGTGGGTTAAGCTTCCAGAAGCGTACCGTGTAAAACCACACAGAATTGGCAAACAGCATAAGCAGCGTCCACATTGACTGCGCAGTAACCTTAAGCGTTACTTCTCCGTATCGCCCGAAGTCGGTCCAAGCCATATCCTCGGGTTTTTCCAGATAATACTGCACATGGAAAAGGCTAAATAATAGCGAGAAGCCTACTATGCTGCCCCACAAGATGAGTGCTCCCTTTTTCTGCACGACCAAAAAGCCACGAAAGAATAACTCTTCGTAAAATCCTGCCGCAATCATCGCCAGGAGAAAGAGCCACGTCACCGTACTCTGTTCCCCCACCGTTCCCAGCGCGTATTCACCTCCTGTCGCCAGTGCCACTAGCGCCACTGCCCCAACTACGGCTATCACTATCGCGCTCCTACTCGCCGTGGTTGCCCCAGGTAATGCCTTGGGATGCGGGCTTCCGCTCTGGGCAGCGCGGTAATCATCCCGCCACAGCTTGAATAGGTATGCGCCCAGTCCTATGCTCAGCAAAATCATCAAGGGGTCGTTCATAGTTTGTTTGGGTAATGGTTATTGGCAGACCATAAGCGGCATATCCGCTCGGACTCAAGGTGCGAGTGCAGAAATCGCCCTCCTCACCTTTGTTTTCTGGCAGTTTCCTTGCCTGTCCGCGATTTGCCCCCATCATCCCTGCCATGCAAATCATTACGCTTCCACTCCCTCCCCTACAAACAAATGCCTACTTAGCTGTTGAGCCTTCTCTTGGTGAAGCTGTGCTATTTGACGCACCCTTGCGTGCGATGGAGGGTATTGCTCCTCATCTGGAAAAGCATGGCTGCAAGCTCACTGCCGTGTACCTTACCCACGGCCACTGGGACCATATTCTGGATGCCCATCTCTTCAACGCCGCCGGAATCCCCGTCTTCGGTCACGCGGCAGATCGCTTTTTGCTGGACGATCCCACCGTCCAAATGAGCTTCAGCCTTCCCGGCCTAAAGATTCATTCGGCCAAGCTCGACGGCTTGCTCACGCATGGGCAGGAGTTGTCTCTGCTCGGCCGTGATGTGGAAGTGCGCCATGTTCCTGGCCACAGCCCTGGCAGCGTCCTCTTCTGGTTCAAAAACGACAAGTCTGTCATCGCGGGAGACGTCCTTTTCAAAGGCAGTGTTGGCCGCACGGACTTCCCTGGTTGCAGCTTCGATGTGCTATCCAAATCCATCAAAGAGCAAATCTACCCCATGCCAAACGATACCATCCTCTACCCAGGGCATGGCCCTGCCACAACCGTTGGTTCTGAGGCGCTTAGCAACCCTTTTGTCCGAAGGTAGCATCTAATTTGTGAGCTCAAAGCCCTAAGTTCGTAACAAAATAGCTCGCCCCCGTGACGGTTTTGCTATTCAGAGTTGCCTTCCATTTTTCCGCAGATGCCCTCCGATTCCTTTCTAGTCCATCACCCTCTCGGCAAGTGCCTTCCTGGCTCTTTGCATAGCGTGGTATGCAGTCTGCCTACCATGGCGGATGTTTACGGATACGAGGAAAAAAAGCCCGAAATACTTGAAAAGCTCACCACGGGCTACCCCCGTTTTTTACCCCACCCACTCATTCGGCGCGTACAAGCTGCCATAGCTCAAGAGAAGGGGCTGCAACCCAATGGCATTGCTCTGGTCTGCTCTGAAAAATCGGGTAAAGAGTTGCTCCAATTCGCGGGTGGTCTCGGCGGATTTATCGAAAAAAACACTTTCTTCACGATTGTCCGCCTCCCTGCTGAACAAGAAGCAAAAGACCGCGCCCGCCTCTTTTTGCAGCACACGGGCACTTCCATTGGCTCCCGTGAAGCGGAAGACTGGCTCGTCCACAAAGGCTTGGTGACTGCTGCCGAATCAGAAGGGTTGGCTGATTGTGATGCCTCCACCGCCAGCCTGCGCGTCCGCGAGCAGCTTCACGAGATTTACGGAACTTCTTCACCGAACGATATATTTCTTACCCGTGGAGGCATGAACGCCTTTTACGCAGCCTACCGCGCAACCAACGCATTGCAAGCTCCCAAAGGGAGGCATCTCTGGATACAGCTTGGTTGGCTTTATCTCGATACGATGCGTATTCTGGAGAAGTTCCATAGCCCGGGGCACCCACCTATCCAAATTTATAATGTTTTCGATTTCGCTGCCTTGGAAAGGCTTCTGCAAGAGCGTGGCCATGAAGTAGCAGGTATTGTAACAGAGATTCCCACAAATCCTCTCGTCCAAACTTGTGACCTTGCCCGTTTGGAGACTCTTGCGCGCGCGCATGGAGCCTATCTCCTTCTAGACCCTACCATTGCCAGCCCTTGCAATGTTAATGTTCTTAGCAAGTGCGATCTGCACATAAACAGCCTTACAAAATACGCGGGGCACAAGGCAGACACTATGCTCGGTGCCCTTGCGGTGAATCCGAATTCACCGCATGCTGAACAACTCCGCCCGCTTCTATCAGCATTTGTTGAGGCTCCCTACGATAGGGATACCCGTCGCCTCGCACATCAGATTGGCGACTACAAATCGACTGTTCAGAAAATCAATGAAAACACCCGCGCCGTAGCCTCATGGCTCAGGCAACAGCCCAAAGTGGACTCCCTTTATTGGGCATTTAGCGCGGATACTCGGAAAAACTACGAAGACATAGCCACGGGTCTAGCAGGCCCAGGCTCAATAATCACCTTCACGGTCCATGGTGAGCTAAAGCGGTTCTACGATAATCTTAGAATGCCCAAAGGCCCGAGTTTCGGCGTAGATTTCACGCTTTGCTGTCCCTTCATGTATATGGCTCACTTCGATTTGGTAACTACACCTGAAGGTCGTGCCTATCTCAACGGTCTGGGCATTCCGCCCGACCTTATTCGTTTATCCGTTGGCACAGAGCCAGTGGAAGAAATCATCGCCGTCCTGAAGGAAGCGCTCGACTGTCTTCCTTAGTCCAAGTTATACGCCGCTATCTATCCGATAAACGCGGTGCACTCTCTTGGTGATGGATACAAATACTTCCCATGGGATCTGGCCTGCTCTCTCACTAAATTCCTCTACGCCAATTGCGTTCTGCACGCCTTTCTCGCCTGATTGGATGCCGATAAATGTCGCCTTTTCGCCCACTTGCGCTGAGGGAACATCCGTCAGGTCAATAATGATCTGATCCATCGTTACCCTGCCCAGTATGGGGCACCGCTTGCCTTTTATTAGAACATCGGCGCGATTGCTCAGTGAGGTCGGAACCCCATCGGCATAGCCTGCGGTCAAGACGCCCGTCCGCGTGGGTCGCTTCAAGTAGTGCGTGCGATTATAGCTTATCGGCGTGCCTGCCGGCAGCTCCTTGATCAAACCGATTCTGCTGTGAAAACTCAACACAGGCTCAACCCGTATCTGTCCAAGTAGCGACCCTGGGTAGGGGCGCACTCCAAATTGTAAGAGCCCTACCCGCACCGCATTAAACGGCGAATCCTGCCCGAGAGAGTCAATACCTGCGCTGTTATCAGCGTGAATAAGCAGCCTGCCCAGTGGCAACCCCTCGCATGCAGCCAGGGTGGCAAGGAAAGTCTCCCTTTGTAATGCAGTAAAGTCTGCGTCAGCATCCGCGCTCGAGAAGTGCGTAAATACTCCTTCCAGTGATAGCTCTGGCTTGGAAAGTATGAGTCGCGCCAAAGATGCCGCTTCTTCGTGCCATACTCCTAGCCGTCCCATCCCGGTATCTATCTTGAGGTGGATTTTTATCACACGATTGGCGCTTTTAGCCAGCGTGGCAAATCGCTCCACTTCCCCCGCTGAGGATACTGCAGGTATCACATTGTAATCAATTATCTGGCTATCTTCGGCAGGCAGCAACGCGCTGAGCACCAATATCGGCCAACCGCTTCCCAATTCTCTTATCTCCGCAGCCTCTCCAATATTAGCCACTGCAAACATATCGGCCCCTGCATGCATCAAGCGCGTCACGGTTTGCGCCATTCCATGTCCATAGGCATCCGCCTTCACTACGGCTACATACCGAATCCATGGCGGCAGTGCGGCCCGTATGTTTCGCAAATTTCTTTCTAGCGCCCCCAGATCAATTTCCACCCAGCAGCGTAGCTTTGAGTCGGGTTTCATAATTCGTAGCCTCTTATTAAGGCGTCAGGCGGTGCCGTTCGCCATCCCATTTTACAAAACTGGTCGGAGCTGGCTCATAGATTGGCAATGCATGCGGCGGCATGGGGCAATCCGTAAACGTCAGCCGACTAATACGCTCTGGCATCTCACGCAAATCGTAATTCCATACCTTGGCGTTGCATGGCAAAGGCTGCTCTCTCTGTCTTTGCGGAACGTAGTAAACAGGCAGCAAACTGCTCTCCAGTGTTTCCCTGCCTACCAGCGTCAGTTCGTTCGATTGTTCATTACTCCCAACTTTCAGGCAGTGCCACTGTTTCTCCCGATAGTCCGCGCAGATAAGAAATGGCCCCGATTCCCTCCCTCGCAAAACGGCAGCTGCAGCGTGGAGACTATAATAAGATAAGCAGGGCGCATTCGATAAGTTTCGCATGCTGCGCCAGCCTTGCACTGCCATTGCCGCAATGCGCAGACCGAGTAAAGATCCGGGGCCTTGCGAGAAGTAAAAACCGCCCACTTCCGCCAACTGCATTCCAGCCTCACTAAGCGCTGCCGCCGTGCAATCAAAGACAGCTTGCAAGGATTCCTCCTCGCTTGTCTTTAGCGCAAGCCATCGGGCAGACTCCGCTTCTCGCACTACCAGCCCCGCGTGTATGCACCTCGCGGATGCGTCCAGTAAGAGATAGGGAGCAGAAGCCAAGCCAATGAGCAGCGTTTTGGTTTTACTGAACGGTCACTGGAACGGAAACTGGCTCAAAGCCCTCCGCCTCTACATAGAGCGTGCCCTTGCCTGGCTCGCCACCCGTCACGCTGATGCTGACTGTCCGGGAGCCTGCGGGAATAATCACTTCAGGCATAATAATGGAAGCGGGCACATCTGTTGTGACATCAACCACTAAGCCCCCTGAGGGCGCTTCGAAATTGATTGTAAAGATGAGCAACTCACGTCCACCCGTGGTCAGGTTCACAGCTTGTGGCAAAACGGATATAAGCGATGGGTCCACGCGAAATGTTCCCGCATCAATATCGCCGCCCGCAGTGCGAAGCCTTACAGGATAAGTCTGCCCTGCCGTAATGCTGGGGACAGTGAAGCGCAATGAGTTGGGAGACTCGTAATTAGTCACCGCTTCGCGGTCGCCGATTACTACAATGTCATTAGGTGTAAAACCACGTCCCACCAGTGCCACGTTGGCGCCTACAGGACCGCGATTGCTGACCACCTGTATCGGGTAGCGGTCAATAATTGTTACGCGGTGCAGGTCCTCTTCAGTTGTAGAGCTATATTCCGTGCCGCGCTTCACTACTCCACCCTGCACATAGTCATATTCCAGATAGTAGTAGTATAGTGCGGTGCGCTGGCCAGGAGGCATCTGGTAATCAAAGGTAAACAGGTTCCGCTGTATGGGATCCCGCTGCATCTGGTAGGTGCGCCCGTTTATCACGAGGTAGGCGCGTGAATTGTCTCTAGACACCAGCGTGCTGGGCAAAGACTTGGACGTAAAACTAAACGTGTAAATATTCGATGCGTTCTCAGGCACGCGCAGCGGTGGCGAGATTCGCGAGAACTGATTGGACGCGCATCCGGAGAAGAGCGCAGCCAAGCCAAGTGAGAGAACAACCAGAAGCGTTTGCATTTTCATGTGATAAACTATTGGATAGCCTATTCTACCAAATGTTAAAGGCGCAAGTAAAAGCTGCATCGAAGATTCAAACCACCGAAAACTTATCGTCCTCGGCGGATGCGTCGTCCCCGAATTTATCGCTCATCACCCCTTGGGGATATGGCAGCCACGGCCATTTGCCCCTCGGCATTTACGGGCATATTCCTTTTTGCGCCCATGCCTGTGATTTTTGCGCGTTCTACAAGGAAGAACCGAATCGGGCCGAACTAGACCGCTACATGGACGCTATGCGCGCGGAAATCCTGCGCGCCAGAGATAGCTGGCTCTCGCTTGAATTGGCATCTGTCCGTGTACCCGACACTGTTTTTTGGGGTGGTGGCACTCCGGGCCTCTTGCCAGCCAGAGACTTGGAGCGCCTTGCTGTAGACTTCAGGCAATTGCTCCCAGCCCCCATTGCGGAGTGGACCGTCGAGATGGCCCCCTCTACCGTAAAGCCAGACAAGCTCAAAGTCCTCAAAGACCAGGGCGTCACCCGTATCTCCATGGGCGTGCAGAGTCTGAACCCCAAAACCCTGGATGCGCTCGGTCGCAGGCATAGCCCTGGCCAGATTAAAAAAGCCGTCGATATGATTCGCGCCGCTGGCTTCGATAACCTCAATCTCGACCTCATTTTCGCTATCCCAGACCAATCCCCCCAAGACTGGGCAGCAGACCTAAGAGAGATTCTCGCCCTTCAGCCAGATCATATCTCTACTTATTGCCTCACTTTTGAAGACGATACCGCCCTTTGGGTTAAACTTCAAAAAGGTGCTATCCGCCGCCACAGCGAAGAGGACGAAGCTGCCTTCTATGAAACATCTATGGATGTCCTCGAATCAGCGGGCATCTGCCAGTACGAGGTTTCCAATTTTTCCCTCCCTGGCCATGAATGTAAGCATAACCTAAACACCTGGCACATGGCAGAGTGGGTAGGGCTAGGCCCAAGCGCAGCCAGTCAATACGGCCTCTCCTCTGGCTCTCCTCGCCGCTGGCAAAACGCATCCGATCTCTCTTCATGGATTAGCGGCATAGAGTCCAATCGCCCTTCCCTAATTGACGAAAGTCGCCTCAATGCCGATACCCTTTTCGCGGATTGCCTAATCTTTGGCCTCCGCCTGAATCGCGGCGTCTACTTACCCGCGTTGCAGGCAAGATTTCCCAACGCGCCGCTAGCCCAAATCACTCCCCTTTTTGACCTGTGGCAACAGGAATCGCTGCTTACCTGTGAGAGTGACTGGATTCGCCTCACCAGAAAAGGCCGCCTACTTGCCGACGCTATCGGAGCAGAGATTCTCGATAGGCTCTCTGTTTAGAATCTTGATACCTTACATCTCATAAGGTTATTGTTTGATTGAGCTAAATCCTAACCCCTTTCTCCTATGAACGCTACGGGACAATCGTCGCCTGCTCTCAAAGTTCCCAAGTGGCCTTTTTGGACCGCGCACGGCGTCTTGTTTAGCTATGGCTGTTATGTGGCGCTTTTCAGCGAAAGACCGCTGGATGTAGCCGCCATCTTTGGCCCACTCCTTAGCGTCTTCTTTGGTGGATCTCTGCTAGCTGTTCCCTACCTTATTGAAATGGTAGACAGGCAGAATCGCGTCCGCGCCGCAAACGCACAGGCAGGACAAACCCTAAGCTTCGTGGTGAATCGTCTGGAGCAAGCTCTCGAAAGATTGAATGCTATCGAAGCCGAGTCAGCGAAGGCAATCCAATCGGCGCAACAGGTCCAAGTCTTGGTTGATGAAAAACTTGTAGTCCTTCGTGATACTTTGGCTGAGCGCGAGTCCTCAGAGATCGCTTCCCTTCGGGAAGAGGTTGAGCTGTTGCGAGCCGAAGCGGGAAGCCTTCGCGAAATCAGCTCGGAGCAAATTAGCGCCCTTTCGCGTGGCCTCAGTCAATTGCCACCCAATCTCAGTGAAATGCTCCCCCTTCTCAAAGCCCTCGACAAACACCAGCAAGACTTAAATCTCCGGCAAACGGGCTTGGCAGGAAATATCCGTGCCCTTGAGGAAAAGATCGATTCACTCAGCATCCCTCAAGTTGCTTCTTCCATTCCATATGATGAAATCAGCCAGCTGCGCGCTCTGGTGGAAAAAATTCTAACCACTCTGGAAGGCGCCCATTTGCGCCCTGTTGCTACACCTGCCGAACCCTCAATCTTCTCTGAGCCGGAGGACGACCACTCCTTCCCTCTCCATGAAGAGCCTCCTCCCACAACTTTCAGCGCTACGGTATTGCCTACAGAAACAACGGTATCCCCGGATGAGGACGCTATGGATGCCGCAGTGGCAGATTTCGCAGACGAAAGCATTCCTCCTCCTGCCCCGGTAGCCGCCCAGCCCACCCTCTTCAACGACCCAGACCCCGCGCCTTCTTCCACCGCTACCTTGCAAATAGAAGCCCTCATTGGCGTTACTAATCAGCTCTACCTTCGTGGTGATGGCCCCGGCCTTAGTTGGGATAAAGGCCTGCCTCTGGAAATCACTGGCATTGGGCGTTGGCAGTGGAAATGCGAAGGCCTTACCGAACCTGTTAAAATCCACGTTTACAGAAATGACAAAGACCCCGCCGAGGGTGGACCCGTTACGCTAAAACCTGGTAAGACTCAGATCCTTCGCCCTGTGTTCCCAAAAGACGCCCCTCGCCCTCAATGGTAAGGACTTTCTCTCGCCTTTTCGTATAAGGCTTCCTGCCTATTGGCTTCATTTTTCGTTGCCCTATCTATTTGTTTAGGCGATAGTAGTTATGGTGGCAGAACGCAGAATCAGTAAATTGCATGAGGAAGCCCTTACCCGTCTCCTTGATGACGAGTCTCCCTCTGTGGAGGCCGCTCTTGTCGAAGAGTTTAAGCGGCTGGACGATGTTGGGCTTTTCTTACTCCGCAGACTTGCCCGTTCCGAGGATGCAGCCCTCGGTGCGCGTGCGCGCTACTTCATGGAAAAGGCCTACGGGCCCAACCCCGCGGAAGCTTTTACCCGCTACATTCGCTCCCTGAATTACGATTTGGAAACAGGGGTTGTAATGCTCAATCGCGTTGTTTCTCCCCAGTTGGACCCCTCTGAGATCTGGCCCCAAATTGAAATCATGGCGAGCCGCTGTCGCGAGCTCATGGCACCGCCCTGCACGATTATTGAGAAATGCCGCATCCTCAATCGTGTTATTTTTCACGAAAACGGGTTTAGGGGAGACTACGAAAACTATGAGGACCCCTTAAATTGTCTGATTGAGCAAGTTCTTCGTCGCAAACGTGGTATTCCAATCACCCTCAGTATTCTTTATCTCGCCGTAGCCAGAAGATGCGGCGTGGAGCTAGAGCCAGTCGGCCTCCCGGGTCGCTTCCTTGTAGGTTGCTTCATGGATGGCGAAGCTTTTTATATAGACCCCTACGAGCGTGGCGTCATCCGCACTCAAGAAGAAGTTCGCGAGATTCTCGCTAGCAACAAAATCTTCGTGGAATCCGCCTTTATGGGCCCCACGCCCATTTCAGAGGTTTTGTGTCGTTGCTGCCGTAATCTCGTGCGCGCTTTTACCATAAAGAATAATCCTGCACGCGCCCGCCAGTTCTCCATGTTCGTCAAAGAATTCGAGAACGCAAACAAGCGTTCCGCACAGCACTAGCCTACCCTTTTCTCTCTGCCGCTTTACAAGCGTTCCCCTCCGAGTAGGCTGCTAGTGTATGCCTTCTTCTCTCCTCCTGGCTTCTGGTTTGTGCAAAAACTACGGGCCTCGCCGTATCTTGGACAACGTCTCTTTCTCGCTGGGAACGGGCGAGCGTCTTGCACTCATGGGCCCTTCAGGCTCGGGCAAGTCCACCCTCCTCAACTGCTTGGGAGGCATTGATAAGCCAGACACAGGCACTATTCGTTTCCTGGATCAGGACATTGCGGCTCTCCCCGATGAATCTCTGGCCAATCTCCGCCGAAAAGCCATCGGCACGATCTTCCAGTTTTTCCACCTTCTGCCCACCCTTACCGCCTACGAAAACGCTGCCCTTCCTCTCCTTCTCAATCGCCTCCCCTCCAGGCAAATCAGCAAGAGAATCGATCAACTGCTGAATGAGGTTGGCTTGGTCCACCGCAGAGACGCCTTTCCCAGTCAGATGAGCGGTGGGGAATTACAACGCGTAGCGATCGCTCGTGCCCTTGCTACAGAGCCCAAACTCCTCCTCGCAGATGAGCCCACGGGCAACCTCGACCGCGCCACGGGAAACCTGGTGCTCGATCTACTTCGCGCCCTTTGTGAGAGGCACCAAACGGCTCTCATTATGGTCACACACGACCCAGAGGCCGTTCGCATCTGCCAGCGAGTCCTTCATTTTCAAGACGGTAAAGTCATAGAAGAAATAAGTAGATAAACGTATTTTTTGATAGTTTTCTTTCAATTCTACTTAACTCGCCTATCAGTCCAAATGATACTTGGCGTTTAGGCACCCTGATAGGCTTCTGTGTTACGAGTGTTTTGTTATCATACTCGCTGTAACAACTCCTACACCTGCCATCACATGAGAGCTACCATTAATCGGTTCCTTAACCTGCTCCTTTTCTTCTGTTTTTGTGGTCTCGTTTCCACAGGCCTTTTGCTCTACCTAAAACTCCCCCACGGCAGAGGAAACCGCTTCCACTCAGTCATGGGACTCACCCGCCACGAATGGGGGAATATCCACTTCTGGTTTTCCATGGTGATGATAACCCTAGTCGCTGCCCACCTTGCACTCCACTGGCAATGGCTCTGGAAGGTCGCCTCAAAACGCACTCAGCGCCGCCTTGTAGGTGGGCTGGCCATCGGGTTCCTGCTGATTGCCTTTCCTTTATGCTGGCCTACGGACGGCCCACCCTCAGAGGAAGCATCCATCGGCCACTCTTGGGGCCAAATCAACCGCTAGCCCCTACTTGCGAGTGAGTTGGGCATAAAGCTCTTTCGTTTGCTGCGCAATGTTCCGCCAGGAAAAGAGCGATTCCGCCCGCGCACGGCCTGCTTTTCCCATTTTGACACGCAAAGCTGGGTCAGCCATCAGCTTATTGATAGGCAAAGCCAAGTCCCGCGCGAACACATCGGGATCATACGGTGTGAACGGGCTCTCGTGATGCTGCGCCAGTGGTACCAGGAATCCCGTCTCCCCGTGTACAATCACTTCTGGTATCCCGCCAACGGCGCTCCCCACCACAGGCACTTCGCAAGCCATTGCCTCAAGATTGATTATCCCAAACGGCTCATAAATAGAGGGGCAGCAAAAAACCGCGGCATTGCTGTAAAGCTCTATCAAGTCCTTCTTATTCACCTTTTCAGGTATCCAGATCACATCCGCTCGCTTCGCCTGCGCTGCTTTCACGGCTGCAGTCATCTCCGCCGCGATCTCAGGTGTGTCAGGTGCTCCCGCACAAAGCACTACCTGAAACCCCGCATCCATATATTTTATGGCATCCACCAGATAGGTAATTCCCTTCTGGCGCGTTATGCGCCCCACAAAAAGCAAATACGGTTTCTGCGGGTCCACTCCGTATTTCTTCAGCGCACTGGTTTCCTTCACTTTGTGAAATTCATCCGTGTCTATGCCGTTATAAATGATAGGAATCCGCTTTTCATCCACGCGAAAATGCCGCAGCACATCCTCCCTTGTCCCCTGAGAAACGGCAATTACTGCATCGGCCATTTCCAGCGCCGTTTTCTCCACCCATAGCGAAAAATCATACCCGCCTCCGAGCTGCTCACGCTTCCATGGGCGCAATGGCTCTAAGGAGTGCACCGTCACAACGAGCGGTATCCCGTAATTAAGTTTAGCAAATATCCCCCCAAGGTGTGTGTACCATGTATGGCAGTGGACGACATCGGCATCCGTTCCCGCCGAGTTGAAATCCAGACAACGCTGCGCTGCGCTAAACGCGGCCGTCAAATTCTTCGGGCACTTGTAGCCAGTCGTATCCACCTGAAACCCTTGCACACTCAGTCCCGCAGCCTCCTGCTTCTGGTCTCCAAAAGCGCGCACCTCCACCTCCATAATTCGCGCCAACTCTCGGCTAAGATATTCCACATGAACCCCGGCGCCTCCGTAGGTATGCGGTGGGTATTCATTAGTTAACAGAAGCGTTTTCATAGGCAATAGTTTGCAGTTTAGACAGTAGTTACAACCCTACACCACCTATTGAAAGCCACCCCATGCCCCCTGAGCAATTCATAAATGGGGAATATCGAGATTGTATCCACCCCTAGCGCAACGCCTGTATCAGCTTGCTCAAGTCTATATTCTCCATCACCA
>CAZHQD010000018.1:16733-28080 GCA_964533835.1 uncultured Puniceicoccaceae bacterium | reverse complement strand
GAGCACGCTGTTTTCTTGTATTGGTTCCCTCCAAGGCATGATTACTATTAAAAAGATGGAGCGAGTGGATAGCTCGGCGCCTAGGGTGGGGTGGCGAGAGGTGGTGGATTGGGGCGCGGAGCAGGCGCAATTTCAGATTGGGCCTGCGGAGAGTCCATCGATTGGGAAAGTAGCCACCAGTCCGCTTGGTATTCATCTTCAGGTGGTGGTTCAGGATGCGGAGCACTACAACCCGTTTGCTGGCGGGAATCTCTGGCAAGGGGACTGCCTCCAGATTGGGATTGATGGGCGCGGGGATGGCTCTGGTGGCAATCCCGCGGACTTTCAGGGAACAATCGAAGTGGACGACTTAGCTTTGGGCCTTGGTCTCACGGCAAGCGGTCCTACTTGTTGGGTCTTTGTAAGTCACAAAAACAGCCTGGTCCGGTATGGAGCTACGGACAAATTTCCGTTTTCGATTCAGAGAGATGACAGCGCTAGGCTCACGACCTACGAGATTGCATTCCCCTGGGAAGCATTGGATGCGTATCCTGGTTTGCACAATCAGTTTGGCATCGCGGTTCAGGTAAATGATTCCAAGGAGGGTGCCCAGCAAGTGCGTCACTATTTTGGTCGGGGCGCAGATGGCGTGCCACGGCCCGGGCTCTTTGAGCAGCTAAGCTATGCTGGCCACCTCGCAGGGGCGGGGGCGGCGGTCGCCATAAACACCACGGCGTGGTCTCGCCAAAAGCCGGCAGCCATCGCCGTTGCCGCATCCGCGCAAGGCATTGGCGCGATTGAGGTAACCATGGGCGCAGCTACCGTTAGGGAGGCCGTCGAGCCTGATGGTGGCTTGGCAAACTACAATCTCGAAATCCTCCCCGACGATGCCACACAGGAAGCGACCCTAAAGCTGCTCGACAGGGCAGGGGCGGTAGTCCTCGAAAAGAGCTACGTTATTACAAACGCAGAGCGCAGCATGGAGCGGTTTGATGCCGCAGTCAGGGCCTGCTTGGAAAATGCCAAGCACCCGCTCTTTGTGCGGCACTTGAAATCAATTAACAGCCTGGTGCAAACCGAGTGGGCGCGCCTTGTGTTGTATTTAGACAAAAGCCCAACTGAGGCCCTCAACACGCTTACATGCATACAGAGAATCACTGCTGGACTGGAGACAAACTACGGCTCTGAGGAGAGCTACATGAAAGGCGATCGCGACATGATATTTGCCTACGTGTCTCCGCATGATCGCTCTACCCAGTTTTATAAATTTTCCTTGCCCAAAAATTGGGACCCTGAGAAGGCCTACCCATTGTTTTTCGAGCTGCATGGAGCGGGCAGCCCCAACCCGCTCGATGGCATAGCCTCCGCAGTGGGAGAGGATAAGCAAGCGCCTGCACTGCACGGGTACACGACAAACCGCACATTTGCGGCCATTCAGGGGAACGGCTACTGGTGCCAGCCATTTGGGAGAGGCAATCTTGGCTATCGCGGCATCGCGGAGATTGATATTTTCGAAGCCTACGATGATCTGCACAAAAACTTCATCGTAGATAAAGACCGCCGCTACCTCTATGGGTTCTCCATGGGAGGCGGTGGAAGCTGGTCCGTGGGGCTACGCACACCCGACCGATGGGCAGCGATTGCCATCTTTGCAGGTGGGGTTTGGCGCGATAAGCCCGACTTGCTCCTTACGCGCAATATCCGCCACTTGCCCATAAGGATTTGGTGCGGGGAAGAGGATCGCTTGTTTGATCAGTTACCCATCATGAAAAGCGAGCTGGAGGCGGCAGGCGTGAAGGCAGAGTTTCACACCAGTCCGGGAGTAGCTCACAGCTACCTTATGCAAGAGCAGGAAACGGGTGTGAACTGGCTCCAGAAGCACGTCCGGCAGCGCCCCAAATCATTCACGTTTGTCACGGATCAAGACAGCACGAATAGCGCATGGGGAATATCGGTGGATAGAAACGAGGCGCTTTCAGGGCTTCCTGAAATAGAGTGCCAATTTGAGGGTGATGCCGTAGCGATCACGTCGAAAGGCGCTGCCTCCATACGTATCAATCCATGGGGCGAGGGCATGACATTTACCGACACCATGAGAGTTGTCTGGAACGGCGCAGAGGTTTACTCGGGCACCCCGAAACATCTCCTGCTGGCCGACGGGAAGGCGACGGAGTTTGACCCCACCGTCCGAAGAGTGAGGACTAGGTAATCGCCAGATTGCCGGGAGGCTATGAGGGCGCGCTCCGATTAATATCGTGGTTAGATTATTGCCAAACGGACGATATCATTGGTTTATCATGGTTATTATGACGATTTAAGAACCGCTAATGTGCATTTTGCTTTAGTTTTATAGGGGTCTGTTATAGGGTACTTACTCTTGTGGTTTGGATAGTTTAGCAGTCAAACCACCAGCTCCTCATACCCTTACAGTATCCCCAAAAATGTCCCTCTTTTTCCGCTCCCTGGTGGTCTGGGGCGCTGCGGCTATTGGCCTGCACGCACAGACGCAATACACTACTGGCTATCAACCTCATAGGCGCTCGGAGGCCCCGGGAACTCTAATCTACCGATCGCCCGTGCCCGAGTTGGCGGGTCGCCTTACGAATATCGTTTACCATCAGGGGTGGCTCATGGCCGGGTATGAGAATCCTGGCAGCAATGCGAGCATCAATGACATTCGGTTTCGGGTAATGGATATTTCCAACCTGGAGCACAACAGCACACCGGTGCCCTTCTGGCCTTCGAACTTCGGCTTAAACTTCGGCGTAAACGCGCAGGGGCGAGAGCATTGGTACACGGGAAACTGGGGATACGATACGCATGGCCATGGCCGCACCGCCACGCATTTGCATTGGCCCGTTCTCCGCGTGGATACCTTTGGCGGGGCAGTCCATAAGGATATAAAGCCCGAGGAGGTAGGCTTCAATTACGGATGGGGCAACTACGAGGGTGGCCGCTTGCGGCGCCAATTGCCATGGGGCGCCAGCCAAGACTGGGCCTACGGCACAAACAACGATTCCGTGGTCTATCTCGTCAAGGCATGGAAGAATAATCCGAGCGGCTCGTTTAGCTCCAACAATTATACCTTAAAACCTATAGGTCGTGTGCCTGGCGGGCAGTATGGGGTGCGCGGATTTCCTGAGATGCTTGGGGATAAGTTTTTCATCAATAGCGATCAGCGCATGTCGGGCATGGCCATTTACCAGGTGCCCGACACCGTGCTTGCCAATTACCCCAATGTCGCCGTTCCGGAGATGCAGTTGGTTGGCGTCAGCACGGAAGCCTTTGGCGGCTATTGGCCTGAGTTTTGGGCAAGTAAGGACGGGCGCTTATATTCCGTGGGCGCAGATTCAGGGGTCATTCTCGTCATGGACCTCACGGATTTTTCGGACCCCAAGCTAATCCGCAGATTCACTGATCGTGGCGATGGGAGAGGCATTCGCGTGCGCAATGCTCAGTATCCCAAGTTCCAGGATGATTACCTCTTGATGGAGAAGTATGTCATAGACATGGAGAAACTCGTTTCTGGCGTGAGGGATCCCGTCGTGCTGGAGTTGGCTTCACCGCCGAGAGCAGTGGGCGTGTGGCGCGATGGGTTTGATCCCAGCCAGTATTCGTTCCCGCTGGGCAATCTGATTGTTACGGGCGGCTACGGGGAATACTCAGGGGGAATGTTTATCCATGTTCGCCAACAGGAGCCAGACACCACGCCCCCCACCGTGCGCTACCATATACCTGAGCGCGACCGCACAAACTACTCCCGCTACATGCCCATAAATGTGATTATCCACGAGGAGCTGGATAGCCGCACGCTCTACAATGGCGTCAATTTCATGATCCGCGAAGTCTCAGGCGGGGAGCCCGTGGGTGCGCCCATAAACGTTATCTTCAATCTCGGCTCCAATAATGTGATGACCCTCACTCCCGTGGACCCACTTAAGCCCGACACGACCTATCAGGTGGATTTCCCGTCGGAAAACGGTGTCATGGATATTTCGGGGAATCGGATTGTGGACTACTCCTGGCGTTTTTCAACGGGCAGCCTAGTTGAGCCAATCAAGACCGTGCCCGTGATCCATGGCCTCACGGTCGATAACTACAAGCGTGGACTCGCGCAGGACTTCACAATTACCGCCGATGTGGAGGATACCGGGCCATTCCAATACCGTGTTGACTACGGTGATGGCAACGGCTTTGGCCCATGGGTGGATGTCGCCGCTGGCCGCAGAAATATTACCCTTACTCGCAGTTATGCAGACATCGGGCGCTATGATATCCGTTTCCAGGTGCAGGACAATTTTGCGGAGCCTGCAAACGCAGGAGCGAGCTTGCTCGTCTTCAATCAGCCCACAGGCACACTGCCTACGCGCAGCAGCCCTATCATAGTGGCTTCCGATGGGCGCGTATGGGTGGTGAATCCCGATGCTAATACGGTTTCTATTATGAATGGAGCCACGGGAGATAAGATTGCAGAAATTCCTGTGGGCGCGGATCCAAGGGCCGTTGCCGAGACCGCCGCGGGCCTCTTCTGGGTAACGTGTTTCGACAGCGATGAAATTTATGTTCTCAATTCTGCTGGGGGCGTTGTCGAGGTACTTGAGCTTGATTACGGCACCGCTCCATTTGCCGTGGTGGCGTCCCCCGATGGGAGCACCATGTATGTTTCGGCCTATGGCATCGGTGGGCTTTACCAATTCCAGGCTGCCAACCCCTCTGCTCGTAGCTACATCCCCCTCGGGCCCACGGCGCGCGCCATAGCGGTGGCGGGCGACCATAGCCGCGTATATGTCACACGCTTTATTTCCGAGCGTGAGCATGGAGAGGTATGGAGCGTGGACCCGCAGAGCCATGCCGTGAGCATGATACGGGTGGAATACGATGAAACACCCGATGGCAACAACTCTGGCTCTGGCATCAGCAACTACCTAAGCGGCATCGCGATCTCTCCCCAAGGGGGGACCGCAGTCGTGGTCGGCAAAAAGGACAATACCTTCCGCGGTTTGCTTTTCGAGAATGGCCCTGCCACTCACGAAAATACCGTGCGCACCACACTCGCCGTCCTTGATTTGGCCACGGAGACCGAAGTGGTCGCCGCGCGTCGGGATTTTGACAACGCGGACTCTCCGACAGCCGTTACTTTCAGTCCTGATGGCACTATGCTCTTTGCGACGATTCAGGGTAATAACCAGGTGCACACGATAGATGCCGTGCGGCTCACCGACCCTGTCACCTCCACCAAGGTGCCCGTCTTTAAGAATACTGGGAACGCGAGTGAGACCACCCCATCGGGCCTCGCGCCTCAAGGCCTGGTGATCGACCCCGCTACTCGCCGCATGTATACGCAAAACTTCATGAGCCGATCCATGACGGTGTTTGATGTCACTCAGGCGTTGGATCGAAATCTCTTCAACTTTGAGCAAACGGGAGAATACCAAACGGTGTCCGATGAGCCATTGACCGCCGAGGTGCTCAAGGGGAAACAGGTTTTCTACATGGCTGCGGATCCTCGCATGAGCGCGGAGAGCTACATCAGCTGTGCCACTTGCCACGTTGATGGTGGCCACGATGGGCGTGTCTGGGATTTCACCAACCGCGGTGAAGGCCTCCGCAATACTACCGACTTGCGTGGCCGTGCAGGGATGGGGCACGGGAATGTCCACTGGTCGGCAAACTTTGATGAGATTCAGGACTTTGAGCTGGATATTGTTAATCACTTCAACGGCAATGGCTTCATAGATGATGAGATCGGCCCTCACGCCAGTCTTGGCGCTCCAAACTCAGGACGTAATGCCGATCTTGATGCTCTGGCCGCCTACGTAACTTCACTCGGAACGGAATCATTACCGCGCAGCCCATTTAGAAACATAGACGGCACTCATACGCAGGAAGCTATCTTGGGCGCACGAGTTTTTGTTTCGCTGAATTGCGTCTCTTGCCACCATCCGCACACCGAGTTCACCGATAGCACTCTGGGCGTAGCTACTCTTCATAATACGGGCACACTCCGCACCACCTCGGGAAGCCGCCTAGGATCTACGCTCAATGGCATAGATACACCTACTCTTCTTGGTCTCTGGGATGGTGCGCCCTACCTTCACGATGGTTCTGCCGCCACGCTTGCGGACGTTTTCAGAACTGTGGGCGGCAATACCTATCAAGCCGAGGACGCTGTCATAAATGGCGCGATTGTCGCCGTGAATGCCACCAATGGCGCAAACTACGGCAAGACGGCGTTTGCGGGGCATGTGCTTATGGACGCTGCCGGGCAGTCAATACAGTTCCTTGGTGTAGATGGCGGGGCAGGCGGCTTGGGCTCAGTGGAACTGCGCTTGAGGGCCAACCTAGCTACGCCGCTTACCGTCTCAGTAAATGGTGTGAACCATACGATCAATTTGGCGCCTGCTTCCAGCCCACACGAATGGAGCGTGCTGCGGGTAGAGGCCGTAAACCTGGTTGCTGGCATGGGCAACACCATCACCCTGCAGGCCGCAACTGCCGCATGGGTAGCTGTCGATATGATCACGGTAGGCAACGCAGACACCCTGGCCAGTGCCCACGCGCACCGCAAAGTGCTTGAGCAAAGCGCTGAGGACCAAGCGCGTCTCCTGGCCTTTCTCTACGAGCTTGAGGCAGGTTGGTCTGGCGCTGAATTCTTCCCCTCTGCTCCGGAATTGTTAAGCGCATTGGCCGTTAGTCAAAGCCAGATCAACTTCATGTTTGTGGATGGCACAGCGCTGGAAACAGGCTATGTGGTGCAGTATAGAGCCGCTGGTGGCGCATGGCAGGAAATGGCCGAAGAGGCTTTTGCTGGAATAGGCTCAACTGCATTCTATGAGTTCACGGGCCTTTCGCAGGGAACGAATTATGAGTTCCGGGTTGCTGCCAAATCTGGAGACACGCTCTCCGCTTGGTCCAGTGTTGTTAATGCCAGCACGCCAAATGTGGGAGGCACTCCACCCCAAGCGCCCGAGATAACCTCTCATCCTGAAAGCCTAACCATCTCTTGCGGCGATACTCTGCGCCTATCTGTAGCTGCCAATGCGCGGCCAGAGGCGACCTATCGGTGGTATCGCAATGAGGTTGCATTGTCTAACGATACCCGAATTTCGGGAGCATTTTCGCCCCATCTCAGCATCGCCAATCTGATAGGTGCCGATGCGGGCACCTACACCGTACGGGTTCAAGACCTCGCTGGCTCCGCGACGAGCAATCCTGCCACCATTACCGTCACCGGGCTTTCCATACTTGAGCTGTGGCGTGAAAATGTGTTCGGCGCTCACGCTTCCGATCCTTCCATCGCTGGAAACCTTGCCGACCCAGACTCTGACGGCATGAGCAATCTTCTTGAATTCGCTCAGGCTCTCGATCCGCACAGTTACCAATCAGGCATGCATCCAAAAATGCTCCTCGGTCAGGACGGCCCCATATTCGAAATCCGCGTCCGTGAAAACCTCGGAGACGTCACGCTCTCCGTCTTCTACTCCACGGATTTAACGGAATGGTTTGAAGTAGATGCGAGCAGCGTCACCGAAGTCTCAAACATTGATGGCGTGCGCACACTCCAAATCAAGCAACCCGCGCCAGGCGCAACAAGCATCTTCTACCGCCTAAAGGCAGAGTAGGGGAGTGCCGCATGAAGACCACTGCGCGCGGTGTGGCATGCGGAAGCATGGCCCATCCGATCCCGTCACTCGCCGAATTACTCGCGCGTAAATGATTGCAATTCCCTCACGGTGGGAAGCTCTGTGCGCTTGCCTTTCACAAAGGTATTTTTAACGCGTCTGGATTTCAGGAAATACGGGGTCCATATGCACGCAGCGGCGATGGTTTGCACGAGCTCTTTCATCGATTCACTGCTGTCTTCCATGGCAACTGCGGGTATAAGGTCGGATACAAAATAATCAATCGTCAGAAAGACCACATTTGAGATCAGAAAGGCAATATACAGCTTAGGCAATAGATAGTTTTTTCTGAAAAATAGGACGATAAGGTAGATGGAAAAGCATAAGAAGAAGAGATTGCCCACCAATTCAAAGATGATCAGGGGTCCCCAGAGCGCATGATAGGCTTCGCTTTCGGGGCTGGTTAGTACCTCCCAATAGCCTTCCGTAAAGACAGGCACGAAGAGCGTTGACATCAGATAGCCAATCTTGACCGGTGTGAATAGCAAGCCCAGCAATGGGAGGATGAGCCATCCGCCGATGCCCGATACTTCATTATTGTTCTTTTTGTTTTCGCTCGTTAGTGGGTCCATATTTTTCGTTAGTTTCGAGAAATCTGAAACTAACTTTGAGAAAATGCAATTACCTTTTTAATTGTAAAAATGGATCATGCCTTGCTCGCGCAGCACTTCTTTTCACAGGCTGCTGAGGCTTCAGAGGGGGCTCTGTTCCAGGGCATCTTTGCCAGCACATAGGCCATGCCGCAAAATCCTGTGGCGCCAGCCACCACTAGCCCGAGACCGATAAGCAGTGGTCCGATTGCCCAGAGGGGAGATACGGCATAAGCCAGTCCCGCCAGCACAGCTGTCAGCGCCCCAACTAGAATATGCACCTGCCTGATGAGGGGCAGCCCCTTTGGTGTTCCACGCACGACAGGCATTCCTGCCTGTTCCCAGCCCTGCAAGCCGCCTTCGAGCACGCTTACCGTGAGGCCTGTTTTTTCCAGCTCAACTGCGGCACGGGCAGCGCGGCCACCCGATTGGCAGGTTACGACCACAGGTTTGCCCTCGGCCTTCTGCATTACCTTGGCTGTATCCAGGCCTGCCAGCGGCATAAGGTGGGAACCCCTTATACTGGCCTCTCCATATTCACCGGGTGTCCGCACGTCTAGCAGCAGCGCTTTGGCAGGGCGCGTTTCCAACAGGGATTCCAATTCTTTGGCGTTTATCTTTTTCATACGTTTTAGCTTGATTTATTAAATAACCATATCACTATAAAGCGATATAGTGAAAAATAGCAAGAAAAATCTAAACGCTGTCCAAATCGAAGAGGCTGCCCGCCTCTTTTCGCTTTTGAGCGAACCCGTCAGGCTCCAGATTCTATCCTTGCTCATGCAAGAACCGAAGACGGTCACGGAGCTTGTCGAGGCTACTGGGCACAAACAGGGGAATATCTCGAAGCACTTGGGTTTGCTTCTGGATGCGCGCCTATTGTCGCGCACACAAGAAGGCAATTATGCTCGCTATGCTATCGCGGAGCCACTGCTGGAGGAGCTATGCCGTCTCGTCTGTGAGCGCTCAGAGCGCGATGCGCGGGAGCGCCTAAAAATGCTTAGGCGCTAGGGGAGCGCTCTTCTATGTCCACATACTTCCTGAGTGCAGGCCCCGTATAAATCTGCCGTGGCCTGTGGATGCGGCCCTTGGACTGCATGGCGATTTCCTTCCAGTTCGCTATCCATCCTGGCATGCGGCCTATCGCAAACATTACCGTAAACATCTCCGTGGGGATGCCACAGGCCTTTAGTATGAGGCCGGAGTAGAAGTCCACATTTGGGTAGAGCTTGCGGGAGATGAAATATTCGTCATTGAGCGCGGCCTCTTCCAGGCGGCGAGCAATGTCCAGGCACTCGTCTTTGATGCCTAAGCTAGCGAGTACTTTTTCAGACATTTTGCCGAGAATCTTGGCGCGCGGATCGTAATTTTTATAGACGCGGTGGCCAAAGCCCATAAGGCGCGCTTCGCCCTTCTTGGCGCGTTCGATAAACTTCCGCCCGTCATCCCCCGAGTCGCGGATTTGCTCCAGCATTTTGATTACTGCCGTATTGGCCCCGCCGTGGAGCGGTCCCCATAGGGCGCAAACTCCTGCCGACACGCTGGCAAAAAGATTTGCTCCGCCGCTCGCCACCATGCGCACGGTGCTGGTAGAGCAATTTTGCTCATGGTCCGCATGGAGGAGGAGGAAGAGGTCTAGCGCGTGCCCAAGCCCATGCGTGTCCATGAACTCATTGTAGGGCTCAGTGAACATCATGTGGAGGAAGTTCTCCGCGTAGCGCAGGTCTTTTTTGGGGTAAATAAATGGCAGTCCCTTCTGGCTCCTGTAGCACATGGCTGCTATGGTGCGCACCTTGGAAATCAGCAGTGCGGCGGCCTCGTCGAAGTGCTCCAGGTCTTGCTCGCGATTATTGGAAGCCATCTCAGGGTAGTAGCACCCCAAAGCGTTCAGCATGGAGCTAAGAACGGCCATCGGGTGGGCAGAGCTCGGAAAGCCCTCGAAGTGGTAGTTCATCCCCATATGCACCTGGGCATTGGCACGTATCTTCTCGCGGAAGGCCGCCAGTTCTTTCTGGCTGGGAAGCTCGCCGTAAATAGTGAGCCACGCCGTTTCCATAAATGAAGAATGCTCGGCCAGCTCTTCTATGGCGTAACCACGGTGCCTGAGGATCCCAACTTCGCCATCAATAAACGTAATATCCGAAAGGCACGACCCCGTGTTACCATAGCCGTCGTCATACGTTATGTAGCCCGTGTCGCCGCGCAGTTTGCGCAAATCTATCGCACGCTCATTTTCTGTCCCGACAATGACGGGATATTCGTATGATTTACCTTCGAGTATAAGGGTAGCCTTTTTATCCATGACGATAGACTGAAAGTGATGCAGGTTGCGTTTGTCGGCAAGTTTATAGCTTTAACACGGCATTATTTATGCCAAATCCACCGCAAGGCAAGGCTCAGCGTAATGTTTAAGTCGTTCACTTACCCCATCAATAGGTTTTTTGCTAACCACGATTAGTTTTGCTTATCGTAATTCAGAGCGTCCGCAGAAATCCCTCATAGAGGGCCAGTCCTTTAGCCTGGCTCTTTTCAGGGTGGAACTGGGTAGCATAAATGCGCCCCTTGGTGACCGCACAGCAGAACACCTCTCCGCCATATTCGGTTTCCCCCCATACGATGGATCTATCCTCAGGAAGCGCACGGTAGCTGTGCACGAAGTAAAATTCGTCGTCCCCACGGCTGTGCCCTGCATCTACGGGAGTAGGCTGCACCCAGCGCACGGCGTTCCACCCCATGTGCGGTATTTTGTAGCCTTGCGGCAGGCGAAAGCGTTTCACCTGCCCGCGGAAAATCCCTAAGCACGGCGTATTCCCCTCTTCGGAGTGATCGAAGAGCGCTTGCAAGCCCAGGCATATCCCGAAGAACGGCTTATCTGCCGCCACCCAATCGCGTATGGCGTTGTCGAAGCGGGTTTCCTTGAGCAGCTTCATGCAATCCACGATCGCTCCCTGCCCTGGAAAGACCAGCGCATCCGCGCCCTGTATGTCAGCAGGCGTCTCCACAAGGCGTGTCTGCGCCCCCGCTTTTTCCCAAGCGCGGGCCACACTGCGCAAGTTGCCCATACCGTAATCTATTATGGCGAGAGTGGGTTGCATT
>CAZHQD010000018.1:15008-16633 GCA_964533835.1 uncultured Puniceicoccaceae bacterium | reverse complement strand
CGCGTGGCGGAAGGTTTCCGCTTAGCGGCTGGTCGCTTGGCTGGTTTTGTTGCTGGCATACTGGTTAATTTACTACAGATGCCCACTAGAGCAACCCTTTGGTGCTGGGAAGCTCGCCCTTGAGAGCAGAATCCACACGGGTTGCGGCATTGAGCGCACGCGCAAAGCCCTTAAAAATCGCCTCGGCGATATGGTGCGGCTCGTCGCCATATTCCAGTTTTATGTGGATATTAGCCCCTGCGCTATTGGCGAGCCCCTGGAAGAACTCACGTACCAGCGCGATGTTAAAATCCCGCACAAAAGTGGTGCCTGGCGCTTCCACTTGATAAACCAGAAACGCGCGTCCGCTCAAATCGAGCACTACGCGAGCCAGAGTCTCGTCCATCGGCAAATAGAAAGCGCCGTAGCGGGTAATGCCGCGCTTGTCGCCGAGCGCTTCCTTGAGTGCCTGCCCCAGCACGATTCCCAAGTCTTCCACCAGATGGTGGTAGTCCACGCTCAGATCGCCCTTTGCATCTACTTCCAGCGCGAAATGCCCATGCCGCGCGAAGAGGTCGAGCATGTGGTTAAGAAAGGGGATTCCTGTCTCCACTTTCGCGCCCGCAGGCCCATCCAGACCAAGGGTCAGGCGGATTTGGGTCTCCTTGGTATCCCGCGTTATGGATGCGCTTCGGCTATTTGCGTTGGCCATGATGGATTTCAGCATTGAGGCGCCCTTCCCAAGAGTCAAGGAAACGTATCCTGCTCACCCCTACTGCTGGGTAGTCCGCATGGCATCCAGTTGTGGCTTCACCACACTGTCCAAACAGCTTGGGCACACGCTGTGCGAGAAATAGGTGCCCGTGCGTTCGCCTATGTAGCTCTCAACCTGTTGCCAGTAATTGTTATCGTTGCGCACTTTCTTGCAGTAGCTGCAGATAGGGAGCATCGCTTCCAATTGGCTGATCTGTGTCGTGTAGCGCAGGATTCGCTCAGCCACCCGCAAGCGCATCCATATCTGGTCGCGGTCTAGCGGCTTGGCCAAAAAGTCATCTATTCCCGCCGCCATCGCTTGCAGGTAGGAGTCCTTCCCCTGCACGTTTGCCGTGAGCAAAATAAAGTAGGTGTATTCCGTGGCTGGTCTCTGCCTCACTTGACGGCAAAAATCCAGCCCGTCTTTCCCGGGCATCAGCCAATCGCTTACGATTACTCGAAACGGGTGTGCGTTGTAGGCATCCCACGCGGCCTCACCATTGTCAAAAGCCGTAACCTGATATCCGAACTGCTCTAGTGTGGTTATAAGGAGCCGCCGCGAAATAAAATCATCTTCAGCAACAAGGATTTGCATAAACTCAATCTACCCTAACTTTGTCCATCGGGAAAGCGGAAAGATTAGCCCCAAAGGGCTGAAAATGGAATAGCCCAGCAATCATCCCCAAAGGGCATCACATCGCGGCCCGTGTATAGAATTATCCCATACACAGGATTTTTTTTAGCAATATTCGCCCTAAACCACTCAATAGGCTTAAAGTCGGACTTCCTGATGGTCAGCCCCGATTTTACTTCGAGAGCCAGCAAATCCCCGCTATATGTACATTAGAGTGCCCGCTAAATGTGCATAATAACGCCCGCGATTTATACATTAG